>JBJYXA010000197.1:0-23044 GCA_046259705.1 Caldilineaceae bacterium
CCGAATCTTATGTTAGCTAACCTCCTAATCTCTGGGAGTTTCGCACCAACAACTAGCTAGCCTGAGACTAGCTTGACACCAGATCACGAGCGGCCATGGCCGCCCCGATGATGCCTGCTTCATTGAGCAATTGCGCGGGAACAATTTCGGCGCGAGTTGTCAGGTACGGAAAGAATTTGTGCTGCTTCTTGCTCACTCCACCACCAATGATGAAAAGATCGGGCGAGAAGTAGAACTCCAAGTGGTCCAAGTACTCGTCAACCCGTTTCGCCCATTTTTTCCACGAAAGATCTTCCTCTTTGCGAATTCGGGCCGCAGCGCGGTGCTCCGCATCCATACCGTGAATCTGCAGGTGACCAAGTTCGGTATTCGGCAGGAGTACGCCGTCTACAAAGATCGCTGAGCCGATTCCGGTGCCGAACGTCAGCATCATCACAACGTCTTTGCGATTCTTGCCTGCACCAAGCGTCATTTCCGCCAGACCGGCCGCGTCCGCATCGTTCAACACACGCACCGGACAGCCGGTAGTGCGCTCAAAGAGTGTTACCGCATCGACGCCGATCCACGTATCGTCCACATTGGCGGCGGTATGGACGATACCGTGCTGTACGACAGCCGGGAAAGTGCAGCCGATTGGCCCGCTCCATTCGAAGTGCCGAGCCACCTCAGCGACGCTTTCGGCCACGGCTTCTGGAGTGGCGGGAATCGGTGTCTCGACGCGAAAGCGGTCGGCAGTCTGCTCACCCGTGGCGATGTTTACTGGCGCGCCTTTGATGCCACTGCCCCCAATATCAATGCCTAAAACCTCCACTAGTTTGCCTCCTCGTCTTGACCGTTGAGTGCAGCGAGCGCCAAGCGTACAACCTCGGCCTCTCCCTGGAATGTGAGTCTTTCTATCGCTTGTTCGAGATCAAACCATGCTGCGCCATCTACTTCGTGTGATGCATCACTGATCGCGCCGCTCACCACACGAAGTAAGTAGAAATCGACCGTCTTGTGAACTAACTCCGGCGTTGCGCGTCGATACGTGTCCCAGTACCAGTACTCTATCGTGCGCAGAAACTTCTCCGGCGTCGTATGTAGCCCAACTTCTTCTTCTACCTCACGGATCGCTGCCTGCTCGCTAGTCTCCTGTGGCTCGACTGACCCTTTAGGCAGTTGCCATCGTTTCCAGCCGCGAGTGGCGATCAGCGCTACCTGGTAGTCTTCGCCTTCAGCCGTCCTGGAATAAGCAACTCCGCCCGACGAATGGTCCCGGCGCGTGCTGTTGAACTTAGGTCCAGTCTTTGACGAGTCGTCGTGCCCAGATTGGTGTATGGAATTCACGCGAAACCTTGTGGAAAACGATGCAACCTACCTCTAACATACGGCGCGCAGATTGCTACAACTAAAGCCAGTGCCGGCGTCGAAAGTAGAATAGCATGCCGCCCGCGATGACGAAAAATGACGCCCAAACCGCCGGATAGGCCCAGGTCGTATTAAGTTCCGGCATATGGCGGAAGTTCATGCCGTATACGGCAGCCAGGAAGCTCAATGGAATGAATATTGTGGAGATGACGGTCAGCACTTTCATAATTTCATTGAGCCGGTTGTTGGTGATGCTCAAATAGGTTGTCAATGTGCTGTTTACCAGATCGCGCATGCTGTCGACCAAGTCGGCCAGACGCACGAGATGATCATAGACGTCACTGAAATAGATACGGGTCTCATGCGGGATCACCGCGCTGTCGCCGCGTGCGAGCCGGTTGAGCACTTCGCGCTGTGGCGTGATGATACGGTGCAGACGGAGAGCACTGGTCTTTGCCGTTAGGATGCTATTGAGAAGGCGGTTGTCATCGCGCGGTCTGGCGGTGAATATGGTATCTCCGAGGCCCTCGACATGGTCTTCGAACTGGTCGAGCAGGGGAATATAGCTATCGAGCTGCGTATCGAGCAACTCGTATAGTAACAGCGCCACTCCCCGTGATAGCCCCTTTTCTTTGTGGTACTCGACGTTCCATATATTGTTGATTGTGTTGCTGGGCAAGACGTGCCCCGTAATCAGATAATTCGCGCCTAGAAATATGTCTATCTCGCGACTGTCGATGTCCATGTACTCGTCTCCCAGTGCGAACGTGTGGAAGACGAGGTAGAGGTATTTTGCGTAGTCGTCCAGCTTTGGAATATGAACATCTTGGATAGCGTCTTCGACGGCGAGCGGATGGAAATGGAATATGTCTACAAGCACACGAGTATATTCATCCACGGTGGGCGAAGATAGATCGATCCACACACTGGAGTGCGGATCCTTCAACACGGTCTGCAATTGGTCCAGCGGACAATCTTCGACGATAGTGCCGCTGCGATGCCGGTACAGTATACGAATCATTGTCTCTTTTGCCGATTGGTCTAGCGCGGAATGCCGTGAGCAGAAGTGATCCCACTCACCACAGGACTATCGTTATCGGGCCCATCGCTATCTAGTATAGACGAAGGTACTCGCGTGCAGTAACGCATCCCTATGTTGGTCACGCGGACCTTTGACAGCGTACAACGGCACAGGTACTATAAGCACGCACGTAGGCGTTCTCGAATCGTTAGCATGTTCGCTACACGAATCAGAACTATCTTGACCGTATTACAGAATACGAATCTTGTATATCTAAGAACAGCAGCACTCGATGCCCGATGCGAAATTGCAGGCCCCAACACTGATAGATAATCAGGCGGCCCTCGGCGAGCTGACGGAGAAACTCAAAGAGAAGCGCGTAATTGCACTCGATACGGAGAGCGATAGCCTCTTCAGCTACTATCCCAAGGTTTGCCTGATCCAGTTATCCGCCTTCGAAAACGGTGACGGGAGCGCGATCCGGGATTATCTTGTCGATCCCTTGGCTATCGAATCGATTACGCCGCTCACCGATCTGCTCTCTCAACCCTCCTATGAGATCGTGATGCACGCTGCGGACAATGACCTGCTCGTGCTGCAGCGGGATTTTGGTATCGCCGTAGAACGCCTCTTCGATACGCAACTCGCCGCTCGTATCCTCGGTAAGGACAAGGTCGGCCTGGCAGCGATCCTGGACGAGGAATTCGGCGTAACCTCGAACAAGCGTATGCAGCGCACCGACTGGGGCAGTCGTCCGCTTCAGCCGGAGCAGATCGCCTACGCCCAAATGGATACACACTATCTCTTGCCGCTGAGGGAGAAGTACAGCGCGGAACTTCAGTCCGCTGGCCGCTGGCAGGAGGCGCAGGAAGCGTTCAGCCAACTGGTCGATACAGAGTTCGAGGGTCGAGAACCGTCCGACCGCACCATGTGGCAGATGAAAGAAACACGTATGTTGCCAGAGGAGTATCTCGGCGTGCTGGAAGCGCTTTGGCAATGGCGTGAAAATGAGGCACAGCGCCGCGATATCCCACCCTTTAAGGTCATGGGTAATAAGGCGTTGGCAGAACTGGCAGAGAACCAGCCGGCAACAAAGCGGGAACTGGCCAATACGCCCCACATCGGGCGCGCCACCGTACACCGCTACGGATCGCAGCTACTGGAAATGATACGGGATGGTCAGCGGCGCCCACTGCCGGAGCCTCCTGAGTCTGCTCGCCCGCCTGACTATCGGCTGGACAGAAAGATCATGGCCCGCTACGATGCATTGCGCAAATGGCGCACGAAGACGGCGGAGCAGAGAGGAGTAGCGCCGGAGATCGTAATGGCGAATGCGACGTTGCTGGAAGTCGCTAAGCGCTCCCCGCAGAACCTGAAGGAGTTGCAGAAGATACGCGATATCGGCCCGTGGAAGGCCGAGACCTATGGTGCGGCAATGCTTGAAATCGTGAAGAAGTAGCGAAAGTTCTCCGCGATTATGACAGCTGGCGGCGCAGCCAGCGATAACCGGCGCCGATAAAGAACCATACCCCGCCCAGCGCAAAGCCCAACAGAATTACACCCACCAGGAGTGCGACGGTCTGGGTGCGAAACGACTGTATCGTGTCGCCCAGAAGCCATCGCCACGCGCCGGGAATCGGCTCTCCAATATCGACGCCCCATACCCCTAGCAGTGAGTCGCCCAGTATGGCACTTATCAATGTGCAAACGGCAATGATACCCAGCACCGTATAGCGTTGGATGCGGTTGTCCATGCCTACCTATTCTGATTCAACGATCGACGCAATCGTTTGCGTTTTTATTTTATGCGGGATGGGCACTGGTTAAGCACCAACCACATTTTGCGGTGACGTCACCTTACGATGATTGTATCCAAAGCGCGCCAACTGGCAATGTCGGCAAACGCGCGAGCGATCGACTTATAAGGCGAGCCGATTTGCCAGCGCCTCGGCCAAGTGAAGCGGTAATCGACCCGTAAAGTCTTTGATCTGATGCCGGCAACTGGTGCCGCTTGCCACAACAGTGGTGCTCTCGGGCGCGGCGCGCACCACGCTGAAGAGCCGCTCATCGCCGATCTTCTTGCTTAGGTCGTAGTTCGCCTTTTCATAGCCGAAGTTGCCCGCCATACCGCAACAGCCGCTCTGAATCACCTCGACTTCATAGCCCGCCGCGGTGAGGACGGCTTCTGTAGGAGCGTTCCCTACCATTGCTTTATGGTGACAGTGCCCGTGCAGAAGTGCCTTGGCCGCGCCCGGTTTCCAAGCCGGACGGAAGCGCCCCTCCTGTAGCTCCCTATGCACGAATTCCTCGAATGTAAAGGCGCCCTGGGCCAACACCCGAGCACGCGCCGGGTCACTCGCCAAATCCAGGTATTCATCGCGCAGCGTCAGGATACAACTCGGTTCGACCCCGACGATGGGAATGCCCCGCTGCGCATAAGGCGCCAACAGTGCAACGTTGTGGTCGATCCATGGCCTGGCCTTGTTTGCTTGACCGCCGGTAATGAGGGTACGGCCACAACACTTTCGTCCTGCGGCGATGAAAACTTGATAGCCTGCAGCCTCGAGCACGCGCACCATGGCCTCGCCGATCCGTGTCTCGTTGTAATTGACCCAGGTGTCATGAAAGATGATCACCGGACCATTGGGGAAGTGTGTGGTCACCGGCGCCTTGCGTCGGTTCGTGGTTCGGCGCCGAAACCATGTCTCGAACGTTTCGTTGTCGTAGGTAGGCATAGACCTTCTCGGGTCGATCCCTATCAACGAGAATATGTACTTCGCAATGGGCGTACCCATGCCCCAATTGATGAGCGGTATGAATGGCTTGGCGAACCTAAATATCAGTTCGTCGATAACGGGCAACAGTCCCATGAGCCTGTTGAAGAGAGGCGTTCCATGCCGTTCGAAGTACTGGACGAGATATTCGAACTTGATCTTTGCCATGTCTACGGCTGAGGGACATTCAGATTTGCAGGCCTTGCAACCCATGCAGAGGTGCATTACTTCGTAGGTATCTTCGGAGAAGAGCTGTTCGTGCGGCACTCGACCCGCCAAGGCATTTCGCAACGCGTTTGCGCGCCCGCGCGTGCTATCGGCTTCGTCCCTGGTCGCCATGAAGGTAGGGCACATGTTCCCGATATCGATCTTGCGACAGACGCCGGCGCCATTGCACATCTCGACTGCTTCGGCAAAACCGCCATCCTTTTTCCAGTCGAAGACCGTGTCCAATTGGATGGTCTCGTAGCTTTCGCCATAGCGAAGGTTTTGTGTGAGCGGCGCAGCATTGACGATCTTCCCCGGGTTCATCAGGTTGTCCGGGTCGAAGGCTATCTTTACCTCCTGCATCGTTGCGTAGAGCGCCGGCCCAAACAGCTTGATATTATGAGGGCTACGCGCCAATCCATCGCCATGCTCGCCGCTCATCGCGCCGCCGTACGACATGGCTAGATCACAGGCGTACGACCCCAAAACCTGTAGCAATTCGACCCCGCGGGCGGTCTTCGTATTGAGCAACGGTCGCACGTGCAGGCAACCGGCTGAGGCGTGAGCATAGATGGCAACCGCTGGAATATCGCCCTGTTGGCGGCAGAAGGCGAGTATGTCGGCGATGTATTCGGCCAGCCTTTCCGGCGGAACGCTGACGTCCTCGATACCGGGCACCGGTTTGTATTCTCCGCGCTGACCCATGAGCAGATTGAGGCCGGCTTTGCGGACTGACCAAACGCGTTTCTGGCGGGCTGCGTCCATGATGCGCAGGTACGCACCGCTGAAGCCCTTGGCGGCTAGATGAGCGTGCAGCCTGTTCAGTTTGGCTTCCAGCTCTGCCTCGCTTTCGCCATAGTATTCAGTGAGGAGCACAGCGGCCGGATCGCCTTCCACAAAGTCCAATCGGCGCGCCCACTCAGGCTGGGCGCGCGCCAAATCCATTAGTTGTTTGTCCAGCAGTTCTGATGCGCTCGGTTCAGTCTCGAGGATATCCGGTATCGCAGCACAGGCAGCGACCACGTCATCGAAGTGTATGACGGCCAATGCAGTGCGCGTCGGCCTGGGCACGAGCCGCATGGTCAAGTCGGTCATGACGGCCAGGGTACCCTCGCTGCCCGTCATGAGCTGCGTGAGGTTGAAGCTGTCTATGTTACGCGGGTCACATATTGCCGGTCTGAAGCGCGAATCGAAGCTCAAGAGCGCTCGTTGGTCCAAAGGCAACAGAGCAGCAGCCAGCCTGTCCAGGCTGTATCCGGAGGTTCTTCGCCAATGTTTCGGAAAGTGGGCCAAAATGTCGTCCAGCGACTCACGCACCAGATCGGGAATGCGCTTGTAGATATACCCTTCGAGGCCGTCTCGCTTCGCCATCAAAGGTAGCTGGTCTGGCGTGAGAGGGCCAAACCGGGCGAGTGAGCCGTCGGAGAGGACAACGCCTGTCTCCAAGACGCTATCGGCCAGCATGCCGTACAAAATACTGTGGCTGCCGGTAGCGTTGTTGGCTGCGCTGCCGCCGATGGTGGCGCGGTCCGCGCTGGCTGGATCCGGCCCTAGCATGATGCCGTGAGGAGCGAGTGCATCATTGAGCGCGGTGACGCCGATTCCAGGTTCAGTTCGTACGGTGCGCGCCTCTGGATCCAGCGAGATGATTCGATCCATGAACTTGCTGAAATCTAGGATCACGGCCGCGCCCACCGCCTGCCCGGCCAGGGAGCTGCCGCCGCCGCGAGCAAGCACCGGCACCTTACGTTTGGCCGCTATTTCTACCACCGCCTGCACATCTTCGACGTTACGCGGGATGACAACACCGATGGGCTGTATCTGGTACAAGCTGGCGTCGGTGCTATACAGCATGCGCGAGAATCCGTCGAAACGGACCTCTCCCTGCACGACGTGCTTGAATTCTTCGGCCAGGTCCCGATTCTCGGCGGCAACTGAACGCATATCGGCCGCTGTAAGTGATGAACGAGGAGGAGTGACGCGCGTGGTCATGCGGATGCCTTTCCAGGAGGAGCATCAAACAGTGACGATTGAAATCACTCTACCCGATGGGCGGCTATATCCAAAAAGTACAGGAATCGATCTACGGGCGTCGGTGCTCAGCCCACACCCTGCAAAAGTGTACTGGTCACCTCGCGCGTATCGGAGATTCACAGCGTTCAGGGTACACTTGCAGCACACATATGGGTATGTCGCAGGCTCGAAACGGCCATTGCGGTCAATTTGATTGAGAAGAGGTCAAAAAAGATTGGGTGCCATGGGCAATAACAACATCGATATCGTCATCTACACAACAAAGTGGTGCCCCGCGTGTTGGCGAGCTAAGCAAGTAATGAAGTCCATGCAGGTGAGCTACTTGGAAGTTGACATTGCTGCCGATAGCGCCGCCGCCGAACGCGTGATGTCGCTAAATAAGGGATACCGCAGCGTACCGACACTCGTGTTTCCCGATGGTAGCCACATCACCGAACCCCAGGTCCATGTGCTCAAAGAGAAACTGAACTCGTACACGTAAACCAAGCCGAGACTGGGTCTACCGATTTGTATCCAGGTCCAGCACGCGCCTCTGCCACGCCAACTGCGAGGCCAGCCCATCGACTATCGTTGTGGAAGGGTGATAGGTAAGCAGTTCCGTTGCCTTGGAAATGTCAGCCACCGTGCGTCGTTGATCGCCCGGCCTGCGGGGGCCATGAGCAATGCGCGCCTCTCGCCCTGAGAGCTCCTGCAACGTCTGCAGTACCTGATTGACGGATACCTCTTCTCCGCCACCGATGTTGAACGTTTGTCCGCTGCTTTTCTCTGGTTGCTCGAAAGCTAGAATCAACCCGTGCGCACAGTCCGTAACATAGGTGTTGCTGCGGCTGTCGGTTCCGTCTCCGTCGACTGTAATTAGTTCGTCCTGCAGGATGGAGCGGATGAAGATGTTGTAGCCCATGTCGGGTCGTTGCCGCGGTCCGTAGACGGAAAAGAGCCGCAGAATCGTGACAGGAAGGTCATAGTTCTCGGCATATGCCCGGCAAAGGTTTTCGGCGGCCAACTTTGTGATGCCATACGGTGAAATCGGGACCAGGGGCGATTCCTCATCACCTGTCGCAAAGCGCCCGTAAACCGACGAGGTCGAGATCTGCAGAAAGTGCGGAACGCCTACATCGCAAGCTGCAGCTAGCAGGCGCTGCGTGGCGTTAATGTTACACGACACATAGTCATCGAACTCCTGCCAGCTGCGCAACAGACCGGCCATAGCTGCCAGGTGAAACACCGCGTCGGCATCTTCTAAAAGAGGCTGGAGGTCAGCCTTGCGCAGGTCCGCCTCGTGGAAACTGAACTTAGGCTCCTGCAGGAGGAGAGTCAGGTTCCGCTCTTTGAGTGATCGAGGATAGTAGGGGATGAAGGCGTCGATACCGACTACGCTGTGGCCGCGTGCGATAAGTTGCTCGCTCAAATGCGAACCGACAAAGCCGGCGGCGCCGGTGACCACTACATTAGCCACTAGATTTCTCTCCTTGAACGGCATTCGATATGCGGCCGGCGCGCCTGTTCCCACGCCCGTCAATGCGCTCCGTGCTCAGATAGTGGTGCCAGAACAGCCTGGCGGCAACAGCCCGCCAAGGCCTCCAATCGCTTCCCAACGCTTCCAGCTCTTGCGGTCCGGGTCTCTCGGGCAAACGAAGCACTTCTTGTACCGCAACCGCAAGGGCCAAATCACCCGTGGGCCAGACATCCGGTCTGCGCAAGGCCATGAGCAGATATACTTCCGCAGTCCAAGGACCGATGCCCTTCACGCACGTCAGGCTTTCGCGGACATCATCATCGGCCAGGCTATGAAGCGCATCCAGGTCCAGTTCTCCGTCAAGCAACGCTCGTGCCAGCGCTCGTCCGTATGCCGTCTTTTGACGACTGAAACCCGCCCCGCGCAGTTCTTCGTCGCTCAACGCTAGGAAGTTGCGCGGCGTGAGCGGATCTGCTAGTTCTGCGACCCGGCGAAACGTGGCCAGCGCCGAAGCGAGTGATACCTGCTGCTCGAGAATGATGCGGAGCAGGGTTGGGAACCCTGGATCGCGTTGCCAAAACGGCGGCGGCCCCAGCCGAAGGTAGACATCCGCTAGACGTTCATCGGCTTCTCGCAGCGCGCGTAAGCCCTGTTCGAATGATGCGTCCGTCAGCGGGCTGTGAGCAGTCGTCGCACTCTCAGGCTGCATGGCTATTCTGGACTGCGTGCCACACCAATGCGGAAGCGCCCACTGCACTGGAATGTACCTGAGATGGCACGATGGGCATATGCGCGTAGCTGTCGCGCAGGATGCGGCGCTCCAACTCGTGGAACACGCCGTTATGGAGCAGGTCGAAGGCCGCCAAGCCCATCCCCCCGCCAATCACGATGCGTGCAGGATTGAGCAGCGCAATACAGGGGGCGAGCGCCTGTCCCAGCCATTGCGCCGTAACATCAAACACACGCAGGGAGAGTGGGTCCCCTTGGGAGGCGGCCTCGACGACGTCCTTGGGCGTTAGCCGCCGGCGTTCGTTGAGCGACGATGGATCGCCTGTCGTCAGCAGCTCCTTGGCCGTCGCCAGGATGCCCGGACCGGATACGACCGTCTCCACGCAACCGCGCATGCCACAGGCACAAAGTCTCCCATTCGGGTCGAGGGAGAGGTGTCCGAGTTCGGCTGCGTGATATTCTGCGCCGCCGACTAACTTATGATCTAAAATGATTCCACTGCCCAGCCCGGACCCAATGCTGACATAGACGAAATTTCCGCAGCCCTCCGCGGCGCCGTAGTGATAATCGCCCAGGGCCATCACATTGGCGTCGTTCTCGATCCAGATTCCCGCGCCTTCCGGCATTTGCTCTGACAGACTTGCGCTCAACTCGTTCACCAAGTCGACCCTTGTCCAGCCCAGGTTAACCGCATTTGTAACTATACCGGATACGGGATCCACATACCCGGGCGTGCCGATGCCAATTCCGGCGACGGGTTTGGGCGCCGTGTGCAAGAGATCTCGTGCTACGGCCGCTATGCGGCCGATCACGGTTTGCTGGCCTTCGCTTGCGCACGTAGCTGTAAGGCGTTCCTCGACGACATCACCCCGACGGTCTACGAGCGCGGCCGCTATCTTAGTGGCGCCCACGTCGATGCCGACTGCGAGTTGCGGTGTCTCGAATTCAGTCACCTTTCAATCCTTCGACCTGTTTCTCGACGCCCGATCCTTCCAACAGCGGTCGCATCCGTTCGAGTACCGTGAGGACGGCGTCCACTTGCGCCCGAGTTGTCGCGTCGATCCCGTCGGTATCTAGGATAGCTACCAGTTCGCCTTGCGCCTTCTCCTGCAACTGTAGCACCCGTGCATTGACCGCGGCGGAACGCGCAGCCTGCTCGCCGACCGTTCGTTCATAGGCAGCCAGCTGATGCGCCAGATCTTCTAGGACATTGGCGGCTCGCAGGTTGAACGCCTCCTGGCGATCCAGTGTAGGATCGAGGTAAGGTTTGCGCAGATGAGACGTCAAGTTGCGCCGTATCCAAGCGATCAGAGGTCCGAACATCGGTGTCGGCGATCGTACCTCGTAGTCTGGCAGCGTCACATTCGCCAAGGTCTTGAGCTGCTCCAAGTCGATACCCAGCGTGGCAGCGGCGGACGCAGCGTCCGTTCTTTCGATGACGCCACCGCTTCCCGTCAGAATCGCCTGTTTGCCGGAGGACGACTCGGGAGTGAGACGCACTGGCAGCCAGCCGCAAGCTTTAGCAAGTACCTCAGACCACGCTTGTGCAAAGCTTTCTAGAGAGTGATCTGTGGCGGTTTCGAGACTATCCCGTACGAGTTTTCCATAGGCGGCGTCATCGCAGAGCGCCTTCAGTGCACTTTCCTCACTGTACGATCCATCGGGCCCTCGGCCGAGCACGGGCGTCCCGCACGCCATCGCCTCCAGGGCGTGCTGTCTTGCCGTGCAGCTATGGCCGGTCTCTAGAAATAGGTCGGCCAGGCGGTAGACCGAACGCAGGTCAGCGTCCGGAGGAAGGATGAGTACGTCATCCCGATCGCCTACGGACCCAAAGGCGGATTCTATGTCTTGCGTCGACCAGGCAATCAACAGCACAGCGTTGCTGCACCGCGACTGCACACCGTCCAGAAGCGCCGTTGCTGCATTCAGCACACTCGTTGCACCGGCGAGCGGAAGCTGCGCTAGCAGTACCCGCTTGCCCAACAAGTTGAGGTTCCGTCGCAAGTCCGAGTCAACGGGGCCTGGTGAATAGTCCGCCAACGACACGGCCGGCGGAACCATCGCAGTGCGTGCCGTGTCAGCCGCGCCAGTAGCGAGCAGGCTATTTTCGTACTGCAGATTGTCCACAACTACGATATCGCTTGCACTGGCAAGACGCACGAAGCGTTCGTCCAGGCTTGCGCCCTCCGCAGGGTCATTCTGGCATTGCAGCCACAGGACCACCACCCCGCGCTCCAGGGACAACAGTGTTTCCAGGACCGGTTCGAATACTGCACAGTGGTAGATAAATAGGTCCGATGAGCGAAAATCGGGTTGGGCAAGAGACCCGACGTCGGCTTTGCGAAGTACGTGCGCGGAGTCCGGAAGTGTCTCTAAGAGACCGTCTGCTTGTCCGGTCGTGTAGACCTGCACAGAATCTCCGCGACGCAACAGCACGCGCACCAAATGGGCCACCGATTCGGTGGCCGGATATCCGGCTGCCGTGGTTACCAAACTCACGTGCATGCGGTCACCCCGTTCATTGTCGCGCGGCTGCGCAGCGTTCTTGCGTATGCGCCTTCGACGATGTCGCCAATACGGGCCCATGTATAGCGCGTACGCAGCTTCTCGTGGCCGCTTGCACCAAGCCGGCGGCCTAAGTCCGGCTGCGAAGACAATGCGGCAAGGCGCTGCACCAATTGCCGCGTGTCGTTGGGCTCGACGAGGAGACCGTCAGTACCGTCATCGATTAGGGAAGCAACCGCGGCAATATTAGCGCCGATTACGGGCTTTGCATAGGCCCATGCCTCGAGATATACGATGCCAAAAGATTCACCGCTGGACGGCAACGCCAGCACATCACATGCACTCAGTGCCGCTAAGCGTTCCGTGTCCGAGACGGTCCCCCTCACTACTATTCCTTCCTGCTCTCCACGCCTCCTCCATAATCGCTCGGAATATTCAGTCTCCGGTCCGACCGCGAGCAGTACCGCGTTCTTCCGAGTAGACCGCAATTCGGTGATCGCCTGAATGCAGTTCTCGAGCCCTTTGTATGCTGCCTTGCGCCCCAAAAAGAGAACCACATAGGCGTCATCGGATAGGCCGAAGCGGGCTCGTGCTGCCGCACGGCTCACAGGTGGATGTCGCTCCAAACGCAACCCGCCGCCTGTCACGGTTGCGTGGTCGTTCAGCCCCTCTGTGGAAAACAGACGCCGTTCCGCGTCGGTCATAGCGAATACCGCGTCGCTGTCGCGCAGCATACGGCGCATGTAGCCGACGTCGTACGTCTCCGGCTGGCCGATATGCGCCAGCGGCGTTAGGCACACCGGTACGTTATGTCGGGTAGCCAACCAAAACGCGGTCCATGCGTGCGCGTAATGCAGCGAGGCGATATGCACGAGATCGTAATTGCGGACGCGCTGCAGTAGCGTACCGGCAAGCGCAGGCGATACCGGACCGTTGCCATAGAAAACAAAGGGTTCATAGATCCGCCGGCGAGAGCGGGCGTATCCCTGCACACCGAAGTCCAGAGCGTGCCATGTGTATCTGCGTCGTCGTAGACTAGCAAACCGGAACACATCTACACCGCCCACTCGGTCCTGCTCGGGCAGGCTGTTTGCCCATGTCATATAGTCGGTCGAACGGCTCGTGAACACATCCACTTCGTGTCCGCGGGAAGCCATCTCTTCCGACAACTCGGTCATATACCGCTCCGCGCCGCCGACGGCGGGCCAGTATTGATGACACACGTGCAGGATATGCATTACTGTAGCGCCTCGTCATACACGTGTCGTATGGCGGCGACATGACGGGCCAACGATAGCTGATCATGAGCATATCGGCGGCATTCGTGGCGCATGCGTCTCCGTGCGTCCGCGCTCTTGGCAAAATGTTGCGTTACGTGTCGTGCCATGCCGTCAGCGTCGTCAGGCGCGAAGAGATAACCTCTCTCATCGCAGCGTACAAGCTCCGGTACACCTCCTATGGAAGATCCAACCACGGGCGTACCGGTTTGAAAGGCCTCGTAGATGACCATCGGTGAGTTGTCAAGACAGACTGATGGAAAGAGGACGAGGTCCGCCGCGGCGTACAATGCCCGCATCTGCAGGAAAGGCACTTTTCCCAACATCTGGACACTGGGGCCGGCACGTCGAAACGCCTGTAGCGTCGCTGCGTCTCCGCCACCCGCGATGACGACCAGCACGTCCTTGACTGAATCCTGCAATATTGGCAGCGCGCGCAACAGAGTCTTTGCACCCTTGATCTCCACCCCTCCGCCGGCGAAGAGCAACATAGGACGCGTCTCTGCCGCTACGCAGGCGCCGGCCACAGCCGGAGAGATACCTTCCGCTGGGACTGGCCGGTCTTCGATGCCGTGTTGAACGAGTCGGAAGCGGGCGGGCGAGTAGCCTGCGGCTATGTGCTCCGCGATGAGCGCCTGACTGGGTGAGATGAACAGACGTGCGTCACGCGTCAGCCGGGCGAAGAGGCTCCGCCGCGCAGGCACATCTGCCCAGTAATCGTAGCGCCGGAAACAGCGACCGCAGCCTTCCGAATTTTGAGCCGGATCACATGTCGTGCCGTCCTCACGATAGAGCAGGTTGTTGGGGCACAGCAGCCAATAATCGTGCAAGGTTCCGACAGTGGGGATTGATTCTTCGGCACAGGCAACGTAGGGCGCCAGCGAGGACCCGGACACATTATGAATATGGACTAGGTCAGGGCGGAAGTCCTGAGTTTCACGGCGCACTGCAGCAACGATGCGGCGGTCTACGACCTCTTGCCATGGCCAGCGCGTGGCAAACTGTATTCTGTGCACCGGAATTCCGTCGACGTCGTGCCATTGCTGGTCTGTAGTGGAGCGGCGATTGTTGATGTGCAGTACGCGGCAGGCCAGTCCTTCGGCCATCAGCCCGCGGCAGGTGTGATAAAGGGACACCTCGGCGCCGCCCGTGTAGTCGGGCGGGAAATGATTGCACACGAATAGTACACGCATGGTTGGCGACTGTCTGCCTATTCGCCGGCGTCCTGGTGCTCGGCGATCTGCTTTTTCAGCACCTCCACTTCCTGGGCCAATTCAGAGATCTCGCGGTTATTCTCCCGTATGTATTCAACGAGTACGTTGGCGAGCTGCTGCTGATTGGTGAGCTGCACGAGCAGACGTGTAATGGGCGAGAAGAGGGCGGATCGAGACGCCCGTGGATAACGCCGGCGGAATCCCGCCACCATTTTTGAAAACCTGTCAGGCTGGATGGCCGGTCGATTGCCTGCTGCAAAGGCGCCGGGTGAATTGACCAGGCTGGCGGGACGTAACGGATACACAGCCCGCAGTCCGAGCAGGATTGCGGCAAGTCCGTCCACCTCCTCTTCGGCCTTAGGAAATGACGCCTGGCGCGCGGTGACGATTTCATCGAGGTGGAGGAATTGATAGAGGTATGCCCGGTGCATCGCAGCGATGATTTCTTCCCCTTGCCACCCAAGGCTATTTAGCCAGCGCCGCTCGGCCGGAATAAAGGTATCCACCAGCTCATCGAGCGACCAATGCTTCAGGAGAAAGCGAAGTCGGAGGCGGTGAACCATGTATTCACTCTCGTAGCCGCGATGGAGCATGGTACTGTTGGCCTTGTGGATCAAGCGACTATGAGGTGCATACACTACGCGGTAGCCGGCGCGACGTACACGATAGCACCAGTCTACATCCTCGTAGTATATGGGGGAGAACATCTCATCGAGCTTGCCGACTCTGCGAAAGGCGACGGGAGAGATCGCTAGGGACGCTCCAGTGACATAATCGACCTCCCGCATATGATTGAACTCACCGCGCTCCCGTTCGCCTTGTCCGATATGGTGGCCGATGCCACGGCTATCGACGCGTCCGCCCGCATGCTCAATGGCGCCATTTGGATACAGAGTCTTACTGCCCGTGATGCCGATGGAGTCATCGGCCTTCATGGGCGCAACCAGCGTTGAAAGCCAGTCCGGAAACACCTGGGTATCGGAGTTGAGGAGGACGAGAATCGAGCCTTCCCCTGCCGCATCAATACCCTGGTTACAGGCCCGCGCAAAGCCCACGTTGGAGGAATTGCATATTAACAATACGTTAGGCCACTGTTCGGCAACATATTCTGCTGAACCATCAGTAGAGCCGTTGTCGACGACAATGGTGTCGAAGCGGACATCCTGCTGCCGGCTAAGCGCAGTGAGACATTCCGGCAGATCGTCGCGCGCATTCAGCACGGGAATGATGACGGCGATGTTGGTTTGGCGTGGACTTTCCACGTCGACTCACTTTTCCCTTAGGAACGGTTTTCATCCTGCACCGAGGCTGCATCGGAAGGAGCGAACAGCCGGCGCTTCTGACGGTCAAACCATTTCATAGCGCGCATCGCGCGACCACTTTCGTACGCCTGCACCAGCCCTTCCCAGTGAGAGCGTTCCTGCTCAAGCTGCGCCCATAGGCTGGGATTATAGGCCTCACTATCTTTGTCCGCTGCGCGCCATGGACTGCGGCAGAAAGCGATGAGTGGCTCAGCGACGCGCTGCCAACTCATCTCCTGAATGCAGACATCGAAATTCGTTGCCGGAACCCCCTTGTCGAGGAGTTCCAGAATAGCCGAAGCAACGCCCTCCACGTCTTCGTAGTGTACCACGGTGCCAAGCGAATTGCGTGCTACGATATCGGCCGCTGTATCGCCCTCGGTGGCGATGATGGGCAGACGCGACCAGATATATTCGAGGAGACGGCTACGATACGCCAAGCGAGTCTCTAACGTATCAAAATGTAGCGTCAGGGCCAGATCGCTTTCCAGGAGCAAGTTCTGCCAGTCGGCATACGGCAACCATTCGCCGAAGAATATCGCTTTGTCCATCAATCCTGTTTCGGCGGCCGCCGAGCGGGCGTCTTGCAGCTTGGATGGCAACGTGGCCACGTTCGCATTCGGGTGGCGTGTTCCTGGGAATACGAGACGCACGTCGGGTCTCTCCTGGTATACGAGCGCCACGGCCTGTATCGCGGTGACCGGGTCGAGCCAGGACCAGAGCCCTCCGCCCCACAAAATCACTTTGTCGCCGGCACCGATACCGTCCCAAATCCCCTTGACTACGGAGTGGTCATGAATTGGACTTTCCCCAGGCAGTCCATAGGCGACGACATCAACCAGGTTGCGCAGCGAGTGGTCCGCGCCGTAGGTGGCCGGATTGATGCGTCCGTTCGATTCCAGTAGTCCAAGCCACCAGTCCCGCTGGCGTTCCGAGGCGCACAGAAAAAGGTCACCGATCTCGTATTGCCGGTGCAGTTTGGCCAGCCGGTCTCGCCAATCCGCGGGTCGGTCTTGGTTCTTATCCCCATACAGGGCCAGCCATTCGGCAAGCAGCGGATCGTAGCCATCCACTACCAAATAGGCGTCCGACTGTGCTAGTTGAGGAAACCAGCCGGCGACCTCGCTGGCAAATATGCATGTCTTTGCGCGCTCTACGTGAGGACGCAACGTTTCCCAGTTGTCGGCGCGGTAGTGAATACAGGGAACCTCCCGCGCGATTTGTCTGGTGTCGGAGCCTTCCGGCACGGCGAGCACGGTATCGACATGTTTCGCCAGCACGCGGGCCAACTGGTAGTAGCGGATACCCGGCCCGGCCATGGAATCACCTACTATGTCATGGCAGATAAGGAGCGTTGGTTTGTCCAGCCCAGGGTCCATCATTGGTTTGCGTGTATTGCCTCGGAATGCTGGCCGACATTAGCGACTTTCATGATTACAGCTCGCAGCGAATCATGAACGTCGACCTTACCAGCGGCGATAGTCTGTTCTGCCAACCCTAAGGGGATGACAGATATCTGTTCTTGCGGGATCAGGTCGTCGTATAGGTCAGCTAGACGGTTACCCCATAGTACAATGTGATCGGCATGACTTAGCGCATCACGCACGATGGCCGATTGGGTGGAGAGACAAGCATGAGAATCGCGTTCGGCCAAGCAAAGAATGTTTGGCTTACCAAACGCCGCAGCTACTATGGTTGCGAGTGATGCCGCGATGCCGTTTACTACGACGAGATCATTACTGTGCATCGCCCTGGTAAGCGCGCCTGTGTCGATTCTTGTCAGGATGCCACCTTTCTGCTGCGGATACTGCGATGAAGATGCGATCTCGACGCTGGCGCCAGCGATCGCGAAAGCGTCTCGCAGCGGCCCATCTTCGGGCGAAATCACCGACGTGCGTATACCCATGGCTGTAAAGGCTTGTGCAAGTATGGTTGCATGAACCGACGTACCGATCCAGCTCAGATCATCGACTACCAGCAGGGCCGTAAGGTCGTCCAGTTTGCGGTTGTATGGAGTTGACTTTGCGTCGGGCCAAGGGACGGGTTGGGCCAGATCAACCGTCTCTATGGACGGCGTTTCGACGTCGGGCGGGCGTTGTGGAAGCAACCCATAGGCGCCCATGACCTCGAAAAGGGACTGGAACGACGTAGGTTCGTCTAGCCGGGCCAGCGCCGGCAGCGCCTGCCGCAGGGAGAGGTTGGAATTGAAATGTCCATCTCCTTGCCTAATCGCCGGCAGCATCTGACAGATGCCCCGAAGCACGTCACTGGGCGGGAGATGAAAGCCGCGGCTACTTCCCTCATTGTGAATCAGGTGCGCATAGGGCGTGTAGACCGTGCGGAAACCAGCCTCTCCAACGCGCAGACAGAATTCGACATCGCTGAATACCAACCTGTATACCTCATCGAAACCGCCGATCGCCCGAAATATGTGTGCAGGTACCATCATGCAGGCACCGGTAACGGCTGCGTAGGTGCGGTACCAGTCGGTTGAACCAAAAATGCCGAAAGTATGGTCCGGTGCATGCCTGAAGATGTGGCTGGCCGGTCCGGAGTGACCGATCACGACACCGGCATGTTGTATCTCTCCGTTCGAAAGTAGCAGCTTGGCCCCCACTACTCCGACGCCCGGACGCAACGCCCAGCCAGCCAGTTCGTGCAACCAGTCCGGCTCTATTACTTTCGTGTCATTGTTGAGGAACAGCAACAACTCCCCTGTGGCGGCCGCTGCGCCCGAGTTGTTGGCGCGGGAGTAGTTGAACGGCCCAGACTGATGAAGGAGCTTGATGTTGCTGTGCTGGGCGAGGAGGTTGTCGTAGTAAGCCTGCGTCTCCTCAAGAACGCTACCCGTATCTACCAGGATGATCTCATAGTTCGTATAAGCCGTCGTGGTGAGAATTGAATCCACGCAAGCATGAAGCACGTCGCGCTTGTCCTTGGTGGGAATAATAATGGACACGCGCACGTCGGTATGCGGCCAAATGATTCGGGTGCTTCCTAGGTACGGGATTTCCACGCTGGGAAGGACGCCGTCAGTCGCTTCAATATGACGTTTGAGTGCTATGGCTTGAGCGTCGGTCGCCCAGGCCTTAGCGTTCGGATCCATGGCGCTCGATCCGGGCGCCTTCCGCCAGTGGTACAGCACTTTGGGAATGTGGCGAATGCTGGCGGTACGGCGCGAACAACGAAGCGCCAGATCCCAATCCTGTGCCCCATCTGTCGAAGAGTCAAAGCAGCCAACGTCAAGAACGAGCGATCGACGGAACACGCCGTGCATCAGCATATTGGCGGAGAGAATGAGGTCCGGCGAGAATTCCGGTTTGAACCAGAATGGCTCTCGCACTTCTCGGTCAGCGGAAATTAGGTCTTCGTCGTAATAGACGATATCCGTATCAGGATAGCGGTTGAGAAGTGAGACTACTTCGAACAGCATGTCTGGCGACAGGACGTCATCATGGTCCAATAGGACGACGTATTCACCGTCGGCGAGCGATAGCGCTGCATTCGAGTTACCCGAGATGCCCAGGTTTCGATCCAGACGCGTAGTAGCGATGCGTTCGTCGCCACGATGAGAGTCAAGAACAGCCGAAATATGGGGATCGGTGGATCCGCCGTCAGCCAGGCACAACTGCCAGTGTGGGTAGGTTTGTGCCAACACGGACGCAATCGTGGTTTCCAGGATGCTGCCGGGCGGGTTGAAGATGGGAACGATGAAGCTGATGAGCGGACGGTACGCGAGTTCGTGCGATAGTATCCGCTGAAGTGCAAGCGCATCGTCCCGCGGCTCAGTCGCTGCGATCCACTCGGCGTAGGAGATCGGTTCCCATTGTGCCTCGCCTGCGGCCTGATCAAGGTCTTTGATTGGAACCACAAGGGCGCCGGTATTGAAATACCGGAGGAACGCTTTCCCTGTTCGCCGCAAGACATCGCCCGGCCCATGCCGCAACAGTACGCGGGGAATTTGACGGCACAGAAAAAGAAACTGTCTGCGGATGCTGAGCGGAGGCGCGACCGCATCCAGAATCCGGTAATAGATCTGCATCATTTCGATATTGGCAGCCGCGTGGAAGACGAAGAAGTGGGGTCGGGCTTATAAGCAAGTGCGAAGCACTCGAACGGGCCATTAAGTGATTGCATCGCCGCGGCCAGAGTACGCAGATCAGACCGCGTGACCTCTATCTCTCTGTTCACACTGATGGTCAATTCGTCAAGGAAGGGCTGCACGAGCCACCGGGCCAGACGACGCTTCAGCGAGTAGCTGGCTCTGTGGAGGAACGATGCCCCCTGCGGTGGAATCTCGTGTCCAAATGTCACATCTCTGGCGGAGGTGTTTACCTGCAACTGATTTAGTTCGCCTAGCAGGGGCGACGCCGTGCGCGGGTTCGTTCCGTATTCTGCATGTTCGAATCCTGCGTGCTCTAGAAAGAAACAGAGCAGTCTGGGGTGATAGAAGCTTATGTGTCCAAAGTGCAAATAGAACATCTCTAGATGCGAGAAAAGAGATCGGACATCCGGAGTTGCGAGTACGATGACGCCCCCGGGCATCAGCGCTTCAAAGCTCAACCCGATCAACTCGATCACATCGTCGTAGGCCAAGTGCTCCACGAGGTGAGCGCAGAAGATACCGTCGACGGTGTTGGGCGACAAAGCGCGAAGGAACCGAAAGACGTCATCCTGAACGATTGGCAATCCGTTGTCCTCGGCCGCGACGAACGCCTTGTCATCGGAGTCGACGCCTGTGACCTCGATCCCCTGCTCAACAAGCATCCGAACGAAATCCCCATCTCCGCAGCCTAGATCGAGAACCTTGTGGCGGGCAGTGAAATGCGGAAGATAGAACTCCTGGATCTCCCGCTGCACCTCCGGCCGAACGCCCATATAGCGCAGGAAGTCGTAGTCCAGGCCAGAACGATCGCCGCGTGCGGCTTCAGCAGCGTCTGTAGGATCCATCAGGCTTGCCATGCACCTACGCTCTCCGGTTCATCTCTTAGTGGGGTCGTCTGCTGCTCCCAGTGCCATTCGCCGTCGAGGGCAACCATTCCATATTCCCTCGAGTGCGTGCCGGGGTACACTTGAAATGGATAAGCACGATCGTGATAGTCAAAGGTACGAGTATCTTCGTAGTTGACTGCAGCCACAGAGACGGTATAGCCGCCTTCCAGAAGCGGCAACTTTGGGATCGAATAGATAACGGTCCCCTCTCCTTCTACGTATGGAATCTCCATCTCGCCGACTTTCGTATTGGGGCCATAGACATTGACGCCGCTCTGGCTATGGATGGCAAGCCCAAACACCGGCCTTGCGATGCGTTGTTCGCACCTGTAGTGCAGGTGGATGCGTAGCTCGTCACCGGTAAAGAAATTGGACTTCTCCTCGTCCCCTGACGAAGACAGTTGAACGCGCGTAATACGCAGTTCACCGTCTCCCCAACGGCCCAGGCTACCATGATCAAACGAAGTGTCACTCTGCTGCGCTACTGACCCTTCCGTGCGCTGTCGATTCTTGGCGTTTTCCTTGGCAGTGACATGCTGCTGATACGCCATGATGACATTGGTGCAGTCGCCCTCAGCCTGAATCTTCCCATCTTCAAGCCAGATGGCGCGACTGCAAATCGATTGAATGGTGCCAATATCGTGGGAGACGAGCAACAGCGTACCGCCGCGATTGCGGAACTGGAAAATGCTATTTAGGCACTTGCGCTGGAAGGCGATATCGCCGACCGCCAGCACTTCGTCCACCAACAACAGATCCGGGTCCGTGTGAATGGCCACGGCGAAACCTAATCGTACGTACATCCCTGAAGAGTAATGCTTGACGGGCGTGTCGATGAATTCGCCCAGTTCGGCGTAGTCGATAATCTGATCGATGCGCTCATCCGTCTGCGCCCGGCTCAACCCATAGATCGAGGCATTCAGGTAGATGTTCTCCCGGCCGGTCAGGTCGGGCTGGAAACCGGCGCCCAGTTCCAGCAGTGACGAAAGCCGGCCGGCGACCATCATGTCGCCGTGTGAAGGTTCGAGAATACCGGTGACGAGCTTGAGCAAAGTGCTCTTGCCCGAGCCGTTCGGGCCGATGATGCCCACTGAGTCGCCGGCGCCGATCGTAAGCGTCACGTCCTGCAATGGCCAGAAAACATCTTTCGGTGTCTTGGAGCCGCGAAATAGTCTGATGAACAGTTCCTGAATGGACCGGCTCCTGTCGCGACGCATGGTAAACATGCGCGAGACATTGCGCAGCTCCACTAGGGGCCGCCCTTTCTCTGTGACCGGCAGACGAAGGACTGTCATACTTCTTCGCCGAATCGGCCGCTATAACGCATGAAGAACCAGAAGGCGAATCCCAGGATTACGAGGGAGGTCGCCGTAGTGCGCAAAAAGAAGTCCGGATCAGTTCTGTATCCATAGTAGAGCATGTCCCGGTACATGTTCACGATCGACGCCATGGGATTGACGATGTAGTAGACGCGGCGCACGTTGACCGTCATGCCGGCGATATCGTAATTGGCAGGCAGCATGGCCACGGAATAGAAGATGGGTGTCAGGAAGAACCAGGCGAGAAGCACCACTTCTAGAATGATTCCCGTATCTCGATAGAAGACGTTAAGGGTACTTAGAAACAGCGCCACCCCCAACGTAAAGAGTGTCTGGATTAAGATAACCAAGGGGAGGAGCGGCAACCACGGGCTTAGGTTGGAGCGGAAAACCAGCAGGACTGCAAAGAGCACGACAAACGCCAATAGAAAGTTGATAAGCTGCGCCAGCACGGAGGCGATTGGCAGAACCTCGCGCGGGAAATATACCTTTTTCACCAGATTGGCATTGCCGACGATACTGTTCGTGCTGCTATTGACGCTGGCGGCGAAATAGTTCCACGGAAGAAGACCGCAGAGCAAAAACAGCGGATACTTTTCTATCTGGTTGTTTGGCCACAACACGCCAAAGACGACCGTGAAGACGACCATCATGCCCAGGGGATTGAGCAGGCTCCAAACGAAGCCCAAGGCACTGTTCTTATAGCGTACCTTGAGTTCGCTGACGACTAGATTTCGGATCAGCCCGCGATAACGAACCAACTCCTGCAGACGCCGGACTGACTCCGGCGTCTTGCTGCGATTTTGTGCAATTGAAGAAGGCGTGATTTCTGCACTCACCACATACTATGGGATAGCGGGCTGATCTG
>JBJYXA010000197.1:23144-31423 GCA_046259705.1 Caldilineaceae bacterium
CCAATCTTGTTATTAGCATAGTTCTTTTCAGTGGAAGCGCGCACAGGCGTCACGACCACATAAAGACTTGACTGGCTCGCTCCGGCGTCGTTCCACGTATAAGTTACGTCGACATTGTCACCGCAACCCGTGAGGTTGACTTGATGGTCCGGACCGATTTGTGTGCCACCGGAAGACGGATTACCGTCGAAAAAGCGTACAGTGGCCTCACGAGCCAACTCCATGTTACCACTATTGGCGATCGTGACCGATAGATCAATCGCGTCGCCATTTACTGCGGCAACGAAATTCACGGGGTAGAAGTCGGTCTCACTGACGATGTGCGAAACGTATGAAGCGTAGTTAACGCCTATCTCACTAAGCGCCCGATTCTTCGTAAACAGGTCGCCATTGTAAAAACCGTCGTAGACGCTATACCACGAAAAGCGTTGAACGAGACGGTTTTCGTCCAAGGGATTGCCAATGGTTGCATCCGTCGTGTTCAGCATGTAGTCAAATGTCTGATTCATGAAATCATTGACGACGTATGGCGGGTAATCCCAATCGGCCCAGTCCGGCGCTGGATACGGGAACAACACGCCATACTCCGAGACGTAGACAGGTGTGTTGCGATAGCCGTTGTCATACAGCCATTGCCGGAAGCGCACAATTTGCTCGACGAATAGATCCATGCGCGCCAGGTCATAAACTGTGATCCGCAAAGGTTCTAGACCTTCTTGCTCGATCATTTCGTCGGTTACTCCTCGCGGAATGTCGGCTCCCCAAGTTTCGCCTGACCAAGTATCACGCGCCTCGTTGAGGATGAAATTGTGTATCGCCCAGACATCTACCGGCATCTGCACACCGTACCGATTCTTGTATTCTTGCAACACTAACTCGAGGTACTTGATGCGAACGTCTGTGGGCTGGACGATGGAGCCGGCGATCACCTTGGCCGTCGGGTCTTCAGCCTTGATCAGGTTATACAGGTCGTGATAGGCAATCGCGTACACAGCCGGGCTGATATCGTCCTGGTTGCCCACATCGCGGAACGGCCGATCCGGTTCATTTGCAATGAACCATTCTGCACCGGGCATCTCGGCAATCAACCCTTTCAGATCGTTTGTGTCATTGACGGACCAGGTAGCGTCCAGGGAGATCCGGTAGGACTGGGCGCCGGTTTGCGTCAATCGGATATGTGGCATATAGGTGGCGCCTGCGGCCGAAGTCGCCATTTTCGCCTGGGCGACGTAATTCACATACCAGCCGACCCGCAACGCTCTGGCGTTGTAGCCGAAAATGTCGCCATTGACGCCAAACCGGCACAATTCGGTGGAATCACTCTTGACGGCTGGCAAGTAAACGCTAGAAATGACCTCTGAATTACCTCCGTCAATGGAGGTCTCGGCATGCACTCCCTGGAAAGAAACGGCCAGCGCACAAATCGCAGCGAGAATCGACGGAAATAGCGACTTCAGCATAAAGGCAAAGACTCCTTTGATAGGGTTCCACGTGCGTTACAATCGATGGGATGGTCCCCATTATGCCATTCGCGTTGTGGAAATTACGCCAACGAATAACGTGGGAATCACCTGTCGAGTTTCACGGGAAAGTCCTCGACTGGGCAATTCGTAAGGCTCGGCTCACGGGGCACCGCCAACCAAGACAGGAAGCCGTGTGATGGAAACATACGGCGGGCTGATCTCGGATATGCGGGCCCTGCCCGACTCTGCGAACCACACCGTATCGTCGTCACCCATCACGATACCCATTGGCCGGCTTCCTGCCGGCTGGGGAATACTAAAAGCGCCCAACAAATCATAATCGCTCGGTGAAACGACCAGGCGACCCACCCTACCTGCGTTTTCTTCCGTGTACCAGAGTTCAAATGAGCCACTGACATCTCGGAATGCTATACCGCGGGGGCCGCTGTCTTGCGAACTGGTCTGGAACCACTCCCAGCCGGAAAGGCTTCCAGGCGCATAGCGGCCCACTACCCCCGTGTCATACGCCGTAATCCACGGGTAGCCTCCATCTCCCCAAGGACCGCCGGGACGATTGTCTACAGTGATGCCGGCGGGCTCAGACGCGGGAAAAACGACGTTGTCGAGCGAATGTGAGGAGAATGTGGCGGCGTCCACGTCGAACCCCAGCATGCGGTTCGAACCGGGTACGGTGAGCCAGATTTGCTTGGCATGATTCGTCGCCACATCTGGATAGGTGCGTGACGTCGACACCGTGCCGCCTGACGCCAGGTTGCTGGCATACGACCACTGCTCAAAGGTCTCGCCGCTCGGATCAAAGCGTGTCAACGTCGGTGCGTTGGCCGCCACAATCCAGATCATGCCGTCGGGATCCACTGCAACTCCGGTAGGGGCGCTGTCTGCACTGGGCATGTCATAGTACTCGGTAGGCGTTAGGATCCCTGTAGAAGCCACGGTTGCCAGGTCAAAGCGGGCGACCTGGTTTGACCCCGTAAGGGTCAACCATGCATTGCCGTTGCCGACGGCTATGTCGTAGGGATGGCTGCCCCTGTCCAAGGCGAGATATTCGACACGTACGGAAATTAGCTCGTTGTCGAAATTTGATTGGCGCGTTACCACCCCGACCATGTCTTCCGAAGGCGACGTAAACCAGCTTCTACCGGGCGTTTCCCAGGCCACATTCACCGGTCCATTTGGCACCGGGTACTCAACCTTTATGCCCACGCGCTGAACCGTGGTCTCTTCGCTCTCTGCCGAAACGTCCAGAGGGTGGAATAGCATACGGCCCGCTGACAGCAGAATCAGTAGAGAAACTGCGAACATAATCAAGCGTACGCTGCGTGACCTTCGGTATCGAATGAGGTGGGGGAGCATGCCATTATCTCCGTGTAAGCGCATAAGGTTGCTGGATCCCGTCCCGGTCGGGCGTGCGGTAAAATGAACGGTATGCGTCTACGATCGCCTGGCCCGCGCTTCGCCAGTCGAAGTGATGGAGCGCTCGCTGGCGAAGACGTATTCCCATCTCGCGTACGGCGACTGCATCCTCCGGGTCGGGAAAAAGCGCCCGGTACAGTGTATCTGCGAGACTCTCGGCGTCTCCGCGCACCGCGTATAGCCCCGACGGTCCCAGGTATTCTCTGGCCACGGGCGTGTCAAAGGCCACCGTAGGCAGCGCGGTCGCCATGTAGTTAAGCAGCTTGCCTGAGCCTTCAGTCAGGCTCAACTTGGGTGCGACGCCGACATCGCCAAGCGCCAAGTGTAGAGGCGCATCTTCATAGGGCACGCGGCCTGTGAATACGACCCTGTGACGAATACCCAAATCGCCGGCCTTGCGCTCGTAGAAGAAAATGGCGGGAAAACCCATCAACAACAGAAATACGTTATCTTGCTTTTGCAAGATACGCTGCATCGCCTCCAGTAGCAGGTCCGTACCTTGGTATTCCGCGAGCAAGCCTAGGTAGACGATGACCTTGGCGTTCTCAGGAATGCCGAGTTGCATTCGCAGAGAAGCGAGTGCTACAGGGTCCATGGCGGCGGCCGGCTGAAATGTGTCGGTGTTCACGCAGTCCGGCAGGGGCCGAATTCTTTCCGGCGCACACTCGAACTGTGTAGTTAGTATCTCTTCCGCGTGCGAGGAGCTTGTAAAAATAACGCGGGAATGCTGGTCTATCCAAGTCTCTAGGCCACGCAACGGTCCAAAGATACGGCTGTTTCGGCTGAGGAAATTATGATCGACCATTTCTTCAGTCAGACTTCCTTGGAAATCGAAAACTACCGGCTTCCGCATCAGACGACCGAGCAGGAGTCCGATCAACGCGCCCTCGTGCAGATGCGCATGAATGACGTCATATCGTTCGCTCAGGAGAAGCGAGAGCGTCTTCCAGCCGAGCAGCGCATCAAAAGCGATTTTGTGGCGACTGGAACCAACTTCGTACCCGCGTCGCCACGGGATGGGCAGAGTACGTGCGATGTCGATATCGGGCAGATCTCGGCCATTGTGATAGGTCGCGATGGTCACTTGGTGGCCCATGCTCTGCAATACGCGAGTTTCTTCCAGAATACGCACGTGACAACCGTAGTCGGCAAAAAAACTGGTGGGCGCGACCATCAGGATTCGAAATGATGAGGGCGCATGATCGTGTCCATCGGCGCCTGACGCGATGCTGGATGACCTATTCGGTTGCGAAGTCTGTCCGCGTTTCATTTGGCGTCCTAGGCCAACTCCGGCATACCGAGCACGCAAACCGGAAAGATACTCGGTTTCTCGGACTCCACCCTTCTCGGGCTAGATTGATTTGAAAAGCGAGAATCTCATCTACACAAGCACTCAGTCGCGCGCAACGTGCCGCAAATGCACTTCATCGGAAAAACCAATAGCCGCAGTGTCCATTTTTCGCCGCGGCCTTTAGATCCTGCCCGTACTCGAGCAGGAATCTGGCGCAATTGTAATGGAGGCATAGGGGGGTGACAAACTTACGGTGTGTTCGGGCGTATTGAACGCCGGACGCGAGCAATATCTTCACTAGAAACTACACCGGCAGCCCAAATGATCAACACATACGCTGCGGCGGCTATTCCAGCGCCAACTATCCAGTTAACCGGCAATTGCGCTGCCAAAAGCACTGCGACGATCGCCGCGACTGCCATCCGTGCAACTTCGCCATTATTGAACTGGAATCCATGGGAGCGAAGAAACGCCCAGCCGACGATAGCGCCGGCTGAGGCGGCCAAGAGGGATGCCCATGCCGCTCCGGTTGCGCCCCTGTAGCCGGCCAGCAGCGGCAGGGCCACGAGTAACGCGGCCAGGTTTGCGCCGGCCACGGCGATGCTGTGGCGTGGCCGGCGATGGACGAGTAGCTGCGTGCCGGCAAAGCTTTCGACGAATACCACAGGCGCTATCCAGATCAACCACCGCAACACGGGAGCGGATGCATCGTATGCATTCGTGTAAATCAATCGCGTCAACTCTTCGGATACACCACTGGTGATGGCAGCTGTGGGTAACAACACTAATAGTCCATAGCGCAGACTGAGATCGGATAGCGTCTGGTATCGCTCGTCAGACCGGATGTAGATGCGGCTGAAGGTGGGGTAGAGCGCTTGCCAGTAGCTTTGAATCAATTTTACGACTACGCGCACAAGGTTGTAGGCAGCGCTGTAGACCCCCGTAACAGTCGGTCCGGCCACGATACTTAGCAGCAGAATATCCAATCGCTGCTGAAGCACCTCGACGATCGAGAGCCAGAAGAAGGCGGCAGTGCGTCGCCAGAGTGCGAGTGCCCTAACTTCGACTGTGTCCTGCGGCGGTGCAAATATGTGCGCCTGCCGCAGGATAATGGCGCATGTTACGGCGGAGGCGGCCTGCGTGACGACCAGTACGCCGATCAGCGTCATTACGGTGGCGCCGCTGACCAGTAGGGCGACACTCACAAGAAGGATGAGAAGGTTCACGAACATTTCCACACCCATGACGAGCTCCATGCGCTCTGCCGCGCGAAACTGCGTCTCGGCCGCGGACGTGACCGCGTACAATGGTAAGGACGCACCGATAAGGATCAACGCCCACCGAGCTTCCGCTCCGTATGGTAAGAGAACTGCCAAAGCGGCTAAGCCGGTCCAGACCGCGAGCGAAGCAACGGCCTGAAAACGCAGAGAAGCACGGAAGTACGCACGCCGCTGTCGCGGCTGGGAGGCGAGGTCACGTGTCAATAGCGCCGGCAGCCCCAACTCGCTGACTACTTGTCCCACATTTAGGTATGCCAGAGCGACGGTGTAGACGCCTAGGGCCCGTACGCCCAGCACGCGTGCAATGAGAAGTTGCAGCACGAAACTGACGCCGATGCGCCAGAGGCTAGAGCTAGTCAATGCGCCCGTGTTGATGAGAACGCGTTTGCCGAGAGGCTGAGCGCCTTCCGCAGGGTAGATATCATGCTCTACCGGAGCGTCTGACGAGGAGTGGTTCACGACGGTGTCACTTGCGTCTCAACATTGTGTGTAAAAGAATCACGCATATTGTGTGGATAGTTGGTCAATCTTGTGTACTTTAGTGCGATTATTGTGTGAGTATCATGTGAGTATCGTGTGTATGTGTGAGCTGTCGCTGGGACGGCGCGCGCAGCTTTGCCTGGCGCCCGAGATTCTAGCATGCTGGGTAGAGATGGTGAAGCGCAGCCGAAATTGCAGCCGCAACAGAAATCAGAGATCCGTCTTGCCGGTCAAGAGGAAATCCCAAAGCCGGGCAGGCCGGTATAGCCGGTGTCGCCAAAGGAATACGCCAAGCGCCAACATGCCGCCAAGTTCCCATCCCCATAGCTCAGGGCGACGCGTGAATGCGAACCAATAGGCCAGCCCGATCTTTTCCTGCTCTGAGCCTTGTTTGCCCCAAACATGGAACCGCCAACCGCGGAGAGGCCAGTAGAACGTATTGGGGAAGTTCCATATACGGTCCAGCACAGAATGGCTGACAAAGGCCACTGAATATAGCCAGAAATGGGGGTACCGGAAAACAGTGAGCAGAACAATGGCGACCTGGGCGAGCAGTGTATGCGCAAAGAGGACCGCAGATTTGTATCGACGGTAGAAGTAGAGCCATGCCAGCGGCTTGTCGATGAGGTCCTGGCCCACTGCGGCGAGGGCGACCAGCCGGTAATCCGTATCGCGCGAAACGCCGAGTCTGGTCTGGGCGAAGCTTAGTGCCAGCCAGGTGTAGGCGACGTGCGCTGGAGGAAGCATTGCGCCGAATCGGGGATCAGTTGCCGCGTTCTTCGCGGACGTAAGGCTGGCCCAGGGCGGCGGGGGCGCCGACCCTACGTCGCATCGCCTCGCGCGACCCGATCACCAGCACGACGATGGTGAATAGATACGGCAGCATGTTGGTGAAATAGCCCCACGTCGGGTTCCGTAGGAACATGGGCAGCACTTGTAAGTCCAACGGCAAACGCCGGATGGCCCCAAAGAGGTACGAACCCAGCGCGGCGCGCCATGGATTCCAACTGGCGAAGATGACCAGGCCGACCGCGATCCAGCCAATGCCGGCCGTCATATTCTCCAGCCATAGGGGCGTAATGGCGAGGCTAAGAGAAGCGCCGCCGATGCCAGCCATGATCCCACCAAGGATCACGTAGAAATAGCGCTGGCGCGTGACGTTGATGCCTTGCACGTCAGCCGCGGCAGGGTATTCCCCGATAGCTCGCAGCTCCAAACCGGGTCGCGTGCGGTAGATATAGTACCAAGCCAGAGGAGCTACGATGAATCCAATGTAGACGATGACGTTCTGCTGAAAGAAGATGGGGCCGAGCACCGGGATACTGGACAACACGGGGATGTCGAAGGCCGGAAGGCGAGGCGTCTGCTTCACCTCTACCAATGGCGCACCGAGCACCGCGCTCAGCCCCATGCCCACGAAGGTGAGCGCAAGTCCGCTGACCACCTGGTCGGCGCGCAGCGTAATTGTAACGAAGGCGTGCAGTAAGGCCATGATCCCACCGGCCGCCGCGGCGATGGCCAGCCCGGTCCAAGCGCTGCCCGTACCGTAGGCGACGCCATAGGCCGTCATCGCGCCCATGAGCATCATGCCCTCCACGCCGAGGTTGAGCACGCCCGAACGTTCGGCGAAGATCTCTCCGATGCTGGCGTACAGGATTGGCGTACCGGAGCGGATGCCCGCGGCAAGCAGACTGACAATCATCGCAAATTCCATGCCTAATACGCGTCCTTGGCCTGAGTCTTACACAGGTCGCACGATGCGGATCCGGTAGCGGAGCATCATCTCCCCGCCTACCACGACGAACAGGATTACGCCCTGCAGGAGTTGAGCGATACCGGCGGGTTGGATCGCGTCACCGCCCACCAGCAAGCCTCCAAAGAGATATGACACCACGACGATGCCGATTGGATTGAGTTTGGCCAACCAAGCGATGATGATAGCGGTGAAGCCGTAACCGGGTGAAAATCTCTCCTGGAGACGATGCACGACACCGGCTACTTCACTCATACCGGCCAGCCCTGCAAACCCACCGCTAAGTGCCATGACCAGCATAATGTTGCGCGCCAGCCGGATGCCGGAGTAGCGCGCTGCCTGTGGATTGTCGCCAATGATGCTGACCTCAAAACCCCATTTAGTCCAGCGCCAGACTATGGCCAGCAAGATAGCCAGTCCCAGGGCAAGGAATATGCCGAAATGGGCCGTCAACCCTCGCAACTGCGGAACGGCTTCGCCGTAGTCGGTGAAGCGCGGCATCCAAGCGCTGCGTGGGAACGTGGGGGTGAGACCGAATCCCCGCTCGCTCCACGGCCCGTAGATGAAGTAGTTGTTCC
>JBJYXA010000198.1:0-1779 GCA_046259705.1 Caldilineaceae bacterium
CGTATTCCACGAGACGGGAAAGAAATGCAAAGATCGCGCTGTTCGTGATGAAATGCACATCATCCAGGACAAGAATCAAGGAATCGGTATGCTGGCTCAAGCCGTTCAACAACAAGTCGCCCACCGATTCGATGCTTGGCGGCGGGTTCTGTTGAACAAACTGACTCACTTCGTTGCAACTATCTGGCAGACGCTGCTGGATTGCAGCGACCAGGCATACGACAAATCTGACGAAGTTGTCGTCCTCTTCATTGATCGCCAGCCAACTGCTTTGATAGTGATGCTGTGTTGATGAGGTCGACAGCGTATCAAGATGGTCCAACCAGCTGCTGACAAGCACGCTCTTACCGTAGCCCGTCGGCGCTGAGATCAGGGTTACTTTTGTTGCTAGCCCTTCATCCAGCCGGCCTAGCAGATGTGGTCGTTCAACAAGCTGCTCGCCAGCAGATGGTTTGATGAACTTCGTGAATGAAGGTGGATTCAGCATGATGTTTACCCGTTTCTGTAGACAACCGGTTAAGCAGCAACGCGCAGGGACGAACGAAGTGAGTCCCGAGCACGTGGGTAGTCAGAGCTGCCAGCCGCCCAGTTGGCCTCAAAGGTCGCAGGGGAGATATCCCCTAATGACGAATGGGCTCGCTTGCGATTGTAGAAAAGCTCGATGTAGTCGAAGAGGCTGGACTTGGCCTCCTGTCGGTTCGCATAGCGTCGGTGGTAGACCTCTTCCGTCTTGAGCAGCGAGAAGAAGCTCTCCACAGGCGCATTATCGTAGCAGTTGCCGACGCCGCTCATGCTGACCTGGATTTTGTGGTCCCTCAGCAGAGTCTGATAGCCGGCGCTGGTGTACTGGCTGCCCCGATCTGAATGGTGCAGTCGGGGAACATTGTCCAGGCCTCGCCGCCGCAGCGCCATGCGGAGGGCCTTCTCCACCAGCTCCCGGGTCATGCGAGCATCCATGGCCCAACCAATGATGCGGCGAGAGTAGAGATCCAGGATGACGGCCAGATAGAGCCAGCCTTCATCGGTGGCGATGTAGGAGATGTCCGCCAACCAGACCTGGTTCGGCGCCGAGGCCGCAAAGTGCTGATTCAGGCGATTGGGCGCTGGCGTGTGACTTGGATTGGCACGCGTCGTGCGCTTGTAGCACCGGATTCGTTTCGCAGACAAGTCCGCACTCCGCATCAGACGAACGATGCGCTTGTGACCGCAACGTACACCGCGCTGGCGCAGAATCCGGTGAATCTTGGGGCTACCATAGGTCTCTCGCCCCTCCTGATGAACGGCCTGGATTTCAGCCAACAGCCGCGCGTCTTCTTGGCTGCGGCGACTCGGTGGCCGGCGAAGCCAAGCGTAGTAACCGCTGCGGGAGACACCGAACACTTCGCACATCAAGCTGATGCTGTGTGTTGTGCGCAAGGCGTGGATCTGCTCGTAGATCATTGCGGGCCTCGACTGAAGATGGCCAGCGTTTTTTTCAGAATATCTCTTTCTTGGCGCACTCGGTGCAGTTCCCGGCGCAATTGCTCTACTTCCTGGTCCCGGGGCTTCAAATTACCGTTGCCAGGGAAGGCTTGTTCAGGATCCGCCCGCAGTTCCCGCCGCCAGCGGTGCAGGGAACTCGTGCTGATCCCCAAATCATCGGCGATCTGTTGGGCGCCGAATTCGCTCTCTTCCAGCAGGCGAACGGCTTCGACCTTGAACTCGCGTGTGTAGATCTTGCGTATCTTACCCATTTTCGTGGTCCTTTCTCACGCAGTGTCATTGAATCTTATCTCAATG
>JBJYXA010000199.1:0-6296 GCA_046259705.1 Caldilineaceae bacterium
GGTCACACACCTACACTTCCGCCTCTATGCCATGGACGGAAACAGCAACTCGCTGCGCTGGGGCATCGACGGTGTGTATCAAAGCTCCATGATAGGTTGGTCGCCGAACCTGCAGTGGGCGTTCGCGACGATGGCCAAGCCGCTCACAGCGGGACCGCACAAGCTTACGCTGTGGATGCGCGAAAACAACGCACGCGTCGACAAGATTGTCCTCTCGGATACGGCCACGCCCCCTGGACCGTGACCAGGGACGCTGAGGGCGATCGAGCCACCGCCTGACCGAGTTTCTTCTCACTTGCCTGCGCGTAGTATCAGGAAGCGACGGGACCAAACACCTTATCTCTCAACTCCCGTGAGGTTCTCCCGCAGCCCAACGGGTCTCGCGCTGTGCTGCACCAGCGCATTGTTGGGCAGCGGAGCCCATTGGCGCGTTCGTCGAGCACGACAGTCCGTCAGTGTGTCCCACATAGACGGATTTCTCCGGTGAGGACTGCGTCCGTTGTTTGTTCACCAGCGGCGGTCAGGGCCACGGTCCAGTGTTGGGGCACGGCAGATCCGCACTCTGTTACGTCCAACTGCGCTGAAAACGCGCTCTGGGAGTATCCAAACGCTGCCACCGTCACCGATGCGGACAAAAGGCTGCTAGGAATCCAGTTGCCGTACCCCGGCTCGACATCTAAAGAGCCGACCCGTTTGTCATCAAGTCCCGGGATTTCCTGAATGGCATGAGTGCAACTCGCGCCGTTGGCGTTCGTCGAGCACCAGTCCGACAATGCGGCGACGCTTCCATTGACTTCGATGGTGGCGCTGGGGATCAGAACGGCCGATTTTTTGTCAGTGACTGTGAGTACCAGGGGCGGGGCGCCGACGCAGCGAGAAGGCGGGCACTTCTCGCCGCACCCCGTTGCGACGGCAACGACGGACGAAAGAAGAAGTCCGAGGGCCTTCTGTAGACGGTGATGGATCATCCGGCGCCGCTCTCCGTTGCCCAACAGCTGGCAGTCAGCCGCCGGCCGGGGGTGGTTGACAAGATGCTCTTGGGTGGCGCCGTGCCGCAGCGGAGCTCGGGCGCAGGTACCATCTCTGGACGAGGGCGCCGAGCCAGGGCCTCTGCGATGGCACCTGCGCCCGAGCTGGGTCGTGAAGGATCGTCGTTTACCCGATGAGGCGCCAGGCCGGCCGGCTGCATTGCATTGTTAGCTGGCGTTCGTGACACTACTGTTCTGCGGTATTTCGCCATTCATGTATCCGGCTGAGATGCGGATACCCGCAGCTTGCCTCAGTAGTCCTCCCATTCCGGCACGAATCCGTATTCGCGCAACTCGGCGGGTATTGGGACCAACTGCACGTAGGCGATACACCCGCGGCCCTCAGCCCCGACCTCGGCGCATTGTTGGACAAATGGCAGAACCCTGTCGATCGTGTCTGGCGGGTAGACCTGGGCCCGTCGCTCGAGTAGCGATCGGATGCGTGTCGCTTCCTGTACCAGGGATTGGCCCACGGCCAGACTTGGAGCACCCCCATATACCCCGACTCCAAATGTTGGGGCTTGAGCGTAATAGCAGCGCAACGAGGGATGCCACGTTGACAGCTCGGGAATGAACGGTCGGGACTCAAAGGTCAGCAGGGGGTTACTCCATAACATCGGATCGGGATAGGCGTCTATTGCGTATTGTACCTCGTCGCTCGATTCCGTAATGTATGGGGGATGCCAAAACTCGACGATCTCCGCGTTGCCGGCCATGAACTCCCGGTACTCCGGCAGACTGCTCGCCCGATACTCAAGACCGATACGTTCTGGCCAGGGACCCGCCACAAGTCGAACGATCCGTTCCATGAGGTGCCACGCGTGAATTGGCCGCTCGACTTCGCCGTCCTCATCCCAATAGTCGACTAGCGGGCAATCGCTGGGGATCCCGATCTGCGTGGATCTATGTGATAGTACCTGCAACGTTGCGTGGTAGATTTGTAGTACCTGATGCCCCAAGATAATGCTTGGGCCGCCCGCCGTTTCGAGTCTGTGGAACCGTTCAACGGTGCGCGTCAGGTCTTCCCATGAATCTCTGGAGACCTTCACCATCTTCTCTCTATTGGCAGAGGCCAGGACTTCAAGCTCTGTCAACGCTTCTTCGATTGCTCCGGGATAATCGAGCGATGGCGCGGACTCAACGACGACCCCGCTGACATCGGTATTGCCGATTGCCTTGGCGAGCGCGGCGCGGCTGTTCCTTAGGACTTCGGCAACATGGGCCCCATTGAGCTCGGTGTCAGCACTACGCGCCCGTTCATTAAAGGCGTCCACGAAGGGCTGCAGCGCCGCCTGAAGTGTGTCCGCGTTGGCTGTCTCAAAGTAGATGTGGAGTTCCTTCAGAACCGCATCACAGACCGCGGGATCGACTAGAATCGCCTCGTGGGTCCAGCAGTAGCTTCCGCTCTGAAGACCTTTGTCAGTAGCACTTTCCTCGTCGACCAATGAAGTCATCTGCGTCTCCAAATTGATGCATGATCTACCCTTGCGGTACGCGCTCCCTGGGCACAGACCACTTGATCAGAGACGGTTACGGCCGAACGGCTGCCACCACCAGCGCGTTGTTGGGCTGCAAGCCCGGAACCGGGCGAACCCTGGGGGGTCTGTTGCGGTCCATCGGACGCGCTGAGAGCCGACCGCCTCACGCTAGTGGACAACAAGTCCTTTGACGAACCGGATGATCTCTTCGTCGTGCGCTGGGCATCTATCGTGCGGTTGGCACTCGACGGTGGCATGGAATAGCCAGCTTCGGTCGCGAAACAAAAAGTGTTTGGATACGTCGATTTTCGACTTTTTGGGGAATGCGTAGCGCGAAGAGACCATGACGTACCGGCCGTTGGCGAACAGTCCACGGTCTACGAAATGAACAGGCCGCTCGTCCAGGGTCGTGCTGGGCCTCCACGAAGTGGACCGCTTCAGGTACCGTGACATCGACTCGACCGTGATGGGGCCCGGATCGCGGACCATGACAACACTGGCGAGGAGTGACTTGTCGTGAGTGTGGTAGAACGCGATGATGTCATATCCACACCTGTTGAGATCATGGACCTCGTACCGCTCGGGTTTGCCCTTGCGCAGGGTCTGGATGCTCTTCAGCTCGCTCCGACGAAAGCGGCCGAAAAGGAGAGGAAGACGAACGTCGCCCTGTGGATGGGCGTAGTTGCCAGCATCGTCCACGACAATGCGGTAGCAGGGCCGCGGCGGATCCTGCTCGACCTTCGCCAGAGTGGCGATGGTAGGATTGTGCACACGGCCACGGCGTGCCGGTGAGGTTGTTCCGCACGCCATGACTCCTGCGGCGAAGATCAGAACCGCATGGGTGCACCGTGTGCGGGAGCGCGCTTTCGTCGTGTCGAGTTTATACTGAAGGCAAGCTGTCAGACGCACCATCGCAGTGACACCCTTTCCCTCACGGCTCGGCGCGCAACGTTGATCGACTTGTTCGGTCCGTCGCGTCGGCAGCCCAACAGGTCTCGCGCTGTGCTGCAGCCGCGTCCGCCTCGCGCCAGCGAGGCGGCAGGGCGGGCGGCGTCGGGGCGGGATGCCTCTAGGCTGCGGGGTGTGGTTGGTGAGTTCATGTTGGATCTACCGATCATTTGGCCCGACCGAGCGACTGTCGGCACCAGCGCATTGTTGGGCTGCGCTCTTTCAGTCATCGTCACCAGGTCGCTTGTCATTTCCAAATATCCGCCGCTCCCGCAAACGTGGCAACGGCCTCCACATATTCCGGTGTTCCAGGAAGGGGAGCCGACATGACCGCCTCTACAAACTCCTGCGGCGGTAGGTACGCATGTGCCGCCACGTAGTGGGCTATCATCTCCGGACACACGAACAGAACTTCTGCAGGAACGCCGAAGTTCCCACTGGATTCGAACTTCCCGCACAGCTCGCAGACGTGTGTACCGCATGCGACGGGCCAACCCAACGCCTCAACACTCTCGGCCCATTTCGCCGCGAACTGCTCCAGCTTCAGGACCAATCCCGGTGGAGCGTCGCCGGATGAGTATTTGTGTTTGTCGTCTAACCACCCGACCGCCCGGATATGGGCCCCACTGTCTATCTGTGATTTCGTACCCAGGTCAGGATAGTAACTCATCGCACAACGACTCCTTCCGCGCAACCCAACGGGTCTCGCGCCGTGCTGCAGCCGCGTCCGCCTCGCGCCAGCGAGGCGGCAGGGCGGGCGGGGTTGGGGAACAGCTGGCGTCGTCGCAGTGCCGTTGGTGAGCTCATGGTCGGTCCACGATAACACAACTCGCCCGAGCGGCTGTCTGCACCAGCGCCCTTGTTGGGCTGCGAGGCGTGGGTCTCCACGGTACCAGGGCAACCCCAAACTGGACACGGGCCGGATGCCGCCCGGGCCCGGACCGGATACCGGATTCTCCTGGGGCACGTCCTGGAGCGGCCGAACAAGCGCTCCAGGTTTGCCGAGTTCGAGGATATCGACTACGAGGCCTGCCTGTCAGAGATGGAGCAGCTGCGTCCGGGCTACGCCCACCGCGAAAAGGCGATCATCCTCAGCTGGAGCATCCTCTACTACTACCTGATGTAGACGTGCTCGTTCGAGCGTGACGCGAGTCCCCGGCGGGCTGGAATCGTTCTCCTCGGACTGACCTCGCAGCGGGATTGGCATGTGGTGATCAATTGCCCTGCCTCTTCGGATATTGAGCTTTCGAGGGTGTGAGGATCTGAAGAATTGTCATCTCAGCACAGGGGTTGGTGTGGCGTGATTCTGGTTGTAAGGCTCAGTCAGCGGCCGTTTCTCAAGGGGCGTGCAGCTGATGCTGAGCGCCATACATTTGCTGCAACGGATTCTCTGTCACCTTGTAAATCTGCTCAGGCGAGAGGCCGAACCGACGGCGGAGGGAGGTAGCGCCCTTCGGAGACGCCATCGCCCGTTGGGCCGCGCGATTCAGCGCGAGACCATCACCGCGGGCCACCTTGACGTTGCCGCGGCGGCCCGTCAACCGGTAGCTCGTGGGGTATTCAGCCCGAGACTCGGATCCGATGAGATCTGGACGCCCCCACTGTTTGACCTCCAGCGTCATCCCTGTGCGGGATCTGACGAGGTTGAATACCTGCACTCTCATTGCCGGCTCCCACTCACCTGTCTCCGTCATCGACTGGAACCTGATACCCTTGCGCGAGATGTTGAGCGCTCTGGAGCGGCGGCCCTGGTCCACGTTGAGCGTCAGAGATCCGTTCCACAGGTAGGGTTTCTTGCCTTGCCGGGCCGCCGTGCTCAAGAAGGTCCCGACACGTCGTCTGAGCTCCGGGGACATGGGCAACCGCATCACTCGGCGTTGGAGCTTGTGGAGCGAGCGAGGCTGGGGCTCACCGGGATTGGCGTGGGCGGCCCCTGGCACGGCCAGCAGAAGAATCATCAACATGGTTTTCATTGGCTCGGCTCCCGTGGAGTGATGCAGGCTTCAACTGCAGTCCGTGTGCCATCGGGGTCGTATAGCGCAAACCTATGTGATCGTTGTCGATCGCGGGTTGGCGGTCCCCGGCGCCCCCCCTGCCGGGGTGATGACGTGTGGTTTGCAGTGGACTAGTCAACTGGCCATCCCGCCCCGGGGGTTAAATGTTTCAAGTTGTAGATTAAACGTCCGTCTAATGGTACATTAAAAAGTACGTTTGGAGGTGCCCCATGCCCCGTGTCCCGACGATTGTTCCAGTGACGGATCTCCGGCAGGACGCTGCGGAGGTCCTGAAGAAGGTGCGCCGCTCGCGGGATCCGGTGGTCATCACCCAACGCGGCCGAGCCGCTGCTGTGCTGTTGAGCGTACAGGAGTACGAGCGTGCGATGTACGAACGCGACCTCTTGCGCGCGCTTGCCCGTGGCGAGAAGGAACTCCAGGTCGGAGAAGGTTTCGACTTGGAAGATGTGATGGCCGAAGCTGACCGGTTGCTGAACGAAGACCAGTGAAGATCAAGTTCACGCTGTCAGCTCGGGACCAGTTTCTGAGCGGCTTGGAGTACATTCGGCAGGATAACCCTCGTGCAGCACGAGAGCTGCGCAAGCGGGCCGAGAAAGCGTTGGCGCGGCTCAAGCGGTTTCCAAAGAGCGGCCGGAAGATACCTGAGTTCCCCGACCTGCCGTACAGAGAGGTTGTCGTTCCACCATACCGTTTCTTCTACCGGGTCAGAGAGAAGGTCGTGTGGGTAGTTGCAGTCTGGCACGGTGCGCAACTGCCGAAGGACCCCGACCAGCCGTAGTCACACGCCGGACAGCCCAACGGGTCTCGCGCTGTGCTGCAGCCGCGTC
>JBJYXA010000200.1:0-2649 GCA_046259705.1 Caldilineaceae bacterium
CCTTGGACAGGGGGTACTATCTTCTGGATCCTCGCGGCCCTGCTGCTTGGCTATGCCGCGTACATCTACTTCGGGGGACGGGGCGTTTCGTTTGCCTGGCTGCGCCAGCTATGGCAAATGTTGCGTACTCGCTGGGATAACGTAGTAGACGCGTATCAGGACTGGCAAGCCACACGGTTTCGTGAAGAAGATGATAGCGGAACGACAGGCGGTCGACGCCGTCGCAGGCTCCTTGACTGGCTCGGATATCGCGGTCTGGATCCGGATGCGAAGATCCGCTACTACTACCTCTCGTTACTGGAGCAGGCAGAGCAGGCCGGTCGTCCTCGCCATCGTTCTGAAACGCCTTATGGCTACGCACCGCGACTGGCGCAGCTGGTTGCAGAGGCCGCAAAACCACAGGCGGAGGGGGCCGCAAGCAGTCCGTTACCTACTGACGAGTCACAGGATGCAGCTTCTGGCACCGGGGAGGGACAGGTAGACGAACAGGACATAAACAAGTTGACGGAGGCGTTTGTTCATGTGCGTTATGCCGGTACCCGTTTTGACTCGGCTGAGGCAAGCAAGCTACAGGCAAGCTGGGAGCGGCTAAAACGCTCACTTCGTCGCTAGATCGTCATAATTGCTGCCAAAATTGGGTGCGTCCCAGATTATTGCGGGAACTGTTCCAACCAGACCCGATGCAGAATCCGCGCAGCGTCACGCTCGCGTAGCCAAGCCGGACACTCTGGCGCCAGCAATTGCGACAGCAGGCTGCGTCCATCTGCCCCTATCTGCGCTGCCAACGTGTCGTTCCGCCTTCTCGTTCGGCAGACGATGCTCATCAAAGCGTCTCTCATGGCGCTCAATCCACTCTGCTCCGAAGCGCGGCTCAAGCCATTCCCCAGCACTTTCCGCTACGCTGTTCAGGGCATAGCGCATCGTCTCGCCCGCGAGGATAACTGGTTGACGGCGCGTACCGCGGCCAAGACGTGCGTCGAGTCTGTCCGCTGCAGACCGCGAGCTTTCAGATGGTTTGTCGCTTTGAAATGCTCGAGCATCGAATCCAACAGTTGCGTCTCCAAATTGACTCTGACCAGCCGTGTCCGAACCTCACTCAATAATGACGCGTCAAACCCCGCATCCGTCAACTCTAGGCTCAGCACATACTTCCAGTCGATTCGGCTGCGCACCGCTTCAACTGCCGAGTGCGACAGACTTTGCTATTCGTGCATTGTGTAGTCCTTCCTTCGGCCGGGGCTTTCGCCTCCAAAGGCTACACAATCCATACCGGATCGGTCGAACCTACTTGGGTCCTCCGCCCGAGGCGGAAAGTTTGGGCCATACCAAGGTTATGTCACAATGAGACATCGAGTGACACACTTGCTCATGTAGCCGCGGGTGCAAACTTCCCACCTGCCTCTTCAACAGGTATCTTGACTGTATCTGTGGTGCGTGGGAGCGGCGGTTCTGCCTTCAAGTGCTGATAGACATCCCATGCAATGTAAAGGAGAAACGGCCCCGAAAGAGTCTCCAATGCAAGACCATAGGACGCAAGCTGGAACACGCCGAATCCTGCAATCGCGGCTGGGATGAGGTATCCCCGACGTCGCAGACCGGTCCTGTCATAGATGAGAAGTTCCAAATCATAAATGGCATCTGCGATTTGCGCTCCGGTACTGCGATCCTGCTCCGCTCCCTCCCCAAGTATCTCATCTTCACCCTCGACTCCCGCAAAACCCTCGGATATGACCGTCAGATCCCTCAAGATTTCCAGGACAGCGTGACCTCTGTGGATCTCAAGATCATATTGCACGAGGATGCTGCCGGTGCGATGATTGGCGGACACATTCTCCACGCCCGGTTGTGCTGCCAGAAGTTCTTGGACCGTCGCTATTTTTCCAGAGGTGCGATACTCACGCAGTAATCTTAACCGAACGCGGCCGGGCACGGTGCTCTCTATCTTGCCGAAACGTGAAACGTATTCCTCAATCGATTCTTCGATGCGAATCGCTTCCTTGCTCAAGGTAGGTTCTGTCGTCTCACTCACTTGTGTACCGACCTTTCTGGTTTATCTGTCATAGCTACGCACCAATCTTGACCGCAGCGCCATGAAGGCGGCCAAACCAACCGAAAGGCTGCTGCGGAGTACCTTTTCGAGGTTTCAAGTCACCTTATTCTTTGCTAGAAACAATTACCCGATGCTGCCATCTAGCCCAGTGTATCAATACCGATACCGCGTAGATGCTGCAATCGTCAATTTCTTGGTGATTTCACCGATGGAGGTCCCACGGCCCGTCATCAATCGGACCGCTTACTTGAAAACTCAGACGTCACACTACCCGGTCGGCCGTCTGCAAGCCTGCGTGCGTTGCGCCCCAAAGAGCCCACTGACAAAATCTGCTGGCAGCGACGAGGCTGGAACTCGAATTCGCCGGTGGACCTTACTCAGATTTTGCCCGCACAGTTTCGTAAGTAAGGACTCTCTCGCAGCCGGTTTTTTCTAATGCTCCGATCTCCAAATCCAGTTCATATTGTCCGGCAATAATGCGATTACGGTCATTGGCTGTGACATGATCGATGAAGATGAAGGTGTTTGTCAGTATATCACATTCTTCGAGAACGATTCTCGACGCCATTACATCAGACTTGACAGCCCGATTGGGGTTT
>JBJYXA010000200.1:2749-9118 GCA_046259705.1 Caldilineaceae bacterium
AGTCAAGGCCATGAGTCGGATGGCCAAGAAGATCTCAACCAGCGAGGGCTAGGTGCTTCGAATCAGACGCAATATGGCCGGCAAGTGGATGTCTGGATAGTGGTCCATAGGACGCTAGTTGAGGGAAGGACCGCCAAACTGAGCGGGAGAGGAAGACGTCACGGCGCGGCATGTACCACTGGAAGGCATTCTGGTCGGTAGGGCTGCTCTTGTGGCTCCAGGCCTCCGGTCGATTTCGCTGCGCGCAATGCCGATCCGACTTGCGCCATTTACCTCATGCACGACTATCAGCATGGCCCGAACGACCTCTGAAGGTTCGGCAGTTACTGTTGGTGAGGGATCGTCGGCAGGCACCACGCTCCTTCATCAGCGATTAGTCCGAGGCTCTACTTCGGCACGCCAGGACGTGAGCTGCAGTTCAGAGCAAATTCAGCCGAAAAAGGGGCGAACTCAGCTGCCGGTTGCCCCAAAATCCGTAAATATTTGGCCGTCTGGGCACTGGGATACACTCAATCAATAGGTAGTGTTTGCAATCGCTCCCCGGCGGCAAAATCTGCTTTTGTTGCGCGATCCGGGACTATGGTATGATGGACGCGTAGGTTGGCTGAAGAGCGTAGGGTCGCATTGCAGTTGTCGACAACCCAGAACACGCTCCACACTCTTCTTCGGGCAACAAAAGCATTGCAGTTGCTGTTCCGTTCCGGGCTTGCTTTCCTTGTAGTGTCAACGTAGTATCAACTTCAAAGTGGGGAACCAATCATGGCGATTTTCGAAGAAGTCGGCGAAATCGTATTCGAGAGTTCACCCGTAGGCAGAGTTCTGGTTGGAGTGGGCGTCCTCGCAATTGCTCCTGTGGCCATCCCTGCACTGCGCCCCGTGACCAAGCAGGCAGTCAAGGGCGTGATGGGTGCATCACGCAGGGTTCGTCGATCGGTCGCCGAAACCGGCGAAAGGTGGAGTGATCTCGTTGCCGAGGCACGCGCCGAGTTGGACGCTACCGCGCCTGATACCGGTAGCGAAATTGAAGTCACCGCAGAAGGTTAATTAGCGACAATAGTGTGCGGGGCCTGCCTCTCGCATGGTTGGGACTGGTAACCTCAAGTACATTGTTCGCGTTCAGTGGAACCCAAGCGCTTATGAACAATCGTCGTGGTGTACTGCTTGGCATGCTGCTCGGAATAGGCGCCATGTGGGCCTCTCGGAAGCTGCGTCCGCTCTTTGGACCGCTGATAAGTCCTTTGCTGAAACAGTCCATGAAAGCCACAATGATGAGCATGGAACGCGCGCGCGAGCGCGCCGCCGAGCTCGGAGAGACCATGGAAGACATCTGGGCGGAAGCGCAGCAGGAGCTTGAAGAAGGCAACATTCGCCCGCTCCCGCCAGAAGAATTGTCCTCAGGAGACATGGTGGTTTGACGTTGCCTCCCGAAGCCCAGATTGTTCACGCTATCCCGGGCCGCATGCGTCTGCGCGTCGCTTCGAAAAAGGGCGATCCTAGCTATTTCACGCATGTCGAACAGGAATTGCGCCGCTTCGACGCGGTTTATGATGTCACCAGCAATCCTGTTACCGCCAGCATCCTGATACTGCATCGTGACGAGGATGAGACGCTGCTTGAGGCCGCTGAAGATTGCGAGTTGTTCGTGCGGGCTTCCGATGTCTCGACTGGCTCATTAATCGAGTTCGCCAGCGAACGAGCCGATCAGCTGGAACGCTCCTTCGCACAGATGACGGAGCATCGGATCCACGTATTTGAACTGGTATTTGGCGGTCTTGTTCTCGCGGCGCTCATCCAGACTCTGCGCGGCCGATTCCTCGCCCCGGCAACGACTCTGCTCTCCTACGCCGTCGCGATCGTTGCCTTTTACCGCTCGCAGCGCTCCCACACGTAAGCCAGACCCCGCGCGCGGTCGCTTCATTCTGCTTGTGATTAGTGAGGCTTAACCCTATCGGCGGCGAAGTTCGCACCTCTGCTGAATCGGCCAGTCCTGCTGCCGAAATCGATGCTGTTTGCGTGGAAGTCACTGCGCGTGGCGAAACCGTGCGCGGGCTCTTCGTTGCGCTCACACGCGACCCGGTACGGATCATACGGGGAAAGGATTTTCGCTCTGCCCTCGATCGACACGACCTTCGTAAGTCCCTGGACGCCGTACTGCAAGATTCCTCCGTCATTGAGCACGTGGATTCCGTGCGTGCGGGATACGAAAACGGGCAACGCCATGTTCAGATTCATCTCGCCGGACCGCAGAGCGTACGCCGGAGTCTTGCCTTGGGTGACGTTCGCCTCGAAATAGCAGACGTTCTCCGGTTCGATGTTGACGTCGACGGTATTGTTCGCATAAGCGACGGCGCTATCAAGCTGCATTGGATGATGCTGGAAGAGAGCTTGAAAGTCGTCCTGCGCAAGATAGAGACGCCCGCAGGCCCTTCTGAGATAGCACAAATCACTGCAGGAGGTGTCTTCACCCACCGCATTCCCCTCGAGCCTTTGCATGTGCCTCCTGCAGCTACGGCGGAGGTACGTCAGCTCGAGACGCCGCCAGGGCTGGTGACGCGATCCCCCGTTGACTTGAACATCGTTCACCATTCTGGCGGACGCATCCGCGTGCGAGTAAAGGCGCTCTATCACAACAAGAATCTGAAGTCTCGCCTGGAACAACAGCTGGCACTCCAGATCGGAATCCAGCGCGTACGGGCGAACGTGGCCACTCGCAGCGTGCTCGTGTTCTTTGATGAACGTATCGATCATGAGCGCGTCGTCCTATGGATCGGCCGAATCGCGGGCGGGGAAGACCTGGCTGCGCCCACCCAGATCGAGCCTCCTGGGCCCTGGCATACGCTTGAACCCGACGAAGTCTGCCAGCAATTGACCACACGTTCGTATTGCGGAATAGATACCCAAGAAGCGCAGACGCGGATCGGACTTTACGGCGCGAATCAGCTCCCGACCCCCAGACCTCGGTCGGCGTGGGAGCTTGTTTGGGAACAGCTCAATAGCCTGCCGGTTATACTTCTGGGCGCGTCGGCTCTTCTCTCACTGGCAACGGGAGGCATTGGCGAAGCGGCCGCTATTGCGGCTGTAGTCGCGCTCAACGCCACGATAGGCTATGTCACGGAAGGGCATTCTGAACGCACTATCGCTGCACTAACTAAGGGTGCTTCTCTCTTAGCATTGGTTTTGCGCAACGGTATCGAAAGCCTAATTCCTGGCGAGCAGCTGGTGCCGGGGGACGTCATTATCCTCAGACTCGGTATGATCGTCCCAGCCGATGCGCGGCTTGTCGAAGTGGACCATCTAACTATTGACGAGTCCTCGCTCACCGGAGAAAGCGTGCCAGTTGCGAAGCAGCCTGCAGCCCTCGACGAGGAGCGTATTCCTCTCAGCGCGCGAACGAATATCGTCTACCGTGGCACCGTCGTCACAGGAGGCAACGCGCACGCTATCGTCATCGCCACAGGCGTTCACACCGAAGTCGGTCTGGTCCAAAGACTCATTGCGGATGTGCGCCAACCGGAGACACCTCTTCAGCGTCAAATGCGCCAGCTCAGTAGCCAGCTCGTGCTTGGTTCGCTGGCGCTCTGCGGCACGCTCCTGGGTGTCGGGGTCCTGCGCGGCCGTCCATTGCTAGAAATGCTCCGAGTCTCAGTATCCCTAATGGTGGCTGCCGTTCCCGAGGGCCTGCCCGCAGTTGCAAACACAACTCTCGCTCTTGGCCTGCGGCGACTGGAAAAGCAGCAGGTCCTCGTCCGGCGGTTGAGCGTAGTCGAAACGCTGGGCGTAGTCCAGGAAGTTTGTCTCGACAAGACGGGTACGCTTACACACGGTCGCATGACTTTGGTTGCCGCATTCGCAGGTATGCGCAGATATGAAATCGATGGCACAGATTTGCGAACATCCGATCAAGCGGCTGACGCGTCTTCTGCACCGGAACTAGTGCACATGCTGCGCCTCGCCTCTTTATGTAGCGAGGTGGAGATAGTATCCGGAGAAAAGCCGGGTGATAATGGGCTGCGAGGCTCGGCAACAGAGCTAGCCCTAGTCCGGGCTGCCCTGGAACTGGGAATTGACGTGGGGGCATATCGGTCCGGACTTCCCGTAGTGCGTATGCGCCTGCGCGGGGAAAAGCGCGGCTTCATGGACACGCTGCACACTGGGGTAAACGGCGATCAGATGCTGGCCGTGAAGGGTCGACCTGCAGAGGTGCTGGCCCTGTGCGATCGCTACTTGGTGGGCGACGAAACTTTTACCTTGGACGGAAATGCGAGGGACCGCATCAAGTCTGAGAACGATTGGATGGCCGGAAAGGCGCTGCGCGTGCTGGCCGTGGCTTACGGGAGCGGAGACGGTCGGCCCGAACAGCGCCGCAACCTGGTCTGGGTGGGTCTGGCTGGAATCGCCGATCCGCCACGTGATGGTATGACGGAACTGATGCAGCGACTGCAAAACGCCGGTATCCACACAACCATGATTACCGGTGATCAAAGCGGTACGGCCTATGCCGTGGCGCGCCAAATTGGACTCAACCGCTTAGGTCGAATAGAGATCCTGGATTCTGCCAATCTCGACGAACTAGATCCGGATGTGATGCATACCCTTACGCAGCGGGTGGCGATCTTCGCCCGCGTCAGCCCAAGCGACAAGTTGAAAATCGTGCAGGCTATGCAGCGCGCCGGGCGCGTCGTAGCAATGACAGGCGACGGCGTCAATGACGGGCCCGCGCTGCGGGCCGCTGACGTTGGCATTGCCATGGGAGACCATGGCAGCGCCGTTGCCAAGGAAGTTGCAGACATTGTGGTGCGCGATGACAACCTGGAGACCATCATCGGAGCGGTTGAGCAGGGGCGTACTATCTACGACGACATTAAGAAGGCGGTACACTTCATCCTTGCCAGCAATTCCAGCGAAGTGATGATGACTTCGCTGGCTACGGTTGCGGGCCTGGGCCAACCCTTGCTACCAATGCAGTTACTGTGGATTAATCTCGTCACGGATATCTTTCCGGAGCTTGCCCTCGGCATGGAGCCGCCCGAGGCCGGCGTGATGAAGCGCCCACCCCGCGACCCGCGCGCGCCCATGTTTGGCAGTGGCGACGTGCGCGCGATAGGCGTTGAGGGTGGGGTCCTGACCGCCGCAGCAATGACCGCATACGTCTGGGGCATCCTGCGGTATGGGCTGGGAGCGCACGCCGGCACGCTGGCCTTCAGCACGCTGACTAGCGCACAACTTCTGCACACAATAGGTTGCAGATCTGAGACGAACAGTCTTTTCGACCCTTCGCCGAGCCCGCGCAACAGATTGATCCCGCTCGCAGTGGGCGGCGGCCTTCTCCTCCAGCTTGGGACAGTGTTGTTGCCCGGTCTTCGCAACCTCTTGGGCGTTGTGCCGCTTGGTGCCACGGATTGGGCCGTGGTAGGTGCAACTTCCGCTGCTCCGCTATACGTGAACGAGTGGATCAAATATATGCGCGCTCCAGCACGATCGTCGCGCAACGGATCTCAACCGGAGAAGTTGACAACCCTGGCTTCTGACTAAATCTTCACATCAGGGTCGATGACCGCCCGTCATCCTGACAAGCTCTGCGATCAGATCAGTGATGCCCTGGTAGGTGTGTACCTTCGCCAGGACCTCTTGGCACGCATCGTGGCTGAATCTGCCGTCTCAACCGGTATTCTTTTCGTTTCTATCAAATCTGCAACTGACGTTGTATTGGACGTTCCTTGTATTGGACGTTCCGTCAATTGCACGCGAAGAAATCCTGGGCATCGGGTACCGGCGCGGCAAGTTCAACGGACGGACATGCGCTGTCGTGACCAATTTCTCCGAGTTCGATCACGCGCAAAAGCTTACGACTGAAGGCGATATGCGCGCTGAGGAACTGGATGAACTCACCATGTTGGATAATCTGACCGTGTTTGGGTTCGCGTCTCGGAATACCGACACACTGATGCTGCTGCCGATATGGCTTGCGCATGCACTTGTACGACGGTTGGACCAGGTGCGGAAACGGCAGCGACGCTATTTGGCCCCCGACGGAAAATACCAGGTAGGTACCACAACCCGGCCGGACTCGATAGTGCAAGGCTGGTCGCCAGCCAGTGGACACTTAGCCCTCCACCGGGAACGGTGCGCGAGGAACTCTGGGAAGCTGTAATACGCCCGGTGCTGGTCCGCGAAGGCATGGACATGGCCGCCGATACGCGCATCAAGATCAACCCAGAGGAGCCCGTAGCGAAGGTGGGCCCTCCGTCCATGCCGGGCTGACGGGGCGCAAGCATGGCTTAGGCACCTAGGGTAATTTCTCGCGTATGAGTAGCGCAGCGCTCAGTGGCAAGGACCCCACGCGTATCGATCGCATAGGCGTATGCGCAG
>JBJYXA010000200.1:9218-11372 GCA_046259705.1 Caldilineaceae bacterium
GCGATTTACGCTGATTTGTGTCCGTGACCCGCTACATGTCACATTCATTAACAAGCCGATGACCATTGCTTAATACTCGGCTGGTAACATCCTGCGCGAACTAGCGTAAGGTCTAGCGCTGACAACCAGGAAAAGTCCGCTTGGAAACATCAATCACGGTATTGCACTTTATTAGGGGTCGTGTTCGTCTGCGTGTATCCCGTATCACTCATTCCATCGAGCGATCACGTGCTCTAGAGGACGGGGTTCGAAGCGCCAGCGGCATCATCACTGTCGTCGTGAATCCTCTGACATCGACCGTTCTTGTTACGTACGATCCGGGCATGCTCGGGGTCGCCGAAGTGCTGAGCATAGTAGAATCAGCACTTCCGCCTCCGAGACCGTTTCCGCCTATCCAAGGCGGGGACGCGCGTATACTTGAAGCTTATCCATCATTCAACGCCGTTGTCGGTGGGGACGACCTGGCTAGCCGGGTAGTATCGGCATTCGCCTGGAAGGCAGCGGAAATTGCGGCTGTTCACCTAATTGCGGCCCTGGTCTAGCTCCCTGAATCGCCGTCTTCGATCGACCGGGTCACTTCGACCTCCTGTTCGAGCTTTCTCAAAATCCGACCCTGGCGAACCTCACCGATCCCGTGAATATCGCGAAGCGTATCCGCTCTGGCAGCGTCCAACACATCCTGCGGCGTGCGCATACCCATATCCCACGCCTGACGCGCCATGTCGAGCGAGAATTCCGGCACTCCGAGTAGCTGGCGAAAGGGTTCGGCCTCCGCGCTAGAACTCGCCGGCTCCTCACGGGGCGTTTTGGTCGCCGACTCCAATTCCTCTTCGGGCGTGGATGTAGCTTCTTTGTTCAGGAAGGGTGCCGAATCCTTGCGAGTGCCGCGTGCCGCCTGTTGTTCACTCACGGATTGGCCTGCCCGCTCTTCTGATTCCCCACGTATGACCTGAATTTCACTAGGTACTTGATCCTTGCCTGCGACTCGCTTTTCGCGTGCGGCTCCAGCGCCAGACCGGCCAAACTTGACACTTCGATCTATCGTGAGCCAGGTCTTGATCATACGTTTGGTGACAGGGCGAACGGGCGGCGCAAGCACTGGTCTGGCGAGCAACAAACCTACGTCGCGCAGAGACTCGCGTCCCGCATCACGAACATTGACCATACCAACCAGCACAGTCTTTATCATGATCATTCTCCTTTTGCTTTCCGCGCTTATCTACCAGGGCATTATTGATAGTATACACCCATTTGCAGTGTGTGGTTGTGGACCTGCCCCGGTTTGGTGGACACGCAGTTAAGGGTGAGTTATTGTAAAACGGCCCCCTAGGGGGCCGTTTGAAATTCCGGCAGCGCGTCTTCGTTCCATTGCTGTTCGCACGCCAGCGGTGTTTGGTAGCCAATAGCAGAGTGAATCCGTTGTCGATTGTAGAAGATTTCCATGTAATCGAACAGGCTAGTTTTGGCCTCGTGTCGGGTTCTGTAGCTGTCGTGATGAACGAGTTCGGTCTTCAACAACGAAAAGAAACTCTCCACCGGCGCATTGTCATAGCAATTGCCAGTGCCGCTCATGCTGACTTCAATGTCGTGTGTAGCCAGAAGCTGCCGGCCAACTAGCTGGCCGCAGACACCCTTACTCGGATAGACGCCCACGCTTCTCCGAGTTTGCTCCACCATATTTGGTAGGGTCACCCAAAATTGCACTCCTTGACGCTCCTAACTTGCCCTGTTATAATCCAATGGTGTGAAAAAGGGTCCAGCGAGGGCGCTGCTACTGCATGCAGTAGTGGACGGCGTCAATTGACCTCCCCAATTCCCAGGCAAACGTTGGAGCAATCTAGTGATGGCAGACGCGGAACATTTGAACGCTGATGCGGACGGTATGGACGACGAGCAGGAAAGTATCGAACAAGACAGCGCGGAACAGGTAGACACGAATACTGAACCCTCCAGTGAGGAACCGATCGCCGAGGCATTGCCTGCTGAGGCTCCGACCTCTGAGGATACTACGGCCGCCCCATCCTCGGACCTTGAGATTTTCGAGAAGTACATTGAAGAGGATCTTGACTTTGATCTGCCGTCGCGCGGCGATCTGCGGGAAGGCACAATCGTCGAGATCAGACCATCGGAATTGCTCGTCAACGTGGGCAGCAA
>JBJYXA010000201.1:0-8802 GCA_046259705.1 Caldilineaceae bacterium
TCGCCGGCGAGGTGTCACCGGGACTGGCCACTTTCATGGCCTTTATTGGGGCGTTCACAGCGCTCTTTGCTTCTACGATTGCAATTACACAGTGGGATATCAAGCGCGTACTCGCTTACTCTACGATCAGCCAGTTGGGCTATATGGTCGCAGTCATTGCCATGGGCGGCTACATCGCAGGTCTGTTTCACCTAGTTGCCCATGCGTTCTTCAAAGGCTTGCTGTTCCTCGGCTCCGGCAGCGTCATTCACGGCATGGAACACGGCATGCACCATGCGCACGAACATGGAGAAGGCGACGAACACGAGCATGGCCCCCTATTGATCGACCGGCCGGACGGCGTACTCAATGTCGACGATCCACAAGACATGCGCAACATGGGCGGCCTGATTCATCGCGGACGCATGCCGTGGACAGCATGGACCTTTACCATTGGTGGTATGGCGCTTGCCGGTCTTCCGATCCTAACGACCGGCTTCTGGTCCAAAGACGAGATCCTTGCCTATCTCTATGGAACGAACAAGCTGTGGGTCTTCTGGGTGCTGGCGGCGGCCGCGTTGTTGACCGCTTTCTACACCGCTCGCATGATCACGCTTTCGTTCACGGGGGCGCCGCGGACTGAGGGCGCCGCCCATGCTCCCGAAAGCGTCAAGAGTATGGTCGTCCCGCTCGTGTTGCTCACGCCGTTTGCGATTGGCTTGGGCTGGATCGGGATTCCGAATGACTTTCCGCTGTTCGGCGGCTTCATTCCCTACTGGCTGGAACAGTACTTGGAACCTCATATCGAGTACATGGAACTACATTTGGCGCATCCGGAATTCAGCTATATTCCACTGGCTGTCTCGTTGGTTGTGGCGCTGGGAGGTCTACTGGCCGGTTACTTCGTATACCGAGGCTTCGAGGCGGGTCAGGTCGATCCATTGCGCAAACTGCTTGGGCCGATCTGGACCTTGATGTACAGGAAATACTATGTCGATGAGTTCTACAATGCGACCGTGGTTGCGTTCACGCGTGGACTTTCCAAGTTCCTGTACTGGGTGGATGACGTGTGGGTGATCGATCCCATCGTCAACTTCATCGGACGCCTGAACGTGTGGTGGTCTTGGGTGCTGGCCGCGTTTGATCGTTTGGTGGTGGATGGCACTGTGAACGGCGCCGGTTGGGTAGCTGACCGGTCGGGGCGCGTCCTGCGCAACATACAGGATGGACATGTCCAAGTGTACCTGTTGGTAGCGCTGGTTGCATTGACGATCTGGTTGCTGCTAGAAGCACTGCCCATTCTGTTGACGTTGGTATAGCCAATCCGGGTGGCCTAAGGGCATATCTAGGCGCCTATCGAACTTATGGACGTATTTGATTCAGAAGTATTTGAACTCACTCGGCAAGCTTGTTGCTCGCCATCGTGACAACGGAACCAAGGGGCCTGCGTTATCCCGTTTGGCGCCGAAACTGAATTCCGAAATAGGGTTTTGCGGAGGAAACATTGATGGAATTCCTAGACAATTGGTCACTGCTGATTCTGCTAATCTGGCCTGTGATAGCGACAATATTGATCGTCGTAACGCCGTCAGACCGGACAGGCATGATCAAGTGGGGATCGATAGCCGCGAGCTTGCTGCCGCTGAGCATCAGCATTTACATGCTCTACGTCTACGACTTTGCAGCGGGTGGTATGGCCTTTGAGGTCAATATCCCGTGGATTGAATCGCTGGGCGCCAGTATCCATCTCGGCGTAGACGGCCTCAGCCTACCGCTCGTATTCCTTACGGCGCTGCTATCTACCTTGAGCATCTACTACAGCGCCGGCGTCATCAACACCCGCGTGAAGGAATACTTCGTCATGTTCCAGCTCCTGGAGCTGAGCATGATCGGCGTGTTCATCGCACTGGACTACGTGCTCTTCTACGTCTTCTGGGAGATCAGCCTGGTGCCGATGTATCTGCTCATCGGCATTTGGGGCGGCAAGAATCGCGATTATGCGTCGATCAAGTTCTTCATCTATACGTTGGTGGGCTCGGTCGCGATGTTGTTGGCTATCCTGGGCACGTACTTTGCCACGGGCACATTCGACATCATTGAGTCGGCGGCTCGCCAGCCGTTTATGGATTTCCCGCCGGACAAGGCCCTGCTGTTCTCTAGCCTGGCGTTCTGGGGCTTCTTCCTGGGATTTGCTTTCAAGGTACCGGCCTTTCCGTTCCATACCTGGCTGCCGGACGCGCACACCGAAGCGCCTACGGCAGGTTCCGTCATTCTAGCGGGCGTATTGCTAAAACTGGGCGGCTACGGTTTTCTGCGTATTATGTTGCCCGTCTATCCATCGGCGAGCCAGTTCTGGAGCATGTGGATTGTGGCGTTGGGGGCCGTTGCCATCGTCTACGGCGCTTACGTGTGTGTGGCGCAAACCGACTTGAAGAGACTTATCGCCTACAGTTCAGTCAGCCATATGGGCTACGTGATGCTTGGCATCGGCGCTGCCGCTTCCGTGATGACGGTGGAAGGCGCGCAGAAGGCGGCGGAGACATTCCAGCTTCCCGTGGACCAAGTCACCAACAGCGCCGCGATGGCGCTTAACGGCGCAACGTTGCAGATGTTCAACCACGGCATCATCACCGGGGCGTTGTTCCTCCTTGTCGGCGTCATCTACGAGCGGGCACATACGCGCGAACTCTCTCGCTTCGGCGGCTTGGGTACCGTGACTCCCTATTTCTACGGCATTATGCTGGTAGCCGCATTCGCCAGCCTCGGGTTGCCGGGTCTTGCCGGCTTCTGGGCCGAGTTCTTCACCTTCCGTGGTGCATTTGCACTCGTACCACTGTGGGCGGCATTTGGCACCATCGGTATCATCATCACGGCCGTCTATATCCTCTGGCGCATTATCCAGAACGTTTTCCTCGGGGAATACGACCCGGCGAAGTTGACGCACTGGACGACTGTGGACGGTCAGCATACGGACGGTCCGACGGACATGGCAGGTTTCGAGAAGGTAACGTTGTGGCCACTGATAGCGCTCATGTTCATTATCGGCATCTATCCCACCGTGGTCCTGAACTACTTCAACAGCTTTGCGCTGTCACTGATCCAGTTCGTCAAGGGTCTTTCGTAAGCAAGGGAGCAATTCGTGGCCGAAATCGGTATTGGCTCAGTGGGCAGCCTGCTGCCGGAACTTGTACTACTTATAGGCGGACTTCTGATCCTGCTCCTTGATATTGGCCAGTCGGGTCAGAATGGCCAGTCTACAGGCCGTGCATACATGCTGGTGTCCATACTGTTCTTGATCGTTTCGTTGATTGGGGTGATGTTCCAGGCAGGCATGTCGCCCGTCATCGAACTGGGAATGGTGGCGCTCGACCCATTTGCATCGTTTCTGAAAATGATCGTCATCGTCGGCATGAGCCTAGTCGCCGTCGGCGGTGGCAGCTTTATGAACCGTCACACCAATAACCACGGCGAATTTTGGTCGCTCTTCTTGTTTGTGACTCTGGCCATGACGATTGCGGTAAGCGCCAACAATCTCCTGCTGCTGTTCCTTTCCATCGAGGCGCTCTCCATTACGAGCTACATCCTGGCCGGCTTCCTGCGTGAAAACGATCGCAGTTCGGAAGCGGGCCTCAAGTATTTCATCTATGGCTCCGTATCGACGGCATTGATGCTCTATGGCATGAGCTTGCTTTATGGCGCAAGCGGTTCGCTGGACCTCACGGAAATTGGCGCCGCGTTCACCAACGATTCAACGTTGCATACCGTAATACCGTTGGCGACGCTCTTGACGCTGGCTGGGTTGGGATTCAAGGCGAGCCTTGCGCCCTTCTATCAATGGGCGCCGGACACCTACGACGGTGCGCCAACGCCGGTCACCGCCTATTTGTCTACGGCGTCAAAGGCGGTAGGGTTCGCCGTCATGGCACGCGTGCTCATCGTGGCCATTGGTGCGTATCAGATGAACTGGGTGCCGATCCTGGGGGGCCTGGCCGTGCTAACCATGACGGCAGGCAACGTCGTCGCGTTGCGGCAGCGCAGCGTCAAGCGTATGCTCGCCTATAGTTCCGTGGCGCAGGCCGGCTACATACTCTTGGGATTGACGGCCGTCGTGTCCGGCCAGTCCGCCGACGTCACCACGCTGGGCATGAACGGCTTGAACGGTCTCCTCATCTATCTTTTTGCATATCTCTTCACCAATATCGGCGCGTTTATGGTCGTGCTGGCGGTGGAAGACTATACAGGGAGCACCGATGTTACTGCCTATAGCGATTTGATTCACAGATCGCCTGCCCTGGCCTGGTCGATGCTCGTGTTCATGTTGAGCCTAACGGGCATTCCATTGACCGGCGGCTTCGTGGGTAAGTTCTATGTCTTCGGTGCGACTGTACAGCACCAGTACTTCTGGCTCGCCGGCATTGCGCTGATCAACGTGGGCATCGGCGCTTACTATTATATGCGTGTGGTGCGTCAGATGTTCTTCATCGGCGGAGAGGAAGCAGAGGAACCGGTCAAGGTTCCGGTCCCCATTCCGTTGCAGGTGGTGGTGGCGCTCTGCGTCTTGGCGACACTCTGGATCGGCATTTACCCGCCAAACCTGATCGAGTGGGCTAACAATGCCTCACAGCAACTGATCGCTATGATGTAGCGCAGCGCCGATGAAAGGCAGCAGCGGCGTCCACTATAGGATGCCCCGTTCAGCGCCAAGGGAGGGAACTAGTATCCACCCTTGGCGTTTGCTATGTAGGCGATTTGTATGCGCAATTGTTGGATGAGGCCCCGCTGGAGCTAGTCCGGCTCGTGTGGGACCACCAACCGTGCGTCTCCGGTGAGTGCAGCAGCCGCATGGTTACGTTGACGCGGGTATGTGGCGCGATTCGCACTCGTGCAGGATGACCCGTATAATTCGATGCGCGCGAGTCACGATCACATGGATTCATCCAGTAGTATGGTAGGCGGAATGATGCACCGTAGCGTGCGTAAAGCAATAGATGGCCGCACTTCGGTGATCTGGTTGGCAACCGCAGCGCTCATCCTGACGCTGGCCTTGCTTCCCGGACTTGTCTGGGCGCAAGAGGCCGTCGCCATCCCTACACGCAATGTGGCCATTAGTCTGGCCGTAATTCCCGGACATCCCGACCGTGCACTGGCGGGCACGCTAAACGCGCCTGACCCCGTAAATCTATATCGTACCGACAACGGTGCTGTCGGCTGGCTACCTTCCAATGATGGTACTCAGCCGAACATCAGCATTGCAGGGATTGCGGTTGATCCGCAAGATCCGAACCTGGTTCTTGCCGGCGACGGCGGCTTTGGCTACATGTATCGTAGCAGCGACGGCGGGGAGACATGGCAGGAATTGACGGGATTCAAAGCGCTGCTGCCGCAAGATGCCGCAGTCGGCGAGCTATACTCTGTCGTGCAAGAAGGTGTCACCGTCTTCTATGCCTCTACCCGCTACGATGGAGTCTATCGTACCTCGAATGCGGGCGATATCTGGCAACAACTCGACGAGGGGCTTGCAGGGGAGGCGCGCAGGGTGCGCGAGGTCGTTTTACATAATGATACGCTCTATGCCGGCACCCATGCAGGACTCTACCGTATGCCGCCGGATAGTTCAACTTGGCAGCCGGTGCCCGCAATTCCAAACACTCTCATTGTGTTTAGCCTGCTGTCCCGAGATGATGGTCTGTATGCAGGCACGGGCCAGGGGTTGTATAGAAGTGAGGACGGCGTCAATTTCGCACCGGTAGCCAACTTCCCGTCGACTATCGTCTACGACATCGTAGATACCGGTCAGAACATCGTGGCTGCCACAGAGAACGGTATATGGTACGGTAGCGGCGATGCATGGCAACAGCCACTGGTTAACGGGGCGGCCTATGGCGGCGTTACCTATGCCGTCGCCAACATACCGCAGGCGCCGCGCACCATTTACGCTGGTACTGCAAACGACTGGGTACTGCGTAGCGACGATGAAGGCCTTTCATTTTCGCCGCCGTTCGCTATGCCGCCACTTGATGTGACGGCCGCACTTGCGACGCCAACGCCGCTGCCTACGCCGACGTCTACGCCAACCGACACGCCTACGCCATCGCCCACGCCGACGGATACGCCCGTACCTACTGCGACTGCCACGGCGACTGATACACCGTTGCCGACCGAAACTGCAACGGCCACGGCCACGCCCACGGCAACATCGACGCCCACGGCCACGGCTACGCCAACCGAGACCCCTGCGGCGGAGACGCCGCCGGAATCTGTGCAGCAGGATAACGTCTCTGCGCAAACGCAGATCACGAGCAGCGTTCCTATCAGTATCGACGTCCAACTGCCGGCTGCGGAGATCATCACGGGGCGCAGGCCGGTATCGGAGGCGGTGTCGGTGGCGATTCCCAACGCAGCCATCGAGAGCGAGCCGGTTGGTTCCGTTGAGATCGATGTGCCCTCACCGCAGGCAACTGAGCCGCCCGGCGAGGCTGCTGAGATTTCTACGGTGATGCCCACTGTGACCCCACCGCCAGCGGATACGCCTGCGCCCCTGCCGACGCAACAAACGGAACCCATATCGACTCGGGCGCCGGATACGTCGACGCCATCGGCCGAAATAGCGGCCGTGCCGCCAGCAGCGGCGACGCCATCGGCCGGCCCCACATTGTTGCCGACCGAGACGCCCCTGGCGCTACCTACGTTCCCGGATATCGACGTGAGCCGTTATGTGCGCTCTTCGCTACCGCCGGTGTTCATGGGGGCGATGCTGCTTCTCGTGGTCGTAGTATTGTTTGCAGGCTTCTCCGTCATACGCGGTCCACGCGATATTTAGTGGGTTATCGTGAACCCATGTCCACGCCGGATAGCCCGACCATAGCCGCAAGCGTTCCTTTGCCAAGATTGCTGGACGCGCTGTCGGTCCTTCCGCCAGGTGAGGGGCCAACCGCCCCAGACAGATCCATCGTGCAGGTTACTGCAGATAGCCGGGATGTCGCTACGGGCGCCCTGTTCGTGGCAATACCTGGGGCGAACCACGACGGGCACCAATATCTGGAGGCGGCGGTGAGGTCAGGCGCCGTGGCCGCTCTGGGTACGATGACGCGGCCTGAACTGGCATCGGCAGGCATTCACTTACCCCTCGACTTTCCGTACTATCCGGTGACAAACGCACGTCGTGCTTTGGCGGAGGCGAGCGCCGCTCTGTACGGCTTTCCAAGCCGCGACTTGATCGTCATCGGCGTGACCGGGACAGACGGCAAGACAACCACTTGCGCCCTGCTCGAGTCGATCCTGACAGCCGCCACGCAAAGCGCCGACAATCCCCAAGGACGCGTTGGCGTGATCACCACCGTGGGCGCGCACATCCGCGGCCAAGAGCAGGAAACCGGGTTTCACGTCACGACGCCCGAGTCGCCTGATATCCAGCGCTATCTAGCGCAGATGCGAGATAGCGGCTGTCGCTACGCCATTGTGGAGAGTACGAGTCACGGTCTCGCACAGGAACGTGTGGCGGCTGTGGCATATGATGTCGCAGCCGTAACGAATATCACCCATGAGCATCTGGATTATCATGGAACTCGCGAGGCGTACGTCCAGGCGAAGGCCTTGCTTTTTCGGGCGCTTTACGAGGCTCCGGCAGGCCGTGGGCGCGATCGCTTCGCCGTGCTCAACGCCGATGATGAAGGTAGCATCCACGCGCTGCGCTCTGTGCTGATGGAAGAAGATGCCGCACACGGCCGGTTTATGTCGCGCCACCTGTATGGACTGAGCGAAGCAAAAACACAGGCCGGCAGTCTGCAACCTGATATCACTGCCGCCAATGTAGAATTCAGCCCGGCGCAAACATCCTTCACGTTGCGTTGGTGGGGCGGCCAGTTCGAGGTTTCCACCGATCTGATTGGCGAGTTTAACGTGCAGAACATCCTTTGCGCTGCCGCCATCGCCCTAGGATTAAACATATCTCCGCAGGACGTGCAAAGAGGGGTAGCGAATATGCACGGCGTCTCGGGGCGGATGGAGCGCATCGATCGCGGCCAGCCTTTCTTGGCAGTCGTCGATTTTGCGCACTCTCCCGTAAGTTTGGAGCGGGCGCTCCAGACGCTGCGGCCGCTGGTGGATCCGACTCCCAAAGAGGGGTCTGGACGACTCATATCTGTATTTGGTTGCGCCGGTCTGCGTGACAAACAGAAGCGCAGCCTGATGGGCCGCATCAGCGGACGGCTGGCCGATTTCACGGTGATTACGGCTGAAGATCCGCGTACGGAGGATCTCGATGTCATCAACCGTGAAATCGAGACCGGGGTGCTGGAGTACGCTGATTCGGGTGCCTATCGCATCATTCCCGACCGCACAGAGGCGATCGACTTCGCCGTGCGCATGGCCAGGCCAGGAGACGTCGTCGCCGCCTTTGGGAAAGGCCACGAACGTTCCATGTGTTACGGCACAACTGAGTATCCTTGGAGCGATCAGAAGGCCATGGTCGACGCCCTGGAAGGCCTCGTAATATCTGGAAGCGTGACACAATAATGCTTGTGTGTTCCCCTGAAGTATTGTATCATTGCCGAGGACTCACGAGTCTGGTTACGCATAGCGATAGAACCTCACATTAGCCTGGCGAGAGAACACCCGTAATAGTACAGTCTTCCTATATGCGCTTCATAAGACAGGTTGCATATAGCGCGGCGGCTGAAATCGCCTCGGCACAAACAATGTCAAAAATACCGACCCGTACGCTGGGACACACATTATGAATCGCATAGAGATCAAAAGGAGACGGGATATGCGGGCGAAGCCACGAATTGGCAGACTACTAGTCGTCGTACTCATACTCAGTCT
>JBJYXA010000202.1:0-2029 GCA_046259705.1 Caldilineaceae bacterium
AGTGCTCAGGCCCTCTATTTCCTCCTGCATCATTTGGCTTAGCGGTACCGTGTCCTGTAGGACATCGAGCAAATCGGACATTTCCAGCGGTCGGTTCTGATCAAAGGCTTCATAAAGTCCTGCGACCACGGCCTGCTCAATCTCCGCACCCGAAAGCCCATCGGAGGCCATTGCCAGCGTGGGCAGGTCAAAATCGTCCGGATCACGGTTGCGCTTGCCAAGGTGGATGCGCCAAATGTCAGTACGCTCCTCCACATCGGGCAGGTCGACAAAAAAGATCTCGTCGAACCGTCCCTTGCGGACAAGTTCAGGCGGCAATTGCTCCACCGAGTTTGCCGTCGCGATGACAAACACCGGGGCTTGCTTTTCCTGGAGCCAGGTGATGAAGCTGGCAAACACACGGGCAGCAGTACCGGCATCGCTGACATTGCTGGAACCAATACCCGAGAAACCTTTTTCGATCTCGTCCACCCACAATACGACCGGGGCGATACTCTCCGCCAGCCGGATTGCGTTGCGCAGATTTTGTTCGCTCGAACCAACTAATGACGCGAATAGCCGGCCCACGTCCAGCCGGAGTACCGGAAGGCGCCACGAATTGGCAACCGCCTTCGCGATGAGGGATTTTCCGCAGCCCTGCACGCCTACCAAGAGGATCCCCTTGGGCTCAGGAAGGCCGAAGGCGCGAGCCTCTTCGCTGAAAGCGCGTACGCGCTTTCGTAGCCACTCCTTCAAGACGTCTAGTCCGCCGACGCTGTTGAGTCGTTCGTCACTTTGGTAGTATTCCAGTAGCCCGCTCTTGCGGATGATCTGCTGTTTTTCCGCGGTTACGGCTTCCACGGCGTCGCGGTCTAGACGACCACCGGCCTGGATAATCGCCTTGGCGATGGCATTTGCCGCCTCGTCGCTTGTCAGCCCCAAACAAGCGCGCACGAGTTGTGCCTGCTGTCTGTGGTCGAGTTCTACAGAGATGCTGCCATGTTGACCGGCCGAAGCGATGATACCATCGAGTTGCTCCTGCAGGTCTTCACGTGATGGCAGTGAGAAGTCGACCACGGTGATCTCCTTCTCAAGTTCAATCGGGATGTTCAACACGGGACCGAGCAATATTGCGGTCTTGTTGCTGGCTTTCAGGTGGAACGCAGCCTCGCGGAGCCGCCGCACGACGTTATGGTCGCGGAGGAAGGGGTGGAAGTCGCGAATAATCCATATGCCGGCGCCGTTGTGTTCCATGAGTTCCGAGATCAGTGACAACGGGTCGCGTTTGGCAGAGTCCGGTTTGCCTGAAATTGCCGCGTTCACTACGCCCGAAGTGGCGCTCCAAAGGTAGAGCGGTTTGCGCTGATCCTTGGCGAGTCCGTCAATCTCCGCAAGCGCGCGGGTTTCTTCCGGTGTGACGATCCACAGCAAGGGATATCGGGCGCGGATGTAAGTATCCAATTCTCTACGGAATGACGGTGCCACGCTTAGCCTTATGTCTCAGACAATTGTTGTGATGTTGTTTCATTTCGAAATTGGCGTTTCGCAATTTTCATGCCTTGCGGCCCAACAAAGTGATCGCGCGACGATTCGCCGTGCCGGAGACGACGCTAGCCTACTTGACAACGGTGTCCTTTTGAGCCCAGCCAGGTCATGCAGCAGGAAGCTGATCAACTAGATGGCGTCACGGCAACGGGACTCGCGTTATTATTGGTTGGCGAGTCTAGCAGGGAGGCATCAGCCGTGACGGTTGGCGTGGCCTGGAGCGCAGACATGGGTGCCGGTGTGTACGTCTGCGTTGGTACTGGAGTAAGCGTAGATGTAGGTGACAGCGTAAACGTCGAGGTTGTTGTTGGGACAGGCGTGAACGTCGAGGTCGGAACCTGCGTGAACGTTGATGTTGGGATCGCGGTCGGCGTAAACGTAGGCATCGGAGTCAAAGTCGGGGGCACGGCTGTCTGCGTTGCCGTCGCCGCTGCCGACTTCAGTCCATCCTCCGGCGTACTCGTCTGTGTCGGAGTGGGCATGGGGGTGTTCGTCGACGCTGTTG
>JBJYXA010000203.1:0-2353 GCA_046259705.1 Caldilineaceae bacterium
TGATGCGCCTGCTAGCGCTAGACGGCCAACGCTTGGCTGCGATGCAGCAGTTCGAGCTCTGTCGCCGGACGATGCGCGCAGAAATGGATGTCGAGCCGGAGACTGAAACGCTAGCGCTCTACGAGCAAATCCGCAGCGCTGTGGATATCGAACCGGCGCCACGCCATCCGCCGCACAATCTTCAGGCGCAGTTGACGCCATTGATCGGCCGCGAGAAAGAATTGGCGGCAATCACAGAGTATCTTGGCGACACAGAATGCCGGCTCCTGGTTCTCGTGGGCCCAGGAGGGAGCGGCAAGAGCAGGCTTGCGATAGAGGCGGCGCAACATCTCTTGCCTGATTTTGCAGACGGCGTTTTTCTCGTTTCTCTGGCCTCCCTCAGTTCCACGGACTCCCTCATTCCCGTCATTGCCCAGGCCATAGGTTTGAATTTGTACGATACTTCGTCGCCTGCCACACAGATGCAACAGTACCTACGCAGTAAGCGAATATTGCTCGTCCTGGATAGCTTCGAGCACATGGTTGATAGCACACACGAAATCAACCGGCTGCTTCACGAAACGAGGCGCCTCAGGATTCTGGTCACATCACGGGCGCGGCTGAACCTCAAGTCTGAGCAAGTATTCCGTCTGGGCGGTCTCGACACGCCGGATGACAACGTGGCTGCCGGAGAAACGGAGGGAAGAAGAACTGCCGCAGACTATCCCGCGGTACAGCTCTTCGTCTATCAAGCGCGACGTTCGCTTCCGCAGCTCTCTCCCACGGAGGAGGAGATGGCTGCCATTGTGCGCATATGCCGCGCCGTCAATGGACTGCCGCTCAGCATCTTGCTGGCAGCTTCTTGGGCGGATCTGCTTACGGTCACAGAGATTGCAGAGCGCGTCACCGTAGCGTCGCCGAGTGTACACGCAAGCACCATCGACTTCCTGGAAACTGACTGGCAGGACCTCGCACCGCGCCAGCGCAGTATGCGGACGGTTCTGGATCACTCTTGGCGTCTGCTGGACGAAACAGGCAAACGGCTGCTTGCCCGACTATCTGTTTTCCGGGGAGATTTCTCACACGAAGCCGCTCACCAGATCGCGGGCGCCTCGCTACGCCAACTCAAGGCTCTGGTAGACCGTTCCTTGCTAGAGTCGACGCAGGCGGGCAAGTATGCGCTGCACGAGCATCTTCGTCAGTACGCTTCGGAACGTCTGGAAGAGATGGAACCGGATGCTGCGCAGCATGTCAGTTCACAGCATGCCAAGTACTACATTCGGTTCCTGCGCGAGTGTGGCGGAGCGCTGCATGATCGCCGCCAGTTGAGGGCGGTCGCGGAACTCTCGTCCGAGTTCGACAATATCCGTTCAGCTTGGCGTTGGTCGGCAGAGAACGCCGACTGCGAGAAAATCTCCGACGGAGCGGATGGTCTTTTTGACTTTCTCATCTGGAAGTTCAGATTGGCCGAAGGGCGGACACTGTTCGGTCTAGCGGAGGCCGGTCTGCGAGAGTCCGGTAGGGCCCAGATTCAACAACTCGCCGAGGTTTTGACGCGCAAGGCTACATTCTGCCGTCTCCTTGGCAACTTGCAGGAAGCACGCTGCCTCATCACAGAAGCGCAGGGACTCGTCGAGGTGTTGGAAAAATCCGCTGCTGGTGTCGAGCGCACTCGCGCGCTCGTTTTGGACGAATTCGGGCACATTGTTTTTGGACTGACACCAACAGAAGCGGAACGGATGTGGCGAGAGAGCCTCGCGCTCTTCCGCAATCTGGGCGACCAGTGGCATGTGGCTCAAGTTCTGAACGACCTGGCATCCGCTGTGGACATGCAGGCTGACTGGGGCACAGTCTGCCAACTCTACGAGGAGGCGCTGCAGATTCAGTCTGATCTTGGGGATCAGCGGGGTAGAATTAGGTCGCTTCATGGGCTCAGCTGTGTGGCAGATAACCAAGGCAGAATCGAAGACGCCGTTGCCTATTATGAGGAGTCGAAGCGTATCTCCAGAACCATGGGTGATCTGTACGGCGCGGTCCAAAGTGATTTGGGGCTTGCCATTGAGCGAATGTACCTGGGTCAGTTTGCTGATGCCTGCACTATCTTGACGACTGCGACGGACGCAGCAGAAGAGCTGGGGGCGGTCGCTCTTCAAGCTAATGTCCTACAATTCCTGGCCTGGGCATCCATAAATGTGGGAGCGTACGCGGAAGCCAGACAACACAATTCCAGAGCCTTGGCGCTGTTCCGGCAGGTTGGCGAAGCCGACGGAATAGCATATTGCAACCTATGCAAAGGTGAACGCCTGCTCGCAGAAGGAGACATCGCACAGGCACGGCTTTCCTTGAGAAAGGCTTTGACGGACTTCGTACAGCA
>JBJYXA010000204.1:0-2247 GCA_046259705.1 Caldilineaceae bacterium
TTGTGGATCGAACGCAACGGAGAATTGTGGTCCACAGCTTTGCCCGCTATCTTCAGCGTCCCGCTATCCGGTCTATCTATGCCAAATAGCAGGTCTGCGGTCTCCGTCCGTCCGGAACCGAGCAGTCCGGCGAACCCCACAACCTCGCCATCGTGCAAATCAAGGTCAAATGGCGAAATCGCGCCTGACAGCCCAAGCTCTCTGGCCTCCAGCACTACCTCGTGCTGCGAGGAGCCGGCTTGAGCCTCTTTGAGTTCGCCCATAGCATCCAGTTCGACTAGCTCGCGCCCGATCATCCGCGCCACCAGCTCGACGCGCGGTAGCTTGTCCGTGTCATAGGTCCCGACGAGTTTGCCGTTGCGTAGGACGGTGATGCGATTCGAAACCTCGTACACCTGGTCGAGGAAGTGCGTGATGAAAATGATGCTCATGCCTTCGCCCTGCAGCCTGCGCATGACGTCGAAAAGGTTCTCCGTCTCGTGGGCGCTGAGGCTGGACGTAGGCTCATCGAGAATGAGTACTCTGGCGGAGACTTCAAGCGCTCGTGCGATTGCCACCATTTGCTGGATGGCGACGGGATACATATCCAGGCTCTGGCGTACGTCGATATCTACGTCGAGGTGTTGCAGGATCTCACTGGCCCTGGCGTTGAGCGATGACCAGTCGATGCTTCCGGCACGGTGTGGCTCGCGGCCAATCAGAATATTCTCGGCGACCGATAGATTTGGGCACAGATTGATTTCTTGATAGACGGTGCTGATGCCAAGCGTCTGTGCATGATGAGGCGATGTGACGAATACCTGCCGGCCGCTGAGCGTGATTGTCCCGCTGTCCAGCTTCTCCACGCCCGTGAGCACCTTGATTAGCGTGGACTTGCCGGCGCCGTTCTCGCCAAGAAGGGCGTGGACTTCCCCCGTTCGCAATGAGAAATCCACGTTGTCGAGCGCGAGCACGCCCGGAAAGGACTTGCTTATGTTCGACATAATGAGGACGTCTTCGACGCTCGACATACTTCTTGTACCCTTGTTGGTAGTGGTTTCTACGGAAGCATAATGCAGGCGGGCATCAGCCCGATCTCCTGGACAGAAAGACCGGGCTAATGCCGCACGGAAGGAGAGAAGAGACTAGTATTGCCGCGTGGGCAGCAATTCCGCAGCCTCGTCAGGATAGTACACACCCTCCTCGGACGGTACCCACTTCGGTACCTCTTCGCCATTGACCACGCTCAGTGCAAGCTCAAAGAATTGCGGCCCGAGCAGCGGGTTGCATTCCACCGTGCAGTTGAGCTTGCCTTCGATCATGGCCTCGAACGCACCGCGGACGGCGTCTACGGAGACGATAATGATATCTTCGCCTGGCTTCAGGCCGTATTCTTCGATGGCCTGGATGGCGCCGATGGCCATGTCATCATTATGGGCATACAGCGCATCGATCTCGTCGCCATAGCTCTTCAGGAAGGCCTCCATGACCTCCTTGCCCTTGGCCCGGGTGAAGTCACCGGACTGGGAGGCGATGATCTCCATCTCAGGGTAATCAGCGATGGCTTCGCGGAAACCTGTGTACCGATCATTGGCTGGCGCAGAGCCTACGGTGCCTACGAGTTCGACGATCTTGCCCTTGCCGTCCAGCAAGTCGGCCATGGCGGCACCCGCTCGGCGTCCCTCTTCCACGAAATCGGAACCGAGATAGGTTGCATAGAGGTCCTCGGGAACGTCCGCACGGCGGTCGACGAGGATCAACGGGATATTGGCATCCTTAGCTTCCTGGAAGACCGTTTCCCAACCTGTTTCGACGACCGGCGACACGCCAATCACGTCGACCTGTTGGGCGATGAACGAGCGGATGGCCTTGATCTGGTTTTCCTGCTTCTGCTGGGCATCGGAGAATTTGAGCTCTACATTCAGCCGTTCCGCCTCATCCTTGATGGATTTGGTATTGGCTGTGCGCCACTCGCTTTCGGCGCCGATCTGAGCATAGCCGACAACCAGGTCCTCGAAGGTCTTGCCTTCGGTGACTTCCGCCGGTGCTTCTGCAGCTTCCTCGGCTGGCGCAGCGGCTTCTTCCGCAGGTGCTGCTTCTTCGGCCGGTGCTGCTGCGTTGTCTGCAGGCGCGGCCGGAGCAACGCACCCTGCAACAATGAGAAGCATGGCGATTGCTGCCACCATAAATAGTCTCTTGGACAGAGTCATGCGCTTTCACTCCTTCGTGTTTAGATATTGTGTTGAACCGACGTTGGGATTACGACTG
>JBJYXA010000205.1:0-1938 GCA_046259705.1 Caldilineaceae bacterium
CCGGACACGCATTCGGGCGGCGATGCGCTCTCAGCGCTGCGCGGCCGCCAGGAACTGTGCTACGACCTCGTCGACCATGAGGACGCGGTCCGCGTCGCCATGACGCAGTTGGAGCCCATCGTCCTGGAAATGTACGAGGAATTCTATCCGGCAGTGGATTGGGCGCAAGTTGGCTCCTCTTCGGGCTGGCTGCCCACGTGGTCGGCAGGCCGGTCCAACGTGATTCAGTGCGACTTCATCGCGCTGATCTCTCCTCAGATGTTCGAAAAGCACTTCCTGCACGAGCTGGCGACACAGGCAGCATGGCTGGATCGCACGATTTATCATTTGGATGGACCCGGCTGTATCCGCCATCTCGAGTTACTGCTTTCCATACCGCAGATCCGCGCCATCCAGTGGGTACCCGGTGCGGGCGCGCCGCCCATGCCGCACTGGATCTCGTTGCTCAAGCGTATCCAGCGGGCCGGGCGGGGTCTCCATCTACAGACTGAACCTGAGCATGTGGAAACCCTGTTGCGCGAGTTGTCGCCGAAGGGGTTGATGCTGAACGTTGCCGTGGCTTCGCAGGAACAGGCTGAAGATCTAATTGGCTACGTCTCACGGTGGACAGCAGGAGATTAGGTCACCGTTTGTGGCCTAGTGTCCCTGCAGATGAGCTACCCGTTTCTGATCAAGACTGGCTGGAGTCGACGTACTCAGAGTTACCGAGTATCTGTGCGGATTGCGGCCTAGCGAACCGGATGCGCCGGGTTTCCGCATCGCCCCACAATTGTGTTTTCGCACCGTTCGCACTAGAATTCCAGGTACCCATTGGCGGCGTATTTCTCTTCGCCCGGCAACGTTTTCAACCCACCATCCTTGGCCTACTGCGATCTCAGGCCGCACGGCGCCAGTAGATGTGCAGTGCAGACGGAACGCAGTGCGCCTCGAATCCAGACACCAAATAGCCCAATCCATCTATTCCTGTAGCCTAAGGAGAATACATCATGAAACCAGTTACGCTCGGCCTAGTTGTCGGCAACCGTGGCTTCTTTCCCAGCCATCTTGCCGAAAGCGGCCGCGAAGAGATGATCCAGACGTTGGAGGAGGCCGGCTTCAAAGTAGTGGCTCTGGGCCCCAACGATACGCCCTACGGTAGCGTAGAAAGCCTGACCGACGCGCACAAGCTGGCGGATCTGTTCGACGAACACCGCAAAGAGATCGACGGCGTGGTGGTGACTTTGCCGAATTTCGGCGATGAGCGTGCGGTAGCCAACTCGCTGCGATGGGCGAACCTGGGCGTGCCCGTGTTGATTCAGGCCTATCCTGACGATGTGGACAGCATGAGCATTGCGGATCGACGTGACAGCTTCTGCGGCAAGATGTCCTCCTGCAACAACCTGCGACAGTATGGGATCCCCTACACGCTGACTCAATTGCACACGGTTGCCCCCAGCAATCCCAGCTTCAAGGAAGACCTGGCCAGATTCGCGGCGACGTGCCGCATCACCAGCGGCATGCGCAACCTGCGCATCGGCGCGCTGGGCGCGCGACCACAGGCTTTCAACACCGTGCGTTATAGCGAGAAGCTATTGGAGCAGAACGGCGTATCCATCGAAACGCTCGACCTCTTTGAGCTATTTGGCACTATCGACGCGATGGACGACAACGATGCCACAGTACAAACCAAGCTGGCCGACATCAAAGAATACGTTTCGACGGAAGGCGTTCCGGCAGAAGCACTGGCGAAGATGGCCAAATTTGGGGTCGCGGTGGACGACTGGATGACGGCAAATGAGCTCCAGGCGTCTGCGGTACAGTGCTGGACCGCGATGGAGGATTTCTTCGGAATCGTGCCTTGCACGCTCATGAGCATGATGAGCAACAAGCTGGTTCCCAGTGCCTGTGAAGTGGACGTCGTGGGCGCGCTGGCCATGTGGATTCTCGCTCAGGCAAGCC
>JBJYXA010000206.1:0-3742 GCA_046259705.1 Caldilineaceae bacterium
GTTACATTGCGAGGTATGGGTAACCGAAGGCGGCAGCGCCATTACGCACACGACGCGGCAATTTGAGTCCACATCGCTATGCAGAGAATCCTATCGCAGGAGTTAGTTGCGGGAGATCTCTGGAGTGAATTCTGAGCGACAGCAGAACGACCGGCTTGCGATCTAGGCAACCCCATTTTTCCACGTCGAAAGAGGAGCGTGGCGTGCGGCAGCCGAGAATACTTCTGTTTGCGTGCGGGTCGCTTGCCGTGCAATGATACCGCGCTTCAGGCTGCAGTGGATATGTCTAGTCGCTATATGTGTGTGCTTGTGGTCTTCTTGCCGCCGACGACGGCACACATATCTCAGAGGAGATGGTCGAATCCAACGAAGCGTCCTCTAGGCAGGGCGGCCGAAAGGGGTCTTAAGAGGAACGCGTGACCTCTGGCCAGTGGCTGTTGACTTGCCGGGTCACACTCTTCACGAAAACCGGGATTCTGTCGGTCTATTGCTGCTCGCTGTCCCGAACATAGCGCCGGTACCAGGAAACCGTCTGCGCAATGCCGTCACGTTGCGGCGTCGGCGTCACATCTCCAAACACGCGGTCGTATTCACTGTGGTCGACGATGAACGGCATCTCAAATTCGTATACCATCTCCTTCACCTCACGGATCATGGGGTTGAACCATCCCATGGCGGTCAGCATCCAGTCTGGAGCGGAACGATACTTGGGCTCGTGTCCTGCCTCCTGGAAGATCATCTCCAACATCTGGCGAGTGCTCAAGGCCTCGGCATTAGGAGTAAACCACACCTTACCCAGCGCCTCATTGCGCGTGCCGAGGGTGACCACGGCTTTGGCGAAGTCATCGATGTAAGTATAGGTGTGCGGCATGTCGAGGTTGCCGACGGCGTTGGCAGTCTTCCCCTCCAGCGCCGGAGCCAATACCATCTCGCCGAGGCCGGCATTGAGCACTCCCGGCCCGTAGAAATCCGAAGCTCTGGCAATGACGGCCTGCACCTGACCCTTTTCGTGCGCCTCCATCAACGTTGCCGCCAAGTCGGCCCGCAACTGACCCTTGCGGCTGCAGGGCTTCACGGGCGTGCTCTCACGCATGGGGCCATCGACCTTGCCGTACATGTATAGATTGTCCACGTAGACCAGCCGCGCGTTCTCGGCCTCGGCGGCGGCGATGAAATTCTCCATCATAGACGGCAATACGTCCGACCACTGCGGATAGGGGACGTTTACGGCGTGGTAGATGACTGACGCCCCTTTGCACGCCGCCTGCATGCTGGCGAGATCCAGGGCATCACTGGCGACGCGCTCCACCCCCGTCGGGACGTCGGCATTGCCGCCGCGGTTGACGGCCCGCACCGGTAGATCCCTCGCGACGAGTTCACGAACGATTGCGTTCCCGGCCCCGCCGCTGGCGCCAAAAACGACATGGAGTGGTTGTCCCTGGGACATTCCTGTAATCCTTTCAGCAAACTGAGTAGATACATTACTGGCAATTTAGGCAGTCATGTAATGCCAAGGAGCCGTTATAAAAGCTCCTCATGACGTGGTAGCCATCGCCTTGGCAAGGCCCCTATAATCGTCAGTATAGCCATCCGCATAGGGAAAACGTGTCTGGTCAGAGAAATCTGCACAAGTCACCCTCATCCCTAGATTTGTCACCAGTGCGTCGTATGGCTATGGCGAGGCTTTGGCTAGCTGCTACGTCAGACAGCTTCGTAGCTCCGCCTATCCAGCCGCGGCCGAATGGGACGTTGGGTCTCTCGCGTCTTCCTCCTGTACTGCCAGGTCAGAATCGCTCTGCTCGGAAACTGGCGATTCCGTGTCCAAGCCGGCCGCCTCCCCGCGCAACAGCTGACGCGCGACTAACCCTATGCCAGCGACGATCAAGCTAATGGGCAGGATGTATTCAAGCGCCGCCCCCGCAATGAGGAATGACAGGCCGAGCACGGTCAGGACGCCACCCGGGATGAGAGGCCACCGTTCTCTGGGATTTCGGGCAAAGACAACCAGGAAGGGTATGGCTATCGCAAACATGACGTACGATGGGATCAAGAGGTCGTGAAGCATACCGGCGCCGATCAGGCCAACCATGACGCCGACAGCCATCAGAGCATAAGATGGTATGAGCGCCCACTGCTGAGATCGGTCACGAGCAAAGACAACCAAGAACGGCAGCGCAATGCTGGTCAGTACGTAGGTGGCGATGGCTTCGTCACGCAAAACACCGGATGTGACGAGTGTGATCAGCCCGGCCACAGCCCACATCACATAGACGGGAATGAGCAGGGCCCACTGTGAACGATCCGTGAGATAGACGCCGAAGACAACGAAACCGGCCACAGTTAGCAGGGCAACCCATATCCATTCATTGAGATCGGTGGCCGTCTGCACAAGCCCCATGATACCGAATAAGATGAGCAACCCGCCCCAGGTCAATGTTAGCTTGGTATTGGGGCTCATGTGCGCCTCACCTCCTTTGCTTGGCGCGCTATGACACGGGCGACGCAAGTGGAAAGCATCTGAGGCTATTGACTCAGCCTGCGCTTATTCGGGTGAACTGATTGCGCTCGCGTAATCATAGGGAAGAGACAGCTACGATTGACACGCTGGTCTGCGAAATGTGCGTTGTCGTCACTTTGCAACCGCTAACATCTAGTTGAAGGGTCCAAACCACTGGTTGGCGTTTGTTGCCGGTGTTCATTTTACCATAGTAACGATTGTGGCGGTGCAGCCGAACCACAACAACTTCCGGTTTGGCTACCCCTGTTTACGAGCACGCGAACCAACAGGCGGTTTGACTATCTGCTCTTGGAACGGTGGAAATAGCCGTGAAGATATGGTCCTTATTGACCCGTAACTTTGCGCGTGTTTCTTTGGCAAGGCTCTCGCTTCCAGATTCCCGTCGCAGCGCCAGCACTCTCCGGTGTCAAAGAAAACGAGTCACTGTCACGTCTTTCGGTGGCAGCGACAAATGCGGGGTTCACCGCGTCCAACTCAATTACGCCGCACACTCCGTACATCCGGAAATCTATTCGTGTATAAAAGGAGTTCGTAGTGCTGGCTTACCGTTGATCGACGGCGACTGCCGATTCTACATTCCCAGCACTTGACAGGAAACGCTTCAGGAACGTTTTGGGAACGCTTTGTCTGCTACTCTTAGTCGCTGCCGTTCGTTCCACACATCGGACGCGGCCCGGATCCAGGGGGGAGCCGGAAATTTTATTGGTCTTCGGTACATACACCGACAATCACAAGAAGGAGGCACCATGTCAAAAAGAGATTCGAAAAAGCTGCGCCCGAGCGGCTCACCCGGCGGGCCAGATGCGCTTAGCCGACGGCAACTACTGACCGGGGCTGCCGCTGTTGCCGGCGTAGCTGCGTTGGGGGCCAGCGGCGTTGCCTTGGCCCAGGAGGAGCCGTTGCAGGCCGGACCACGCGTGATGGGTGCGGGCGCTGACGACCTAGGCGAGCGTTCAGCGCACGAGCAGCTATCGCGAGCGGCAATTGCCGAATATCCCAACGGCATGTTAGCGTCGCTCACACCGCTTGGCGATTTGGAGGGAACCATTACGCCATCGGATCTGCACTACGAAGTGCACCATCATGGCGTGCCGGAAATCGATCCGTCCGAGCACAGGCTGCTGGTACACGGCATGGTAGACAATCCAACCGTCTACACGATGGCCGATATCAAACGCTTCCCTAGTGTCAGCCGTATCAGTTTTATGGAGTGCTCGGGCAACA
>JBJYXA010000207.1:0-13024 GCA_046259705.1 Caldilineaceae bacterium
ATCGGTCACCATCGCCTAACCGGTCAAACGACCCATTTAAGGAATGGAAATGCCGACGCATTTCGTGCTGATCTTGTACAGCGGGCGAATGTAACGCTAGTCTCGGGGTCCGTCTTTGGCTACGAGACAGGACACTTCCGTATTGGCTTTGGCCGTAATATTTGCCGAAGGCCTTTGTGCGCGCATGCTTACGTAAGCAGATAGATGGCTAGCCAAGGTGCATTTGCCGTAACCTGCGTGGTATGATGCGGCAAGGTAAAGTATAGGACGCACAGTGAGGATTCGCACACTTGTTACTGGCACTGGACACTGCGACCGCAACTGCTTCGGTGGCAATCTACGACACGTCACACCGACGTCTGCTGGCTGAAACCACTTGGCAGGCGCGACGGCGGCATACACAGGACCTGATGGCGACGATTCAGTACGTGTTGCGTCAGACGAACCTCACGGTAGCCGATGTATCCTCGTTGGCGGTGACGACTGGGCCCGGCAGCTTCACCGGCGTCCGTATTGGTATCAGCGTCGTCAAAGGGCTCGGTCTTGGGCTACCAAATTCTGCGCACGTTGTGGGTCTGCCGACGTTGAGCGTTACAGCGTTTCCCTGGCTGGGTGTCGCCGGATCAGTGTCGTCGCCCGTAGCCGTTTGCGCCTACATCCAGGCAGGTCGCGGTCGTTATAATTGGACATGGTTTGGCCCTGGCGATCTTCTCAGTCGTCCAGGCCGAGATGATCACAGTGCAGGTACGGCCACAGAATTCGCAGCCCACTTGGCAGCCCATGAAGACGGGTTAGTATGGCTTGTGGGTGAACCCGACAGTAGTCTGTGTGAAGCTATTGCCGGCATCCCCCAAGTAACAGCTGTCGACGGCGTGAGCGCGGTGCGCCGCGCCGGCCAATTGGCGCTATTGGCGACATTGCACTTGGAAAGCGGTGACGAGGACGATCTGGCCGCGCTCCAGCCGCTGTACTTGCGGAATCCATAGCATGACACGCTCGTTTCCCAACGAAGTCAAACCCCGTTTTCGCCGCATGCTCGTCTCCGACCTGGATGCTCTCATGGGCATTGAAGAGGTGTCGTTCCCCACTCCGTGGTCTATGGGAACCTATCGACGGGAACTCACGCGGGGCCAGTACGGTTCCTACTGGGTCGTCGTCCCCGGAGAAGATGTAGACAGCAGCGCTCCGCTTCTGCTCTCCTATGGCGGCATGTGGCGAACCGGAGAAGAAGCCCATATCACCACGATTGCCGTACACCCACAATGGCGTCGTCGCGGGCTCGGTGAATGGACGCTGATCCAACTAATCGGGGTGGCGCGCGCCGGTGGGGCGGAGATCGTAACATTGGAGGTACGCGTGTCCAACCACAGTGCTATCCAGTTGTACGAAAAGCTAGGATTCGAACTGGTCGGCACGCGTAAAGGATACTACATCGACAGACGAGAAGATGCACTCCTCATGACGTTATTTGCCATTGACCGACCATCGACGTGGCACCAGTTGGAGGACGCGCGCATTGCCGTCGAACTGCGGGGCGACCACTCGCCCCAATAGGCCGCACTGCTGATGATTTCTGGCCAGCTCGTCGTAGGGCTACGGCTGGGACAGCGCTTCCACCTCGCCGACGAGCGGATCCAAATGCGCTACGGCTGACTGGAGTGCGTTTATGCCGGAACCGAGAAATCCAAAGACCTGCTCGACGCGCCGTTTGAGGTTCGGTGGAGTGATCGAAAAGGCGGACGCCGATGCCAGCGCACCCTTTTCGTTGATAAGGTATCGCTCGTTGAGGGCGAACAACACCTGCAGCAAGCAGGCCACGCAGCGGTAACAACAGCCGGCCACATAGGAGATGTCGCGTCGCGCAACTCCTTTGCGTGCAATGTCAACCGAGAATCTAGCTTCCCACAGGAAGGTGTCGAGCACAGCCTGCCGGAGTGGCGCAGGATACGGTGCAGTTCGCGCTTTCAGCTTAGTGACCTCGCCCATTGGGTCCCAAAGAACTCTACATATAGCGACTTCGCCCATGTAAATGTGGGTGGCAAATCCGTGCGGATGGCCCGGTTGATAGTGGATTTTGAGACGACCGCTACCACAATCTGTGACAACCTGACTAACCCGGTCGAGATCTCGATAGAGCAGATCTACGGCAATACCTTGGACCATAAGCCAGCCCCCGCCGTTGATCCACGGTCCCCATGCTCCGATTGGCGTGATCAGATCCTTGCCCTGTCTGTCGTCAATCTCCGCGGCCAATCGCTGAAGCGCAACGAGGTCTAGCGGGGCTGCCGGATCATAATACAGGCCAAGGTCATAGTCGGATTTCGCAGTGTGCGTACCCAGCGCGCGGGAACCGCCGAGGACAATAGCGCGGATGCCGTCTATCGAGACAAGCCCGTCGACGAGATGATCAAGGAATATTGAGTCAGTATTGCCCGCGACTCGTCCGGCGCCCTCATTCATGGACATAGCCGTCCATGCTATTGCCCGGCGATCTCGTCGGCCGCGCGCACTGTATCTTGTCCAGCATGGTCGTCGACCGGTCGCGCCACAACGACGATCCGGTGTGTGTTGTTGTTTCGGGGCCAGCAACTCACCAGCGTTAACCGGCTGTCCTTGGATTCACCGATCCACTTGGCGTTTTCCTGGCGCTGCTCCGTTGAAGCGTACTTCTCCGGCACGATGACGACTTGGTCCACGACATATTGATACCGTTGACCGCCGTACCCAACGTAGATGTCGTCACCCGCCCGCAACTGATCCAGCTCGCGAAACACGGAACCGAGAATGTTATTGTGACCGCTCATGACAACATTGCCGGTCTCGCCGGGCAGGGCACTATTCTTGTGCCAGCCCGCGGCGTACTCAGCCACGTCCCATTCGCTGAAGACGGCATCGTCGGATCCATTCGCCGGATGCCAACCCAACTTCACAACAGGCATGTCAGCGTTGATAGCAGGGATCTCCAACCGGTCAGGAAAAGTCTCCTCACCATTTGTACCGTCACGCGGATGAGGCATCGCGCTTTCTACAGAGCGTATTGGGGATGCTTCGGGCAAATCAGCAGGGCCCACCGGTGCGCCACCACAAGCGGTGAGCAGTCCGAGCAAGACAGCCGATAACAAGAACAGGCCGCCAATATGCCGACCTAGAGAACTGTGGCTACTCATATACAATTTCGTTCCTCGGCGTGAGGCCGGAAGATGATTGCCTGGTCAACAATTCAGAGTATAAGCAAGCATGAAATCAGAATGCATCACAATACACATAAATGCTTTTGACAACCGTTATTCTAGACCATATTGAGTCATCCACGAAGGACAACACGTATCAAGGCGTATCGCAATGTCCATCTAGCTCGGCAAATCATGGTTTGACGGCTCGCAGCGAGAACGAAAACGGGACCTCCGGCGAGCCTGGCGGAAGCACCCAAGATCCGTCCGCCTGCTTCTCCATCCACGCGAACTGGGCCCAAGAAAGAAACGGGTACTCCGAAAAGGATTCCAACACGAGTCCCGCTTTCAATAGCGAACCAATAATGTCGCTCATGCTGTGAACCCAATATCGGGCATCGGCTGGCGCAACAGCCTCCGGTGCAGCATATGAGAGCTCGTTCGAAACCTCCAGCGGCTTCTCTTGGTGAAAGTATGGATAGTGCAGGCGCAGTTCTGCATCGGCGCGTCCTTCGTCAAACAACAGCGCGAACGGATGAACCTCGTAAATGAAGAAAACTCCACCCGAGCGAAGGAAATGGGCGATAACGTTAGCCCAGCCTTGGATATCGGGCAACCATCCGAGTACACCGCTGGAGGTAAACACAACATCGAATTCGTCATGCAAGTTACTGGGCAAATCATAGAGGTTACTGTAGACAAACATGGCCGGAAGCTGTAGTTCACGCGCCAGCGACCGGGCGGCCTCAACGGCCGGAAGCGAGAAGTCTGCGCCTGTTACGTGCGCGCCCAGCCGCGCCCATGACAGGGTATCCAGGCCAAAATGACATTGCAGATGAAGCAACGACTTGCCCTGAACGTCGCCGACGCCATTCAATTCTATAGAGTTAAGCGTGTTGCGCCCCGTACGAAAGGAGGCGACATCGTAAAAATCCGAGGCGACATGATGGGGAGCCCATGCATCCCAAAGCCTCTGATTTATCTCCATATCCTGTCTGTTCACGATCCTCCGCTCCGACGCTTCGGCAATGAAACAGGGCAATTTAGGGCTGCATTCGACGGCCCTGCGCTTGGGCCATGACGCGTTCTACGGGGCCTCCAAGCGGCGACAATACCGCGTTGAACTCTGTGTTACCGCCCCGTGGAATGACGTTGTGCTCAGGTACTACTTGGCGTACCGCTACGACTCGGCCTAGGGGGTCATATGCCGTGAGCACCACGCGCACTTCCACGGCCTCCTCGGGTCCGGTGTTGAAGACTCTGCCGTCGACAGTGTAGGAGGCATATCTCTCGGGGTCAAGCTCGAGATCCTCCACGCTCAAGTCGCGGTAGTAGCTACCTACATACGCCGGAACCGCGCTTAGAGCATAGGCGCGGTAGCCGTCGAAACTCTCGGGTGCATCCTCAATCAGCATTGCGAAGGGGCTGCTTTCGTCGACGTCCAGGAGGTCTAGTGCAGCAAGGCTTCCGGATTCGAGGAGAGGCGTTCCGTTCTCATCAAGCAGCGTCACACCGACGCGCACCTGCTCAAGTGGTTGACCGCTTGTGTTGTGTGCTTCTCCAAGCACCCAGAGTCCGCCGATTGATGTTTCGCTGAAATGCAAGTTCTCAATCTCCAACGCCATGGGTGTAGGGGTGGCCGTAGCGTCAGCCGCCGCCTCAGCCTCCTCTTCGCGTGGAATGATGAGCTGCTGACCAATTTGCAGGGTGCGCGGGTCAAGCACGCCGTTGGCTTCCTGCAGCGCCGCTACACTGACGTTATACAGGTTGGCTATGGTCAACAGGCTCTCGCCTGACGCAACGGTATGTATGTCAGGCGTGGGCGTCATCGTCGGCGTCAGCGTGGGTGCGGGCGTGTAAGGCGCCGGGGTTGCCGTGGGCGCGGAGGGCGTTGTCAACACGGCGACGGATATGGTTGCCGTGGGCGCGAGTGTAGGCGTTGGCGTGACCGTTATCACCTGCCCGCATGCCGCTGCAAACGCGGGGAGTAGAACGGCGACCGCGACCAGGGGAAGGAAACTGCATCCAGTTACGTGCGTACGCTTGTGAATTACGCGAAAGAAGGGTGCAGAAACCCGTTCAAATTTCTGCCGCGCCAGCGACATGTCCATGGCCGCGAGTATACCATACGCCAGTACAAGGTAGCATGTTTGACGGCCAATACTTGGGCCGCTACCATAATAGCAATCGAACCTAACATACAATTAGCCCAGTCACCTATGGAAACCGGAGCGTAAGCCATGAAAATTGCGGTATTTTCAGACAGCCACGACAACATCGCCGGCCTGGAACAAGCACTGATTGCCGCTAACGAGGCAAACGCGGAAATGTTGCTCCATTGTGGTGACCTGGTCGCCCCCTTTATGCTCGACAGGCTAGGAAAACACTTCACTGGACAGATCCACGTGGTCTTCGGCAACAACGATGCAGACGGACGCCTCCTGCAGACGATTGCGTCGCAATACCCCCAGCTCACGCTCCACGGCATCTACGCCGAGCTAGAGGCTGACAGTCGCGCCGTCGCCATGATACATTATCCCGAGCCGGCGCTGCGTATTGCTCAATCGGGTCAATTTCACCTCGTGTGCTATGGGCACAATCACGACAAGGCCGTACAGCGTATCGGTGACTGCGTGTTGGCCAATCCGGGTGAAATCCTAGGCATGAAGGGCGTCCCCACGTGGGGGCTCTACGACACGGCGACGGGCGTTTTTGAATTGCAGGAGCTGCCGTAATTATGGGTACAGAAAAAGGCCGCGCACAGGTTGGCATCGGCTGCCACATAGCGGTTGAACTCGTCGCCGTGGACGGCAAGCGCGAGAACCTCGAATTCGACCTGGTTCAGGAGCGCGCTGCAGACTTCAAGCACGGTCTAGTGAGCACGGAATCGCCGTTGGGTGTCGCCGTCCGCGGCAAATTCGAAGGCGACGACATTGACTATCGCATGGGTGACATTTGTCTGATTCACATCACCAGCGTAGGTCCTGCGCAGCAAGATGCCGATCTGGATGCACAAGCACGCCGCCAGGAAATCTTGGACGAGGCACGTCGCAAGGCAGAACGGACCAACGCCGATATGTTTGCGTCATCCTTTAGTGGAAAATGGGGAGACTACAACACAGAGGACATGGACGACTAATTTAGGCGAAACTACGGTCCACATGCCGCTATGTTCATGCGATAAGGCGTAACGCTCAGCCATCGCCCAAGGGCCACTTCGCAAGTCCAGATGGACGGGACCAAGTCTATCCGTAAGACATTACATCCAGTGTCAGAAAGGTAACGCATGATGCAGAAGTTCAGCGGCGCGTGGCCAGCCATGATCACACCGTTCACCCCCGAAAATGAGGTCGACATAGGGGCCATCAATGCGCTCGTCGACTACCTGCTCGACAAGCAAGCGGACGGCTTCTATCTCTGCGGCAGTACAGGCCAAGGCATCTACCAGTCGGTCGCAGAACGCAAACTCACTGCGGAGACGGCGCTGCGCCGTATCGATGGCAGGGTCCCGGCCATCGTACACGTCGGCAGTCAGAGTTTGCCGGACGCAATTGACTTGGCACTTCATGCACAGCGGGCCGGCGCATCCGGCGTCAGCAGTATTATCCCCGCAGGGTATGCCGATCTCGCGTCGGTGAGCCGCTATTACGCAGCCGTGGCGGGAGCCGTGCCGTCCTTGCCTTTCCTGCCGTATCTGTTCACCTCAACATCGAGCGCAGTCGCGCTCATGGAATCCATCGCCGACATACCCAACCTTGCTGGGGCCAAGTACACCGGGCCGAACATGTATGAATTGCGCGAGATCATCGAAGCGCGGGAAGAGCCATGGTCCATATTCTCGGGCATGGATGAGCAATGCGTCTTCGGCGCCATGGTAGGATCGTGCGGCAATATTGGCTCGACGTTGAACGTAATGCCAGGGATTTACCGACAGATCCACAAGTACGTGGCAGCGGGGAACGCGATGGGCGCCCGTGATCTGCAGCTTAGGGCCAATCGTGTCACGAAAACGTTGTTTGCGTTCGATTTCATGGCAGCATTGTATGAAGCAATGTCTATCCTCGGCGTGGACGCCGGCGGACCCCGGTTGCCATCGTTGCCATTTGACGAGAATCGCAGGGGCGAGTTGCGGGAGGCCCTGGCCGCCGTGGATTTTCTAGAGATCGCGACGATGTAACCGCGGGCACTGTATCTAGTGAGTATGGTCTATGGCCGTGTGATCACGAGGACCACCGGGTGATGCGCGTAGATGCTAACCCGCGCTGAGGGGGCCGACGACGACAGGTGGCGAGGTAGGACCTGGACTTCCTGTTGCAGGTTCGGGTGTGACACCCATGGCGTCAAAGCTAGCGATGGGATCGGGCGCCTGAACGACAAGGGTGCCCGATCCCTCGTTATTTACGGTGAACAGGCCTCCGCTTGTACGTTCGCCGTCGCGGATCAACCAAAGCTGGTAGGCGAGCCCGGCTTCGAGCGCAGGGAAGCCTTGTGCGCTCACAACGGCGACATTGCTATCGGGGGTCCAGCGCACGGTGGCCATGGCATCACTCTCGTCGCTTGCCGCCGGCAACCTCGCCATTTGAACGCCGTCGGCTGTCAAGAGGGCGAGCGCCTCACGCTGATTCGAGAGCTGAAGCGATAGATTGCGATTTTCTTCCTGCAACGAACGGATGCGCAAGGCGGTCAGCACGTTGAGACCAATCAACAGCGCGAGCGCGCCGGCCATTGCCCACCGTACCCACATGTGCTGAGTGTTGCCGCTCGCAAAGCGCTCGCGCCAACTTCTTGCAGGTTCTATGATCGCCGGTGCACGGCTCTCTCGCAGCGAAGCCTGCAACCGTCCTCCGAGTTGCGCAGAAGGGAGGCGCTCGCCCGCGCAGTGCAACAACGCATTCTGTAACGACGCGTACTCGGCCAGCTCTGCGGCAGCCTCTGGAGAAACCGCTAAGCGCTCCTGAACGAACTCGATATCCTCCGGATCAAGCGCGCCGATACTGTACGCCGGGATCAGACTTCTTACGTCTTCCAACGTACCGGTTTCGTGGATAGAGCCAGTCTCCCCCAAGTTGCCGCTTGAGTTCACAGACTCATCGTCCATTCGATTGCGATCTTCTCGATTTCGATCTTCAGCGCTCATGCTGGGCCTGTCTAACACGCATGCAACAACCCAGGTGCAGCGAAACGGCCGGCCGCACCGTCGAATCAGTATACGACACTTCCTATCCTATCTACGCCTGCAGAGGCGCCGTTGGTTTCGCTGGACGCGTACTTCCGGTCCCAATGTCCGGGTCCGACACGTACGGAAATGGCCAAACTTGCCTGGCTTTTCTGGTTCATTTCCCGCTGCGCCACAAGCCGCGCAATTGCTGAAGACCCCGCCGCAGCCGGGTTTTGACGGTTCCTAACGGGATATCAAGATAGTCGGCGAGTTCGCTGTGGGTCATGCCTTGGAAATAGGCCAACTCGACAACGGTTCGCCGGTCGTCGGGTAGTTGCTGCAGCAACTGACGAAGAACATGTCCCTCAAGCCAAATTGGATCGTCGACAACCGGATCCTGAGACAATTCGGCGGTCGCGTCCTCCGTGGGCACAGCTGTATGAATAGGACGGCGTTGTTCCGACCGCAGACGATCGATTGCCGCGTTACGCGTGATCGCCATGAGATACGTGCTAATCCGTCCCCGCGACTCACTCCACCGTTCAGGCTGGCGCCACAGCTTGAGGAACACGTCTTGGACGACTTCCTCCGCAATGGCGTCATCCTTCAAAACACGGAACGCCATGCCGTTGACCAGCCGACCATAGCGCTCATATAACTCCATTAGCGCATCCTCGCTGTTATTGCTTATCTGCTCGATGAGTTGCTCATCCGTGGACATTGGCATCGCCGGCAAATGGTGGCCTCGCACCTATCAATTCTTCGCCTCCGAGTATTCCGTGAATCCAATCGATCATTTGGGCACGTAAGTTTGTATGTAGGCAGCTAGCACAGCAAAAGTGCACGTGCTGCTGACAACCGTGCGCACGGAGGATAGCAGAGGAACGGAATATCGTCAGCCTGGATTATGCGGGCGCGCTGCGAGAATCGCAAGGCGCGACGATCGGTCCGCACCCGCACATGAACCAGGGACCGGAAGTCGTAGTCAGCGTCTGTATGTTGCATACGGATACGGTATGTAGCGTACAGGGACTGTCTTTCACACACAGAAACTGTCTTGAGCCAAGGGAGGAACTCTTATGCCAAAAGGTCGTATTTCACTAGTCTCACTTCTGTTGTCACTGGCCGCCGTATTCGTCATGGCCGCGTGCCAGCCGGTGATGCCGGAGGCAGCGCCGGCAGAAGATCAGATGTCAGAGACGCCGGTCGACTCGGACACGTCCGATAGCGCGGCGATGTCTGACATGGCGCCGACCCAATTGATGGTTGGCGAGAACGACGAACTGGGCGCTTTCCTGGTGGACGGCGCAGGAATGACGCTTTACATGTTCATGCGCGATGAACCGGGTGTGTCCAACTGCTATGACGCATGCGCCGAACGTTGGCCGGCGCTACTTGCGAATGGCGACGTGACGTTGGCCGATGGCTTGGACGCTTCGATGCTCGGCACTACCGAGCGCACGGATGGCACCATGCAGGTCACCTACAACGGATGGCCGCTCTATTACTGGTACGAGGACGCGGCCCCCGGCGACACATTGGGCCAAACTGTTGGCGATGTATGGTTCGTGTTGTCACCCGCAGGCGAGGTGGTCGGCTATGTACCCCCTGACCTCACCGTCGCCAACACGGATGAGCTTGGCGATTTCTTGGCCGATAGTAAGGGCCTCACGTTGTATGTGTTCCTGCGCGATGAGCCCGGCGTTTCGAACTGCTATGACGACTGCGAAGTACGCTGGCCGCCGCTGGTGGTGGACGGCGAGCCGAAGCTGGCTGACGGCGTGGATGAAGCGATGGTTGGAACGACGCAGCGCACGGATGGCTCCATGCAGGTGACCTACAATGGATGGCCGCTTTACTACTGGTACGAAGACGCAGAACCGGGTCAGACATTGGGCCAGGCGGTCGGCGATGTCTGGTTCGTCATTGCTCCATCCGGCGAGGTAGTACAGTAAACCGTTTTGATGTGACGGCCGGACAAAGCAATTACTGGTTAGCTAACACAAGGATGCCGCGTGCCTGCGGCATCCTTCTGCATATATAGCCAAGTCTCGTTGGCCGCCGGACGGTCAGATCGCGACAGCCTTGGATACCATCCGTGACCCATGTAGACAGTCGTGCAGTAGCTTATGGGCTAGCCTTCATACCTGAACACTTCGAAGTGTTTTCGGTAGAATCCTCAGGGCTGCGTAGGTCACCGAGACCTGATCGACAGCGAATGCGCGTTGGAGTATACTAGTAGCCGTACCAGTAGGATCTTTCACACGGACACAGCGCTAGCACACAAGGAGGCAGCCATGCGGTCAGCCGCTCGCTCATTTAGTCGACTGTTACGGCGCAACGTCGCCCTATCCAGCCTGTCCGCGGCCATTGTCGCAGCCGCACTACTGACTTTCCTGATGGTGGGACTTGCGCTTGCTGCGACTTCGGCAGACCCATTTACGGTAGCCAAAGATGCTCAATTGACCGATGATGTCAACGGAGATGGACTTGCCGGCCCTGGTGATACGCTCACGTATAGAATCACCATCTCCAATTCCGGATCCGTAGTATTACAGCAGCTCGTGGTCAGCGACACCATACCGCAAGGAACCGGCTACGTCCTGGGCTCTACGGTCCTGGAGGAAGGCACGAGTTCGATGCCCGTCGCTGACGACACCAGCGGCACGCCCTTCCCGCTGGACGAAGGCGGACTTTCCTTGAGTGACCTAGCCATAGGGGAAGACGCCAGCGTTTCATTCCAGGCCATGGTTGACGATCCTTTCCCCGGGGCCATGACGAGCGTGCGCAATGTCGCTTCCGGTGTCACACCTAGCGACACAATTACCGCTGCCGTCGTCACATTGATCCATAACGCCAATATTGATCTGGCAAAGACAGCGTCTGCGGATTTCGTCACCGCTGGTGAGCTGGTCACGTATACGTACGCCGTCAGCAATACTGGAACGATGACGCTTACCGCCGTAGTGCTCACGGACGACGTCTGCTCGGGCATCACATTCACCGGCGGCGACACCAGCGGCGACGACGTGCTAGACCCAGGTGAGCTATGGATCTATACCTGCGCCATGACCCTAGATCTCTCCACCTATAACAGCGCTACGGTAAGTGCTGAAGACCCATTAGGCTTCACCGTAACCGATACGGCATCCGCATTTGTGGAAGTGGGCACATATTTCCTGCCTGCATTGTTCGGTGATGCACCGCCGCCGTGCGGGCCACCGGACGGCTGTCCGATGGAAGGGCTCGTGAAAGGCATCGGCGTCCATTCCGGCACAGGATACGTCTACATCGCCAGCCGCGCCGGCAATGGGTCCGCTACGGACCAAATTCTTAAGGTTGATCCGGGCACTGGCACAATCGTAGCGAGCGCACCTACTGGTACCGGCTCCCAACCGTGGGGCGTGGTCGTCAATGAGAACACGAACCGCGTATATGTCAGCAACTTCGGCTCAGATGAGGTGGTTGTCTTCGATAGCAATACAATGACGGAAGTTGCACGAATTAGCATTCCGGCGGACGGTAGTCTTGCGGCCGAGCCCGGACGTTTGGCAATCCTACCAGCATTGGATACGGTTTTCGTGATCGTTAGGGGCGGCAGCCGAATTGGAGTCATTGAGGGCCTGTCGCTAATGACAGTAATTCCATCTGCCGGTTCCGGACCATGGGGTATTGCTGCCGATCCAGTACGCAACTACGTCTACGTCAGTCACCGTGACTCACGCAATTATTCGCTCATCTACAAGAACGGCGGCTCGTGGGTAGCCGAATATGGACCGCAATTCGATGCAAATGATGGGCGCGTCCTTTTCGGTTTGTCCTATATGCCGAACACCGACGCTAGCCAACCGGGTTTGCTCTACTCCTTGTACACAAAGGATGGCAACTGGTACGTGGGTCCATGGGAACCGAAGAAATCCGGGGGCAATCCTGCGATCCTGTGGGGTCAGCGCACACCCATGGGTGTGCCCAGCGGCGGTGATGTCAATTCCGCGGATGTCGGAGGTGACGGCATCGTAGTCAATCCGGCCTCAGGTAATGTATTTGTGGCCAATACGGGCGCAGACAGCATATCGATGCTTGGCAGCGAGGGAAGCACCTATCTGGCAGAGATCGGCACGGGCGATGATCCCTTCCCTGCCGCAGTCGATCCGGCAACGTCGGTGATCTACGTCGGTCTGCGTGATGGAAGCGCATTGATCGAAATCGGCGATTAGGCGGCTTGAGCAGCATCTCAGTCGGCAATACGATGCTTGGAGATATGCGGCGACTACAGGAACTGACAAGGCGAGTGAGGCCATAGACAAGGCTGTACGGAGCCGGCATCGTCTGAACGATACCGGCTCCACGCAGTTGTCCGTGTGGGTCCCGGTGCTCTTGCCATGCGATTGGCGGTCGTGTTACACTCGCACCTGACGATGACGTCACGCCCCGATAACTGCACATCGACACGGGCGCTAGCTTGGCTCGACAGCACCAGATCAACAAGGCGCTTGTCTGCGCAAGACAAAGCAAATCGTGTCTACACTACTGATTCGCGTGCCGTCCATCTGTCTGCAACGGTCAGTACCCCAACCCTGGGGCACACGAATCATCCGATAGAGACGTAATTGATCTACTCCGCGTCCGCGCAATCTAGTTGACGAGCGTCTGTGTAGTTCCGCAGTACACACTGCGTTGGCAGTTTCTTTTCTAC
>JBJYXA010000208.1:0-4504 GCA_046259705.1 Caldilineaceae bacterium
GCAGAATAGCCCCACACGAGCCGTAAGCGGTTTTCGGCGTTCGATCTTCATGGTTCCCCTTCTTCATTGTCCGAGTGGGTCGATTATGTCAATTTGAAAGATGGTTCAGCCTTCGCTCGTGGCCAAGTCTTCGTACAGATAGCATGCCACGGAGCGCTGGGGATCTGTTCTGTAGCGCGGCGGGTCTTGGCGCCGGCAGATCTCGCTGACGTGTGGACAACGGTTCGCGAACTTGCAGCCTTTGGCCGCGACCGATCCGTCGGCGGTCGTGTCCAGCTTCTGGCCGCCACCCCAGCGCAGCTCGGGGTTCGGGAGCGGGATGGAATTGACCAAGAGCTGGGTATAGGGATGTTTGGGCTCTTTGATTACCAACTCGACGTTGCCTTCCTCGACTACCATACCTTGATAAAGCACGTAGATGTTGTCGCAGAGCTGGTAGGCCGTGGTGAGGTCATGGGTAATGTAGAGCAGCGAAATGTCGAATTCCTGGTGAAGCCTGAGCAGGCTTTCCAGAATGGTGGCGCGCAGCGAAGCATCCACCATGGAGACCGGCTCGTCGGCGAGAATGATGCGCGGCCGAAGAAGCAAGGCGCGCGCGATCATAATGCGCTGGCGCTGCCCGCCGCTCACCTGATGGGGATAGCGACCCAGCGTTTCTTCCGGCCGTAACCCGACTTTTTCGAGAGCATTGTGGATCTGCCGAACCGCATCGTCGTCGGATTGCGCCAGCCCGAATTTCGCGATAGGCGTCGTTAGCACGTGGTCGACCTTGTAGAACGGATTGTAGACCTCGAAGGGATCCTGGAAGATGGCCTGTACCTCCTGCCGGAATACCTTCTGCTCACTTTTGTCCATCTTCGACAGGTCTCTACCCCGATAGGTGACCCGTCCGGAGGTCGGACCGATGATGCCCAACAAAAGGCGCGCCAGCGTCGTCTTGCCACTGCCGCTTTCGCCGGCCACCGCGATGACCGTAGGATGTTCTTCACTCAGCGCCAGCGAGAAGTCGTCCAATGCCACAGTTGTCTCACGATGCAGAAGGCCGCCGCCTGTGACAAATGCCTTGGTCGCGTGTTCGGCCACGAGCAATTCAGTCATTGGGCACCCCTTCGTACAGATGACAGGTCACCAGTTGGTTTGGACCGACCTGCCGCTGTTTGGGCATCTCGACGGCACATTCGGGCATGGCCTGAGTACAGCGCGGATGAAATGGACAGCCGGAAGGCGGGTTGAGCAGCGACGGCGCCACCCCGGGGATACCCCGAAACAATTGCTTTTCTTCCAACGAGGGCAAACTCGAGATCAGCATTTGCGTGTACGGGTGCTTGGGCGCAGCGAAAATGGCGCGCACCGGACTGACTTCGACCAACTGTCCTGCGTACATGACGCCGATCTTGTCCACGAATTGCGCCATCAACCCCATGTCGTGCCCTACCAGGATCACCGACGCGCCCAGATCCTTTTGGACCTCACCCAGCGTCTCCATGACCTGGCGCTGCACTACCACGTCGAGCGCGCTCGTGGGTTCATCCGCAATGATCACCTTGGGCCGCAGCGCGATGCCCATTGCGATACAGACGCGTTGTTTCATGCCGCCGCTCAACTCGTGCGGGTACATGTTCGCGACTTCCGGTTTGAGCCCGACCCAACCGAGCAAATCCCCAATCCTTGCTAGCGCCTTGTTCCTGTCCAGCTTGACATCGTGCGCCCGGTAGATATCCAGGATCTGCTCGCGGATACGCATTACGGGGTTCAGCGAGTTCATGGCGCCTTGGGGAATGAGCGAAACTTGCTCGAAACGCACTGACCGCATTGCCGATTCCGGCAGCTTCAGTAGGTCCTGCCCGTCCACCCACACCTCACCCGCCTCGATCCAACCGGGCGGTTTGATCGTGCGCATGATGCCGTAGGCCGTCGTCGATTTGCCTGACCCCGACTCGCCCACCAACCCCATGCGCTCGTGCTGTTGGAGTGTCAGGTCCACGCCGTTGACCGCGCGGACGATGCCCAGCGGCGTACGGAAGTAGATGTGCAGCCCGGTGACGCGCAGGTTTTCAGTGGTCATGCCACACTCCGCAGCCTTGTGTTGACCAGCTGGTCCATGCCCGCCGAGGTAAAGAACAGCCCTACAAAGATGAGGACGATCACCACGATGGGCGGCACCCACCACCACCAGAATCCGCGCAGGATGGCGCCATAGAATTGCGCCCAGTAGAGCATCATGCCCAAAGTCAACTCATTCTGAGGTCCCAGGCCCAGCGCCTCCAGGCCGACGGTGGCCAAAATCGCCCAAGATACCGTCGCCACAAATGTGGCCGCGATGTACGGGAACAGGTTGGGCAATACCTCTTTGACGATAATCTCCAATTCTCCCACGCCGTTTAGCTTGGCGATCTGGATATAGGCGCGCTCGCGCAAGGAGAGCGTCTGGGAGCGGATCGCGCGGGTGGGCAGTCGCCAGGCCAGCATGGCAATGATGACGGCCATGAGCATCACGGTCATGGACCGCACGTTGGTGGCCACGACGATCAAGATCGCGATAGCGGGGATCGTCATGAATACATCGGCGACAATGCGTACCGTCGTATCGATCGGGCCGCCCAGGAATCCCGATGACACGCCCAGGATGATGCCCACGCCCACGCCCAGCGCGCCCGCGACTAGCCCGATGATGAGCGTCCTGGGTGTGGCCAGGACCAGTGTGGTGAACACATCGCGGCCTTGGGTATCCGTCCCCAACCAGTTCTCCTGGTTCGGCGGCAACTTGGGCACGTACGCGCCTACGTTTGAATCTTCGGGCGTGACGAGCAGCGGGCCCACAAAGCCAAATAGCATGAGCGCCACCATAATCGTCAAGCCAAACAGGAGATAGGGATTGGACTGCAGCCGGCGCAGGCGAACGCCGGCCATGCTCGTCGAAGCGGTCGTCACGCTTTACCTCCGCTGATAAGTGATTCTCGGATCGATCAAGGGGTAGATCAGGTCGAGCACCAGCATCGCCAGCGCGATGGCGAAGATCAACACCAGCACGATGCCCTGAATGACAAAATAGTCCTTCGTCTGCACGGCCTGAAACAGCTTGTATCCGATACCGGGATACGAGAAGACCACTTCGACCAGGATCGCGCCGGCGACGATATAGCCGAGACGCAGGGCCAGCGCCGTCGACATGGGCAGAAGCCCATTGCGCATGCCGTACCATGCAAAAATGCGCCGCTCCGGCAGTCCCTTCATCTCCGCAAGTGCAATGTAATCCTCGCCTAGGATGCTGATCATCATGCCCCGCATCTCGAGCGCCCAGATGCCGATGCCGGCCACGATGATCGATAACGCGGGCAGAAAGGCGTGGTTGGCGATGTCGACCATGGTCTCAAAATCGGAGCGCAACACGGACCCGAACTGGAATCCGCCCCCAGCCGGGAATATCCTTAGCCGGATGGCCAGGAAATAGATCAGAATGATGCCGAGAAGAAAGTACGGGATGGCCGAAACCGTCATCATGACCGGAATGGCCGCGCGGGCGCTGCGCGGCGTCTTGGGCCAGGCCAGCAGACCGCCAAGCACAGTGCCGATGGCGAAGGCGATGAGCGTCGTCATCCCCAGCAGGCCAAGCGTCCACGGTAGCGCAGCTCGTATGGTGCTGGAGACTCTTTCGGGGTAGTTGGCTAGCGAGTAGCCGAACTCCAGATGGAGGACGTCCCACCAGTAGTTGACGTACTGGCGCCACAGGGGAGCGTCAAGCCCAAAACGGGCGCGGTACGCCGCGGCCATTTCCTTGATGTCGCCTACCTGTCCGCCGCCGGTTGCGCTCAAGGTCGCCAGCTTCTGCTCGATAGGGTCGCCCGGCATCAGGCGCGGGATCATGAAATTGACGGTGACGGCGAGGAAGATCACCAAAACGAACATTCCTAGACGCCCGATCAGATATCTCGCGTACATAGTATTTTGGCCTGGATGGATTGGAAGACGTTGAAGTTGTCAACCGTACTGGGCTAACGCTGGGATGCTCACCGCCAACTATAGCGTATTCTGGACGGCCTTGCAAGACTTCGGACAACGAATGGAGGCAAATCCGTAAAGAACTTGCGGTTTCTTATCTTGTTTTCTGAGGAATTACTGTCGTTCTAGCCCAACTTTGCTTGACATGATTGACGAAATTCGATACTATATTCTGGGTTTGGCTTCCACCCACAGTGCAATCGAATCCAGTACAGCGCATCCAAGTTAACGCATTCCCAAACCGTACGAACCAATCAGATCCAATCGAGGAGGATTGAGATGAACCGCCGTCCGACTGTCCTGACGCTCACAGTTTTGGCAGTGCTCCTGCTATTGTTGACTGCCGCATGTGCTGCCCAACCGGCAGCGCCCGCAGAATCAACAGAAGGAGAGGCTCCTGCCGTTAGCGCCGAAGAAGCGCCCGTCGCTGTTGGCGATATCCAAGACCTGCCGCGAGAGAAGACCTTCATTAGCCAGGGCTGGGACTTCTACAACCAGGTTCCTT
>JBJYXA010000209.1:0-9524 GCA_046259705.1 Caldilineaceae bacterium
GGAACAACGTGGACCACTGGGAAGAGATGGACCTCGGTCCTATCTACCCGCGGACAGAGCCGGGCCCACTGGGAACCTACCGGGCCGTGTTCCGGGCGCCGTCCTCGCAAATCACCCTCTTCATCCGGGCGCAGAACAAATGGGCGATCCCGAACGTTGAGCTCGACTTCAACCTGGACGACATCAGCTTGATGGGATGCAGCAGCGTGCCCAGCGGGGGCACTGGCGGGGGTACCGGCGGACCGATGCCGGAACAGCCCATGCCGCAGCCGCCGCAGAATCCCGGCAATCAGTGCACCTACACGGTACGAGCCGGCGATTCACTCGCACGCATCGCAGGCCAGTATGGAGTCACCTTGGCCGCCATCGTGTCGGTAAACGATATCGCAGATGCCAACCTCATCTTCGTCGGGCAGGTTCTGACCATCCCCGGCTGTGGAGGCTCGCAGGAGATGGAAGTAGGCGGGCAGCCCATGATCTCGCCGGTCATGCAGAGCGGACCAGCGATGCAGAGCCCCATGGTCATGCCCACGTCTTCGGAACAGCCCGAAAATGAGATGTCTGGACCGATGGACATGCCCATGGAGCAGCCGGCGCCTGAGATTCCTGACGCTCCGGTGATGCCCATCACCAGCGACCAGCTAATGCCGAACGATACGATTGCCGTCGTAGTGCCGGAAGCCGTAGAAGAGCCCGACACCGCACTCACCTACACAGTGCGAGAGGGGCAGTCACTCGGCCAAATCGCACTCGAGAACGGCGTGGACGCTAATACACTGGTCATGGCGAACAATATCCAGAACCCGGACATCGTCTACCCCGGCCAAGTTCTGCGCATTCCTTGGAGAGCGCAGTAGCAGATGGCATAGTAATACTGCAGAAGACAGTAACAAACGCCGCCGGGGCGATTGCCCCGGCGGCTGTCTTTTGGGCCGGCTACGCAGCCCGATTGACTTCGGCACCCTTCTTTCGCAAGTCTTCCAGAAGTCCGCTTGCCAGCACATCGTCGATAATCAGGACGTTTGCGTATTGGCTTTGTACGGCCACGCGCGTCACGGCAGTCTTGTCTTTACCTATCGCGACGATGACGACTCGTTTTCCGCTTCCCACTATATGCTGTAGTCCTTCAAGACCGATGGAGCATACCAGCCTCTGGTTCTGGTCCCTAAAGTCGTCTGGAATCGTGCCGTTGCGGTCGACAAGGTAATACAGGACATTGCCTACCACCTCTGCCGCAGCGGACCCTTGCGTTTTCTGTGGGCTCATCGAGAGAAGTTCTATGCGTAACCTAGGAATATTCGTGGCAAGCGCACCCTTGTCAAGTCCGCCCACCCCCATGAACGCGAAATCTACTTCGCTTGCGCGATCCAGCGTATCCCGGGCATCGGCGGCTGACGGCGATGTCGCGTTCGTGAGGTCCTCCGCCGAAAAGAACGGAAGCTCGTGCGCCTTGACGCCCATTTTGTAGTGCCGGTAGGCCAGCACTCCAGCGAGGCTGTTTGCGCTTACATGTGGACTTTCGAATCTTGGGCTGACCGCGATTGGGTACACGTTTACGGCCGGACACTCACCGCGTTGCAGGCTGTACACCATACGGCTAACGGCGAATCCGCCGCACAGACCTACGCTGTTGTCTACGCGCACATTCTCCACGAAGTACCGCTTGGCAAGGTGCCCGAGCAACACAAACCGCACAAGTGTCGAGTCTATGTGGCCCACCTTCGCCACTCGGACTTCGCGCAACAACGAATCCGGTCCGCCCTGCCTAAATACGTCGCTAATCTGAGCCTCGAGATCCCGATTTCTGGAAACTTCCGTGATGTGGATGTTGTCATGCAGGATCAGGCTCTGCAATCTCTGCTCGATATCGCCGTGCGCCACCGCGTGCCTCTTGGCAATCTCCCCCGTCTTCTCGCCCTCAATCAGTTCCAGCCAGAACTCTGCCGCCTTCACCTGGTCGGGCGAGGGCTGGGACCAGGCCAAGCTCCACCTCGTCCCCGTCTCGTTGAACGATGTGGGGCTCGGGTCGGCGCCAAGGAGCAGGAAGTCGATGCCTGTCCCATATAGCTTGGCGAGCGCCATCGCGTGCCCGAGTCTCGGCACATTGTTTCCAAGCTCCCACTGCCTGTATGTGTTAACCGCCGCACCTATCTCTGCGGCGACCTGTTCCTGTGTATACGCGTGTTGGGACCGTAGGGCGCGGAGCCGTTCCGGTAAGGAATCGACAACTTCTTGGGGTTCTGAGTAATCCATAGATGTGCCCGCCTTCACAGAAACATGGTGGGGGATGTTGTCCGGCAACAAACAAGATGACGGTTGGCCGGGATGCAACCTACTGATGAGTGCCTCAAACAGGTACACGTTGGCTGCTGTTCAAGCAGCCCGCCAGGCCCTAAACTATTGCTTATTTCCAGAACGGGAAGACAATCCAAGACTTCGGCGAACTTCGACTGGCGCCACGAGACCTGTAGTAGTGCTTGCCGCCGCTCAATTCGCTGAGACTCTCGCAGGACCGGATGGACGATTTCCGGCGAAAAAAGTACCTTCAGCCAGGCGAGATGCCCCCAAAAGGGTCCACCTTGATAGGGTATCCGGGCAATCTGAGAATTCGCCAATACAACAATCCGGCAATCCAGGTAAGGACCGCCCAGGCTTCAGCTATGCTCTCTGAATGCTTGTGAACGATAGTATATCACGAATTCGCTGAGAAAGGGATGACGGTGTGGCCAATGTACGTAACGAATTCTGAACCTGAGACAATGGATCCGGCCTTATTGGATGCCATGGAGTTCGTGGTCGCCGGAGAGGGTGAGAGCGTCGAGTCTGGCGCTGCTACCATCTTCGCGGCCATCGCTCAGAAGACGGATGAGGAGACACTCAGGAAGATGGCTGAGCACGTTTATACTGATTGCGAATAGCTGTCCGAATGACCTAGATAGGATGGAAGCTTGCTGCCTGCGCTGAAGCGCAATCGACTCGCAGACAGTATTCGCTAAGCGATCGGGCGACGGCATGGGGCGGTCCGTGGAAGCCATGCCGTCGCCCATTGCTTTGATGCGTCGAAGCACCAACCAGAATGTCAAGGGAGACATCCATGTACGAAATAGTCGCCGGTCTTGAGACCGAAGTACCACTCGCCTACTTCGGCGACGACAACAATCGATCGTTGCCTTATTCGCTGCCACTGTTGTTCATGGAAGAGGCCCGACAAGTATCATCGTCGACGGCAGCGGCCAATCGAAGCATATTCCCGGCGATCTGGTATGGCAACGCCGGCCGGCTCAGCATCGACATCAGCCACATCGAATGGGCGACGCCCGAATGCACGGATCCGTTTGACGTTGTCGCCTATGAGGATGCCGGAATGTCACTGATACGCAGGGCGCATGCAGGCACGCAAACGAAAATTGAAAATGATGGCGGAACCGGTGAGGTCTGGATTGCCAAGAACAACTGTACGCCGTCAGCCAACTCTACCTGGGGTTGCCATGAGAACTATCTTCTCCCGTTCTGTACGCCTCAATATGATTCCCAGAGCGAGTTCTTGGAAGCAATATACGCCAATCTCGTACCGTTCCTAGTCTTGCGGACACTCCTTTGCGGCGCGGGCAAACTCGGCTACCACTTTCCCCGCGTGCAGCCGCACCGCGGGTATCAGATCGCACAGCGACCTGATTTCATCTATGAAACTGTTTCTCCACGGTCCACGAGCCTTAGGCCGATGATCAACCCCCGGCTGGAATATGCATACGCGGACTCCGGCACCTACCAACGGCTTCACATCATCGTGGGTGATAGTAACCGCTCGTCTTGGTCCACGTTCTTCAAGGTCGGTGCGACCCAGTTGATCCTCAAGATGTTTCTGGATGGCTATTGCCTGCCGGACGTTCCGTTCCGCGACCCGGTAGCGGCGCTTCGACTTGTCTCCCATGATCTCACGCTGCGTGCACCGCTGCCGCTGGCGACTGGCGAGTCCGCCAGCGCTCTGCAACTGCTCGGCAATTACTTGTATGCGGCACAGGATTACGTCGGATACGGCGGTTCGACGAGCGAACGATTTCTGCTGGAACACTGGGCGGAAGTGCACGATGCTCTCGATGGGTGGTCCCACAATAGGTGGCAGACCGATGCAAACACCAATGTAGCGGAGCGCCGGCTGGACTGGTGCATCAAACGGCGCATGATCCATACGGCCATGGACAGATACGGCTGGCATCGACGCTCACCGCAACTCCACCTTTTGGAGGAGGCGTATCATGATTTGCGCCCAGAGAATGATCTATACACGAGCCTGGTAAACGCGGGCAAAATCGACCGTTTTCCCGAATGGCAACGCGCATGCGATCCGCTCGAATGTCCTCCTCTCGACACTCGCGCTTGGTTGCGCGGACAAGCAGTGCGCGCAGGCCTGTCGGTGGGCTGGGACAGCATTGTGCTGCCCAATGGGAAGACCGTGGCGATAGACGATCCGCTTGACTTTGGACACGCCGCACGTGTGATTTGCCTGTACAAGCCCAGTATCCCGGCGCAGCCTGCGTATCCGCTCGCGACGCTGCTGGCCAAATTGCGAAGGCGCATGCAATCGACCGCACCGGCCATGTCGTTCGAGGAAGCAAGCCAGGCGTTACACGAGCAACGATGGGAACGCCGCCGTGAGGCCCTACGTGTAATAGCAAACGAAGACTTTAGCGCGCTACATAATGTGCTGGCGCGTCACCCCAGCCGGCAGACCCGTCACGATGCAATTCTGCTGCTGATCGAAAATGAGAGGATTGGCAGCTGTCCGCGTCCTGACCTGAATTCGTTCCTCGCCGTGCTGATCAAACTGATGATTGACAAAGCACAGCCGGTGGAGTCGCGCGTTCTGACGGCGCGACTTCTCTTGTCGGTGCCGCTGTCGGGAAGCCGGATTAAACTGTTGACAGGTGCGCTAAAAGGTTGTACGCGGTCTGCGCAGCCGCGCATGCGAATTTGCGCGTTGCGTGCCTTGCACGCGTGCGACAAGGCGATGGCTCGCCCTTATATCGAAGAGCTAAAGGCCGACCTGGATCCCGAGGTCAGGCGGGCGGCAGGATGGCTCGCGAGCGCGCAGGATGCCGCGACATACGAATTTACACGCCAAGAGTAGCGGCCCTGCGGCCGGTGACTAGGGAGCATTCTCGCAGACAACCGAAACGCTGATCTCCTACATTGGACCAAAGCCATGTGCAAACTATGGCCCACCCTAACCTCACTCAAGTGGGCTCAGCCAGCGGTCGGCGCCGTCGCCTTCGGCTGCCCATCCCTCCACCGTGCCATCGTCCGAGCGGATCTGATACCAGTTGTAGCCGCCGGCGGACTGTGGGCCGGCGACCACTGTGAACTCTGTACCGGGATTCACGCGCGTAACGAGCGCGGCGTCAGTGCCGGGCAACGAGCGGATCGTAAGCTGCGCATTGGCCCCCATGGTCACCTGTACTCGGTCACCCACGTTGGGTGGACGGTTCGCCGGCTGCGGTTCACCCACCTGCGGGCTCAGCCATTCCGTCTCTCCGTCACCGTCCGCGGCCCAACCCACATTGCCTTGGCGGTCGTCGATCTGCCACCACGTGAAATCGTCCGCCTGCACGGGGCCGTCGAGGACATTGACCAACTGGCCGGTGCCAAACTGCCCCAGCAACTGGCCGTCAGTGTTTGGCACATCACGATAGTTCAAGCCTGCCGGCGCGGTCACGCGAGCCTGCTGGCCCGCAGCCAAGGCGGTGCCGGGCAACGGTGTCGGCGTGAAAGTAGCCGTAGGCGCAGGTGTCGGCGTCTGCGCATCAGCGGGTGTGGCGGCCGCCTGGTCTTGCCCCACGTCGGACACCTGCGGCTCACCCACCGCCGCGGGCGGCTGCTCGGTTACCGGCGGCAAGGTCGGAGTGGCCGTCGGCCGCGGCGCAAAGCTGCCGCAGGCTAGCGTGGGCGCAAGCCAGATCACTGATAGCGCCAGTAACACGCGCAACAGCCAGCTTCGGCCGCGATAGGGGGGGATGTCGTTGGTGTCCATTTCGCTTCTCATCATCTTTGGGCGTCGACGGTGCTCGTTGTGCTTCACAGCTTGATCGATCGGAGCCAGATGATCTGCTCGAAGCCATCGATCGTCTGTAGCACGCGGGGCGGCGTCTCTTCGTCCAGCCCCAGCACCATGATCGACTCCATGCGCGGTCCCCTGCGACCCACGTGCATGAAATTGATGTTGATATCGTTCTTGCCCAGCTCCGTACCGACACGTCCGATGATGCCGGGCCGATCCATGTGGAGCGACACGAGCAGATTGCCCGTGGCAGGAATGTCCACCCAGAGATCGTTGACGCCGACGATGAATGGCTCGTCCTGCTGCACCGCACCGCGCACGGTCAGGTCCTCTTCGCCGGCTGTGACGCGCAGTTCCAGCAACGAATCATGTCGCGACGCCAGGTCGTGCACTCTACGTTCGCTCAACTCGATGCCCCTGCGTTCAGCCAACTGCGCCGCGTTGACTAAATTCACGCGAATGTCCACGACCTCGCTCAGCAACCCTTTGATGGCCGCTGCCTGGACATAGTCGAGTTCGAAATCGGCCAACTTGCCATGCACCGTGATCTCGATATCGGAAATGCCTTCGCCGCCCGTCATCTGTAAGGCAAACCGGCCCATGCGCTCCGCCAGATCGATGTACGGGATTAGGAACTCGCGGTCCTGCGGCGGGATAATAGGCGCATTGACCGCGTAGCTGGCAGGGCGGTCGCGCAGCACGTCGATGACCTGCCGCGCCGCATCCTCCGCCACCTGTGCCTGGGCCTCCACCGTGCTACCGCCCAAATGGGGCGTTAAGATGATCCTATTTGAGTTGCGCAGCGGACTAGACGCGGGCAATGGTTCCGTGTCGAATACGTCCAAGGCAGCGCCTGCAATTGCGCCCGATTCCAACGCCTCGAACAGAGCTTCCTCCTGGATGACGCCGCCGCGCGCCACGTTAAGGATGCGTGCGCTAGGCTTCATGCGCGCAAGCTGTTTTGCGCCAATCAACCCCTTCGTCTGCGGCGTCAACGGCACATGTAGCGTAATGAAGTCGGACTCCGCCAGCAAGGCGTCCATGTCCACAAGGCGCACATTGCGTTGCGCGGCAAACTCCGCGCTCACATAGGGATCATGCGCCAGTACACGCATACCCAGGCCCTGCGCTTTGCGCACTACCTCCTGCGCCACCCGACCGAAGCCGACTGTGCCGAGTAGCTTATCGCTCACCTCCACGCCCAGAAACTGTTTGCGATCCCATGCGCCCTGACGCACGTGCGAATCGGCCTGAACCACATTGCGCGCCAAGGTCAACAATAGTGCAATGGTGTGCTCTGCCGCGGCCACCACGTTACCCGTCGGCGCGTTGACCACGACTATGCCTGCTTCGGTAGCAGCGTCAATGTCGATGTTGTCGACGCCGACGCCTGCGCGCGCCACGACACGCAGCTTCGCGCCGGCGCGAAGCACATCCGCAGTCACCTTTGTGCGGCTGCGTACGAGCAGTGCGTCGTATTCCCCGATCGATGCCAGCAGATCGTCCGCCGACAAGCCGGTGCGCACGTCCGCAATCACGCCCGGCTCAGCGTTCAGTAGACGTTCTCCGGCCTCGTCCAGCCCATCGGCTATCAGCACTCTATATGGGTTTGCAGCCAGATCAGACATAGTACTCACTAGCGAGCGACGGCAACATGAATTCGATTCTCACAAGCTCGAGGCCAATCGACTCGAATTACATAGATTCGGGTGCACTAAGGCCCATCAGGTGTAACGTGCGCGCTAGAACGAGTCGTGCCGCCTCTGCAAGCAAGAGACGGGCCCGTGTCAACTCCGGTTCCGCCTTATCCACGACGCGGCAGTCCCGGTAGAACGCATTGAAGGTTCTGGCAAGATCGATGGCATAGTGTGTCAAATTGTGCGGAGACAGTCTGTCCACGGCCAACAGGACCTGCTCCTCCAGCTCCAGCATCTTGCGCAGGAGCGCCAGCTCTGAAGGGTGGCTCAGCAAGCCGAGCAACGCCGGGTCTGCTTCCCCTCCGATTTCGAAACCGTCTTCTCGCGCTCGTTCCAGGATTGAGCAAATGCGCGCGTGACTGTATTGCACGTAGTAAACCGGATTCTCGTTGCTCTCCTGAACCGCCAGATCCAAGTCGAACTCGATGGTGCTTTCGGGACCGCGCGTGAGCAAATTGAATCGCAATGCGTCCGGACCAACTTCACTTACCACATCGTCAATCGTCAGCAGGTCGCCGGACCGCTTGCTGATCTTGACCTCCTGGCCGTCGCGTACGAGCTTGACCAGATCATACATGAGTATGGTCAGACGATCTGGGTCGAGGCCGAACGCCTGCATCATGGCCGCCATACGCGGCACATGACCCTGGTGATCAACGGCCCAAACATTGACCACCTTGTCAAACTGGCGCACCAGGAACTTGTTGTAATGGTATGCAATGTCGCTGGCGAAGTAGGTGGGACGCCCGTTGGAGCGGACGACGACCTCATCCTTTTCGTTTTTGGGGTACTTGCTGGCCAAGAACCAGGTGGCGCCGTCGCGCTGCGCGATGTCGCCACTATCATTCAACTCGCTCAGCGTGAGATCCACCAGACCATCGTCATACAAGCTCTGCTCGCTGAACCAGTTGTCGAAGATGACGCCAAGGCGCGCCAACTCCGCCTCATACTGGTCAACCACAATCTTGCGGCCAATGGGGCGCAGTTCCTCGAGGGCACTCTCCCTATCCATAGCTGCGAAGCGATCGCCGTATTCGTCCAGAATGCGTTGCGCGTATTCGCGCACATACTCGCCCCGATAGCCATTCTCTGGAAACGTGGCGGGGCGATCCAGCAGCTCCAGGTAGCGGGCGTATAGACTCTCGATGAAGAGGCCAAATTGTGTGCCCGCATCGTTGACATAAAACTCTCGCTGCACTTCATATCCGGCCGCATCGAGTACGTTGGCGAGCACATCGCCGAGCACGGCGTTGCGTGCGCCGCCGTAATGCAGTGGGCCGGTGGGGTTAGCGCTCACATATTCGACCTGCCAACGCTGGCCATCGCCTATGTGGATCGAGCCGTAGTCCTCGCCGGCAGCTAGGATAGCGGGGATCTGGGCCTGAAGCCATGAGTCCGCGAGCATCAAATTGATGAAGCCCGGGCCGGCCAGTTCCACGGAGCCTATCAAGTTGCTGTCGGGTAAATGGTCCACGATGGCCTGCGCCAGCTGGCGTGGATTCGCCTTCGCGCCCGTTTCGGCGCGCACCGCGGCCGCCGCCACCAAAGCGACATTGGAGCTATAGTCGCCGTGGGACGCCTGCTTCGGATGGGTAACCTCGATGTCCGGGATCGAGAACGCCGGAAGCGATCCATCCGCCTGTGCGGCAGAGACCGCTTGTGCTAGCAATACCTTCAGCCAATCCGTTACCATGCCCTATTCCTGACTAGCTTGAAACTGCCCGTAGGTCACATTTGCAATGTGACGTGCCCCCGTGCGCCTCAAACCGTCC
>JBJYXA010000210.1:0-15529 GCA_046259705.1 Caldilineaceae bacterium
GGGCCGCCGCGGCGGCCCTTCGGTGGTTCTCCCCCTTCGTGTGTGATCATCTCTATCACCTCTCGTCCGCCACCTGGCTTTGCTCAACCGCCGTTTTCGCGTGAATTCGAAAAACTAGGGGGTTGACAGAAAGTTTCATGGGGCTTATAATAGTGAAAATTTCTTCCACAACTGATGGCGCACACCATGGATTTCAATGGAAGCTCCGAACGCGGTGCATTAGCAGTGATCTCGGACGCACAGCCGAAGCTGAACGGAGCCGCAAAGAAGGTGGCTCACTATATCCTGAACGTGCCCCAGGAGACCATCAACCTCTCGATCACGGAGTTGAGTGAACGAGTCGGCGTGAGCGAGGCAAGTATCGTTCGATTCGCTCAACTGCTTGGTTATTCAGGATTTCATGCGCTCAAGATCGAGCTGGCGTACGACATTGTCTCACCCATGCAGTTGGTCCACGAGGATCTCGCTCCGGATGACGATTATGTTAGCGCTGTACTTAAGGCAATGACAGCGGGTATGCGTTCGTTGGAGGACACGGCTCGCATCATGGATCCGGCGGTGCTGGGAGAAGCCATCAATGCGCTAGCAAACGCCAAATGTATCATACTGCTCGCTTCCGGCAACTCAATTCCATTAGCGCTGGATCTGGACTTCCGGCTGACGAAGATCGGCCTGCATAGCCGGTTCTCGATTGAACCCACAATGCAGGAAATGAAAGCAAATCTTGTCACTCGAGAAGACGTTGCTTTAGGTATTTCGCACACCGGCAGTTCGATCGACACGGTTCGAGCTCTGGAGATGGCGCAGAAGCGCGGTGCCACGACCGTCGGTATCACCAACCATTCTGCATCGCCGCTTGCCCGTTGCAGCGATATCTGCCTTTTCACATCTACCCGGACTAGTCACTTTCGCGAAGAGGAAATGTCCTCCAACTTGGCGACGTTGGCTTTGACAGAAGCCTTATACGTTGGTTTGAGCGTTCTATTGTCCGACGCAGCGGCAGAAGCGGTCACCAAAACGATGTGGGCAACCAGGCATAGGAAGTATTAGTAGCCGGTTTGCACAGGACCAACCCCAAGGCAAGGGAAGGAGGAAGCAGAAAACGAGCCAAGAAAGAACAGTCGCGATGTCAGATGTAGCTCCCAAATCATGTGACAGTGCTGAATGCCCGTTAGTCAATCTTTAGTATAGCTTTTCCAACTTGATGTAATCGAATCTTCAAAGGAGAACCCTACATGAACACGCGAGTCGTAAGTCTTGTTCTGGCCGTCGCACTGCTCTTGGCCATGGTAGCCGGTTGTGCTCCGGCCGCAGCGCCGGCAGCGCCAGAAGCGCCAGCAGCACCAGCGGCGGAAGGCGGAGAAGAAGCGGCCGGTGGTGAGGTCACGCTTGAGTTCACCCAATGGTGGGAACCTGAACTACCGGAAGGCGCATTTCGCGCACTAATGGATGAGTTCGAAGCGCAGAATCCCGGCATCAAGGTTGAACTGATCAGCGGGCCCTATTCCTCCACCAAGGAACAGGTTGTGGCAGGCGCCGCCGCCGGCACCATGTCGGATGTGGTGGGTCTGGATGGCGCTTGGGTCAGCGACTTTGTGAAGCAAGGCGCGTTGGCTAACCTGAGCGACCTGATGAGTCAAGCCGGTTTTGATCCTTCCGAACTGGCTGCTCAGATTCAGATTGACGGCGCCACGTACATGATCCCAGTCGTGAACTTCGTCTATCCCGTATTCGTAAACATGGACTTGCTCGATGCGGCTGGCGTTGAGCCGCCGACCACACGCAGCGAATTTGCAGATGCCGCCGCTGCACTGACTGACGAGGCAGCCAATGTCTCCGGTTGGGTCCTGCCGCTCTCCCTGGAACAGCCAAACGGTATTCAGAACGATGTCATGTCTTGGGTCTGGGCGTCTGGCGGAAGCATGATGTCCGACGGTAAGCCTGACTTGACTAACGAAGACGTTTCGAGCGCGATGGAGTACATCAAAGGGTTGTGGGACGCCGGCGTGATTGCTCCGGGAGCCTTCTCGATGCGCGAACAGGACAAGGTAGAAGAGTTCGTAAACGGTCGTGTTGCCATGATGATCGATTCCTTGGCTCACATCACCATGATTCGCGAACGGAATCCAGACCTGAATTTCGCTATTACGGCATTGCCGGCAGCGGATGGCTATGACGGCAAACGCGGTCTGCCCTATGCATCTTGGGGCATCGGCGTGTCCGCGTCCAGCCCGAACCAAGCGGAAGCTTGGAAGCTTGTCGAGTTCCTCATGAGCGCCGAGACCAACAGCAAGCTTGCCTCCATCGCTAACGCTTTCCCGGGCAACGTGAATTCCACACCCGACTTCGTAGAGACTGACGAGCTGTTTGCGGCAGCGTTCGACGTGTTCAAGCAAGGCTACCTGGCCAATGAGTTTGTGGGATTGCCGGTCGCCGAGAATCTTATGCGTGAGTTTGACGAGCAGTTCCAGCTGTACCTGGACGGCAGCCAGTCACTCGACGAATTCCTGGCTGCAGCACAAGAAGCCTGGATGAGTCATTTCGAGTAAGGGTTTGCGGCGAGATCTGTCTTAGCTCGTGACTGAAAGGCAAGATCGATAGGAAGCAACATAGAGGCTGCGGGGGCAGTACCGCCTCGCAGCCTCTATGCAAATAGGAAGGTACGGACCGTCTGTCCGATGTACCTTTTCGTTATTGGCTAAGGTGGACACGCTTCCGATTTCCTAAGGAATAACGCCATGCATAGCAGAACAAGAAAGTATCTTCCATACGCCTATCTGTCGCCAACGATGTTGCTCTTGATTGTGCTATCGCTCGTGCCCATCGCGATGGTGTTCTACTATTCATTGATGGACAACGTCATCATGAATCAGAACCCCATCTTTGTTGGGCTCAGCAATTACACCGAAGTCATTTCCGATAACGTGTTTTTCCAGGCGCTCTGGCATACCCTCTATTTGACCGTGATGAGCGTGATCGTGCACCTGATTCTCGGTCTAGGGTTCGCCCTGTTGTTGAACACGAACATAATCGGGCCGCTAACGCGGGCGATCTTTCGCGTCGTTTACATTCTGCCGTGGGTTTTCACTGCCTCAATCATAGCAGTTCTATGGAGGCTGATGCTGAACCCCAATGGAATTATCAATTATCTGCTGATTACGCTAGGCATCGCTGATCAACGGATCGAGTGGCTTAGCTCCAGGCAGCTTGCCCTACAAACGGTCACCTTCATAAACATATGGGCAGGCTATCCATTTTATATGGTTAGCCTGTTGGCAGGATTGCAGGGCATCCCGGACGAGCTTTATGAAGCCGGTACCATAGACGGGGCAAACGGCCTACGACTATTTCGCCATATCACCCTCCCGCAGCTCCGCCCGATAATCATCAGCTTAGCCATGCTCGATTTTATCTGGACCATGCAGCAGTTCACGCTGATCTGGATGACCACCGGCGGCGGTCCGATTCGCTCCACAGAAGTGCTAAGCACATTCACCTATAAGCTGGCATTCAGCGAATATGAATTCTCCTTGGCATCCACAAATGCCTTCATCATTTTGTTGCTATCGATGTTCGTGGCGGTGTTCTACGTTCGGCACCAGAGAGCGAGTGACGAATAAGCCATGTCAAAGCAAACAAGACGTCTGCTGATGAAGATCCTTGTCCTCGTCGCTTTGCTGATTGGCGCCTTGCTGCCCGGGTTTCCCGTGTTGTGGATGTTGTCATCCTCGTTCAAGTCCAACACGGAAATATTCGCGTACCCGCCAAGGCTGATCGGCCAGACCTTTTCGCTCGAAGCGTACAGGGCCGTGCTTGGTGATCCCGAGCAGCGCCGGTTCTTCTTCAATAGCTATGTCATTTCCACGATGGTGACTATCTTTACACTCAGCGTTGGAATCTTGGGCGGCTACAGTTTCAGTCGTTACGAATTTCGCCTGAAGAAGCTAATTAACATGGTCATCATCAGCGTTCAGGCGGTACCGCCTATCACATTGATGATCCCGTATTTCAGCCTCATCGTGATTCTCAAGCTGTACAATACGTATCCCGCCCTGATCTTGACCTACATGGTCTTCACGCTCCCCTACGCAATCATCATGATGACGGGTTACTTCAATACCTTGCCTAGGCAGCTGGACGAGGCGGTGATGATCGACGGGGGCAGTTCTTTTGTTGCACTGTGGCGCGTGTTAGTCCCGATTGCGATCCCTGGTATCGTGTCCGTTGGTATCTACACATTTATGCTTGCGTGGAACGAATTCCTGTTTGCCCTAACGCTCACCAAAACAATGGACATGCGCACTGTCCCGGTCGGCATCCAGATGCTGATGGGCCAGCACTCATACGAATGGAATCAGATGATGGCTATGAGCGTGTTAGGCTCGCTACCGGTTCTCATTCTGTTCCTGTTCTTCCAGCGTTACTTTATCGCAGGAATGACGGCCGGGAGTGTGAAGGGCTAGCGGCGGTGGGGTAGTCGTCCAGTACGCGCTGGGCGCGATCACTGAAAGCTAAAGAGCGACTTTACTATACCAAAACTGGAGAATGAAACTATGTTGATGAACATGAAGGATCTATTGGCTGTTGCGCATGAGCATAATTTCGCCGTGCCTGCATTCAATATCAGCAGCAATCCATTGCTGACTGGTGTATTTGAGTCTTCCGAGGAGATGCAATCACCTCTTATCGTCGCCATTCATCCGGATGAACTGAGCTTCGTGCACCCATCGTTTGTCAAGTCAGTTATCGATGAGGCGAATCACGCGTCCATTCCCGTCTGTATCCATCTTGACCACGGCGGCTCAATTGCCCAGGTGATGATCGCCATTCAGAGCGGATTTACATCGGTGATGATCGACGCTTCCTCACATCCTCTGGATGAGAATATTGCCATATGCCAGAAAGTAGTTGAGATCGCACATCCGGTAAATATCTCCGTAGAAGGTGAACTAGGCACTATCGGCTCCACGGACCCGGAAGCAGAGCACTACGCCGACGAGATTATCTACACCAATCCAGACGATGTGGTCACGTTCCTGGAGGCGACCGATGTGGATACGTTAGCCGTCGCCATCGGGACCTCGCATGGGATCTATCCCAAGGACATGAAGCCCGAACTGAAACTGGACTTGCTTAGGGAAATCGCATCTCGAGTGGACATCCCACTCGTGCTGCATGGCGGCAGCTCAAATCCAGATGACGAGATCGCGGCGGCGGCAAAGATGGGCGTGAACAAGATCAACATATCCAGCGACATCAAGGATGCCTTCTATCAGAAGTGTCGGGAAGTATTGAAGAACCCGGTAGTGCGCGAACCCAATAGCATCTATCCTCCCTGCATCGAGGCCATGAAGGTAGTAGCCAATCACAAGATCAAGCTGTTCGGAGCGGACGGCAAGGCAGCGCTGTACAAATAACCACTCTTGCGAGCTATTTGGAGGCAGCGTCACGGCTACAAGCCAGGAAGACAAGCAAGGCCGTCCAAGGATAATTCCTGGACGGCCTTTACGATAATGAGCCAGTTGTAGTGCAAATTGCAGGCGCCAAGCGTGGTTCATTAGGGTATTGCACAGAAAAGAGTTAGCGATGAAAGAACGGATCGCCCTTGGGATGGGTGACAATGTTGACTATGAGATTCTGTGGAACTCATCCGTGTACGAGGAGCTGGCTTCGCAGTACGATATTCGGCCAGAAGAACTCGCGATTGGAAAACCGATCAAAACTGAACGTGACCTTGTTGTATCGATTCTGGCCTATCTTCGGTTGGGCAAGGGTGGTGAACAGTGGGTTGCCACGTCAGAGTTGATTGAGCATTTTGCGCAGCGCTTCGTGAATAAGATCACCTTGGGCGGCAGTTCCGTGCGCGCTGCGATCGCCATGCGCAAACTGGGCTATACCTCTGCCTTGCATCTCGTGACCACAAACGAATACGTACGGCAACTGATTCCGCATGACAGCCCGTATGTCTGTAGTAACCATGCGGATACGCTATATCCGCATCTGATCGTGCAGTTTGGCGAGGGCGCTACTGTGAAGTCGGGCCAACTTGACATACGCGCACGTCGATCCAATCGAATCATCTTCCACAACGACGAAGACAATATTCGCATGGCAATCAACGAGGAGTTTGGCGACCTTTGCGCCCACGCGGACGTGCTGCTCCTGTCGGGCTTCAATGCGATGCATGATGAAGCGTTGCTGCGGGACCGGCTGGGCGCGCTCGTGCGGATACTGGACAAGCTGCCGGCCAATTCACAAGTCTTCTACGAGGATGGTGGTTTCTATAACCATGCGTTCACCCACACGATCTTTGGCACGCTGCAAGACCGGCTCGATATCGTCAGCATGAACGAGGACGAGTTGCAAATCTATCTAGGTAGGTCCGTCGACGTTCTGGACGCGACGGATGTGTTAGCCGCGCTGGACGATGTTCGGAAGATAGTGCCGGCGCCGACGATTGTATTACATAGCATGTACTGGGTCCTGGCATTTGGCGGTCACGCCCTGACGTATCAGGCAGCGCTGCGAGGCGGCTCCACCATGGCAACGACCCGCTACGTCTACGGCGATGATTTCACTGCGGCCGAATATCGAGACATTGACGGGACGGCGCCGAATCAGACAGGCCACGAATTTGCGCGGGCCATCATGTTCTTGCGACCGGACGATGTATGCTGTGTGCCGGTTGCGCATGTCGAATGCACTTCACCGACGACGATTGGTCTGGGCGATGCGTTCGTAGGTGGATTCCTGCCTGCGTTGCTGCACTAGGCAAAACTCACCTTTCTCCAACCGAAGTAGCTCAGCGCGCCGCGGTACATCCCAAACTCGATAGCGTAACAGGCGATAGTGTTTCCTCGCGATATGAACATGGATTCACTATAATGAATGGCCGTTCATATCGCGTGTAGTCATGCAGTAAGGAGAGGGATCATGGACAAGCTACGCATTCTGGTGTCGGGTGGGGGACTGGCCGGGCTGGCGACGGCGTATTGGCTGCACCGTAACGGACACGAGGCCGTCGTGATCGAGCGGGCGCCGGGCCTGCGGCGAGACGGCTACGGCCTGGATTTCTTTGGGACGGGATACGATGTAGCGGAGCGCATGGGCATCGTCGAGGACCTGGCGCAAACCCAGATCTTCATGGACGAAGGGAGCGGCATCGCCTTCGTCGACGGTAAAGGAAAGTCGCTGGCCGAGCTGAAGATCGACGCCGTGCGCGAGATCCTGGGCGGGAAGTACATGGGACTGATGCACTACAACCTGGAGCAGGTGCTCTACGACGCGGTCAAGAAAGACGTGGACGTGCGATTCAGCACGTCGCTCGCCGCAGTGGCGCAATCCGCCGATGCGGTGAGCGTGACTTATGAGAACGGATACACCGAAACGTACGACCTGCTCGTGGGTGCAGACGGCATCCATTCCAACGTGCGCGGTCTTGTCTTTGGGCCGGAGACGGACTATGCGCGCTACTTGGGATACTATTTCGCCTGTTATTTCGTTCCGGATAGGTATGACCTTCCGGCCGTATGGTCCAACTACAACGAGCCTGGACGGCAGGCCGGCGCATACAAGACGGATCACGCCGGCCAGCTAGCAACCATCTTTATGTGGCGGGCCGACGACGAGGGGTACATCCCGTCCGACAAACGGGCAGATGAGCTACGCACGGTGTTCGACGGCATGGGCTGGATCATACCGAGGTTGCTCGACGACTTGCCGGCCGATGGGCACGAACTCTTGATCGATACGGTAACGCAGATTCGCATGGAGAAATGGCGCAACGGTCGCGTGGTGCTTGTGGGCGACGCCGCGGGCTGCATGACGTTGATCTCCGGCCAGGGCGCGTCCATGGCGCTGGGTGGCGCCTATGTGTTAGCCGAGGAGCTAGGCCGGACCGAAGACTGGCGTCAGGCGCTGGCCAACTACGAACATCGCGTGATGCCACAGATCGAACTGCGCCAGCAGAAAGCGCACGATTTCGCCAAGCGGTTTGTGCCTGGCAGCGAGCTGGGCGTGAAGGCGGAAATGGTCATGATGAAGCTGGTCACCTACGATGCGTTCTCGGGTCTTCTGAAGTCGCAGTTTGCCGGCGATAGCTTCCTGCAGACCGCCGCCTTACACCGCCTGCCCCAGAGCCATGACGACGTCATCGGCTACCGGGTGGCCGGAAAGCTACAGCCCGCCGACTATCGCACGCTGGAGCTGGACGTGAAAGAGGTTCTGGAACGTGTCGATTCCATCGGTTTGTTGCTGCAGATCGAGGAGCTGGCAGGAGCCGATGTCCGCGCGTGGTGGGATGACTGGCAATTTGGGCGCCGCTACCATGACAAGATCGGCAAGTTGGCCATCGTGGGCGACCGGCGTCTGGCCGAGTGGGCCGCACGGTTTTCGAAGCCTCTGTACACGCATGAGGCCAAACACTTTGCGCTGGATGACACAGATCAGGCTTGGGCGTGGCTGGCGGCATAGGCCCGGTAAGGTGAGGCGGTCGTCCCATGAAGAAGACACAGTTGTACGCGCCGGCGGCACGGAAGAAGCGGGACGGAGTCCCCGGCCGGGTATACTGGCTTGGGACTCCGTTCTTCGATTCCAGCGGCTACCTGACTATGAAGGGGAGCATGACGCCGCCCGGCTCGGGTTCCACCAGTATGAGCGAGCCCTGTACGGTCGGGTCGGTCGGGTCGCTCAGCGAAATCACAGCCCCCTCCACGGGACTCATCTCTAAGACGTAGCTGTCGCCCGGCGCCAGGGAACCGCTCTGGCCGGAGGTTGCCGCGGCCGCGCCCGGCAATTGCATCGTCAGGCGCACCACGTGTTCGGTCGCATCCAAGTTGGTCAACCGGATCAAGGGCGCCTCTCGATGGTCGGCGGCCGGCCCCAGTTGCAAGGCCGGTAAGGTGTCGGTCATGAATCTTCTCAGCGGCAGTTCTACGATCGGCGGTTCGAAACCCGCATCGGTAATGGCCAGATCCAGTACAACTTCGTCATCCAGCTCGGGGTAGAGTTTCGTCAGCCTAACGTCACGCGCCAGCCAGGTCGGCGACATCAGGTCGACAGAGCGGCTCAAGAACGGTGAGTAGCCGGCTTTGCGCACCAGTAGACGATAGCTGCCCGGCTGTACATAGAAAACGAACTTACCGTCGGCCGCGGTAGTCTGCGGGTTCGGCTGTCCATAGGCCGGGCCTTGCCACGGGCTGAAGCTTGGCGACCGCAGCTGTTCTGAGCCATCAGTATCGTCGAGCAGTAGCAGGACTTCGGCTCCCTCTACGGGATTTCCCGCACCGTCGAGGACAGCGCCTTCGCGGTATTCGGGCGCGAGCGGCGCTACGAAATGGAGGTCGTTGGCCGACCCGCCGGCGAAGACAGATAGGGTCACCCGGTCGAATGCTTCCGCAGCGATCGGCGCCACTACGGGGATCGTAAGGGGAGCCGTCAGCCAGCCCTTATAGGAAAGCATGGGCACCTCAACCGAGGCGCCGGTATCGTTGTACGTGAAGTGGCCACCCACAACCTCGGTATCGCAGGTTGCCGCGGAAAGCAGATACGTGTCGCCCGGCTTCAGCTTCGGCCACGCATTGATGATCTCCCATCCTTGTGTCGGAGGTACGATGGCCGCTGTACCCGTATAGACCAAGGAACTGGGATCGATGGAGAGGGCAGGTGCAACGTCTAGGGTCACACGTCGCTGGCGATACTTGGCAGTCGCGTCAGGCGCTTCTGACCCGGCCGCGAACGCGCCCGCGGCGAGCAGGCAGTCTCCATCGTCGGACAGGCAGACGTGGATCTCATATTGGCCTGCAGGCAGGGACCCGAAGTGCGAGCGCCACACGGTGTAGTCCGCTGCATTCACGACTCCATCACCGTTGAAGTCGCCTTGCAGGGTGGGAAGGAAGCCGGCGTCGCGCCATAGATTGTAGTCGCTTGCATCTACCAGGCCGTCGTTGTTGTAGTCGCCCACCACCACCTGCTGCACGGCAATGTCGCCAAGCACGGGTATGAGATGCACGGTGACCTCGGTGCCGGGTTCGGCGCTGCCAAACACGTCTACTGTGTCGCTGCACGTTGTAGCGCCGGCCTGGGAGAGATAGCCTGCATTGGCGGACCTGACGCCCAAGATCAAGGGCGAGGACCTATCGAGGACCGAAACCTCGGTTTCCTGGATGCTCTCGGCATTGGCGGCCGTCGCGGCCACTTCGAATTGATACGTATCGGCCGCCACGGAAGCACTCTGCGCCGTTGCGCCGGTGGGCGTAACGATGATCACCAGGATGCTCAGTTCTTCACCGGGCTCCAGATCGTCAACGACAATATTCTGCAATGCAGTCGCCAGTTCCGGCAAGGAAACCAGTCCACGTTTGAGCGACAGATTGTGCGAGCCGACCGCCCGTCCCATGGCAGCTTCGGGGAAGTTGGGCAGGGTGATGCTCAGGGTCACGTTTTCGACCGGCTCGTCGCCGCTGCTTTCGACTGAGATGCCCAGCACGATCTTGCGGTAGCCGTCGAGATTCGCGGCGCCCGCTATACCCGCAGTAGAAACGTCCAGGTCGCCATAGTAGGGCATGATCTGCGACCATGTATCAACGTCCAGCGCCGCGCCATGCGCCTGCGAACCTTTCGGACGCAGCAGGTAGTCTTCTGTCTCTCCCGTACGGAAGGGACGGTCGTACCCGCGGCCATCTCCATGTGTGATGCCCTCTGTAGTCAGCGGTTTGTTGGACACTTGCTCGCTCAGCGTCACTCGCACCCAGGAATCTTTCTCTGCCAGACTTGCGGGCCAGGGGACTGCGCGGGTTGTTACGCCCAGCGTGTGCAGCCCGGCGCCAAGCGCAGCTACGTCCACTGGCTCATCGATGACGATATGCTCGAGGGCGACTTTTTCGTTGCCGGCTTCATCCGTGCACTTGCCGCCGTCCGTCCAGTCTCCATCCCGGTTGCCGTCCAACCAAACGTTTAGGTAGCCCGTACGGTCTGTCTGGGCGAACCAAGCGGCCGCCTGTGGACTGATGAAAACGCGTATTGGGATGGTCGTGGCGCGGCAGTGGTTCAATGTCCACGTACTGGGCTGTGCGCCGTCGTCGAATCCGTCCCTGTTGGGCGGCGCAGGTGGGGTGATATTGCGCGGTGCGGGCGCTAAGTCCGCGTCAACTTCAATTTCCACGGCCTGACCCAGATGAAAAGGCCGCGGGCGCGCGTGCGCTGGCCCCTGCGGAAGGCCGGTAGCCGGGTCGAACACGGTGTCGAATGCCGCCGGGACGCCCGTGTATGCGTCCATAGCGACGCCGGCGTGATTGGTACTGTCCGGTGCATCGCCGACATCGTATGGCCGAAGGTCAAAGTCGTGAGTGAACGTCTTCACCAAACCAGGCATGGCCTTGTCGATGTGGCACGTGGTTGTATCTGCGGGTATCAACTGAACGTACGCCGTGCTACGAAAAGCTAGGTCGGTATCCGAGTCCTCGCGTACCTGGCCCAAGCGCATATCGTTGTCCAGCAACGCGACGAGATCGATCGGCGTGGTCACGGATATGGTTTGGCCTGGCGCAATGGACACGATTCGGCAGGGCGCAGTCTGGGCGGCAACTTGCGCCGATTCATGCTCCGAGCCGATACCGGATACTTCTACGAAGAAACCCGCCGACGCGGGCGCCGGGCCGTTATTGGTGATCTCGGTGGCGACGATGCTTTTCTCGCGCGCCGTGCGAACGCTGTCCTCGAAGTAGAGGGCTGCCTCAGAGCCGCCCGCTGCTCGTGGAGCCGAAAACGACTGTGCGTCGGACAACACGGTCTGCCGTAGGACAATATCGTCGAGCGTCACCCCGGGGCAGAGAGCCTGAAAGCTCGTCGACGCTTGCCTGTCAGTAGCAAGCACCGCGCCGTCTAGCGTTCGTGCGCGCGCTTCAGCCGTATTCACGATCTCGACGGAATTCTCGCCTGTCGCGCATAATGGATGCACGTGCACGTCGAATGTCAGTTCGATTTCGGCGCCGGCGCCGAGCGTGCCTCTCCAACGTACGATTTGAGTGACCGTCGGGCCATTCGATAAGTCATAGTCCAGGTCGGCGCTGAGCGGGCTCACGCCGGGCGATAGCTCCGACACAGCGATATAAGTTGGGCCTGCACCATTGTCCACCAGAAGAACGTGCTGCGGATACGGAATTTCGTCGCGTATTTCCGCTTCGACGGGAGCGCCGCCATGGTTCGCCAATCGAATGCGATAGGTGCGTGATTCGGCGTAAGGCACGGGAGTCGATCCAATCAGCTCTTTAGTCAGCACCAAGTCCCCCGGTTGCACTGACCCATCCGGCCGCAAGTACTGGTGGAAATCCTCGGTTTCGCCGAACCGATAATCGCCGATGGTGCCCCCGGGAGCAGGACCGCGTCCGTCGGCCAAACCTGTGGCGGGGTTGCGCGGCGCCTGCCGCTCACTAAGTGTAAAACGAAGCCAGTGATCTTTGGTGACGTCCTGGTTGTGAACGGCAAGCGTGGTGACAGGAATGTCCACGTATCCGCCCGACGGAATGAGCGTCATGTCAATCGGCTTGTCCTGTACAATCCATTCGTAGGCGCGCAGTTGCTGCCCGCTCTCCAGCGTGCAGATTGCCGTATCTTCCCAGTCGCCATCACGGCTGCCGTCGAACCAGACGTTGAGGTACATGGTTTCCAGCGTGGCGGCGGTCGGGCGGCTCACGCGTACGCGTAATGTCGCGCGCCGGCAATCGACCAGCGGCACACTGCTATTCAGCCATCCGTCGTCACCTTTATCGGCGTCGGACACATCTGCGCCGGCGTCGAGGATATTGTTCACAGAATCGGCGTCGGGACCCTGATCCGCCTCTCCTTCGCGCGTGATCGTGTCGCCCAGGAACCCCTCTGCGGTTGCGTTCATGTGGCGCGGCCCGCCCGGCATAGGACCGGTTCGCACGGTGGGAAACCGGCCCGGGACCGCTGTATCCGCGTATGCGGTATTGGGCACATTGCCGTGATTGTTGGTACTGTCCGGCGCGTCGCCCAGATCAGGGAACACATCGGCGCTGGCTTCGGCGCTGTCCGAGCTCGTATCCTGGGCGTACCCAGTGTCCGAGTCGAGCAACCACAGGCTCAGCAGGGTACCGAGCACAACGATGCTGACGATTATCCATCGTCGGATTCCGGTCATGTTCGTCACGGGCTGTTCTCCTTGTCTCGCTGTCTGATCGTTTGCGGCCTCTCGATAGTAATCCTCCCAGTTCCAAGCCGGTGCGTGGCGGCGATCCAGCGATCGTACCGTCGAGACGCAGAGCTGACGCTTGGGACGGTGTCTGTACGAGCGACTAAGTGAGGAGAACGAATGCGTCGACACCGGTGATTACATTGTGTGGCGCAGCGCTATTTGCCTTCCGCATATCCGGCATCGAATTCCATGGTTGCAGCTAGGCGCCCAACAGAATAGCATGGTTATGGGCGAGGGCAAAACAGCGATTTTGGGGTCGCTGTTGCGGTTTGAAGGGTTGTGTGCAGTGCTCCCACTAGTCCGAATTTGTGTGGCAGGCCGAGCATTGTACGCGGTTCGCTAGTTCGTCAGACATAGTACGGCAACGTAGGTCTGGTCAATCGGGTGTACAATGGACGTGCGACGCCGGCGTCGTTCGCCGGACGGCTTGATGCTGGCGGCGAAGTAGTAAATCACAGCCGTTCCAGGTGGTTCTCCGTGGATGCGATCTCAGAATATCTGGTAAGCCATATAGTCGACGTCTATTTCGCGTATGGATTGGCGTTCTTTGTGTTTGGGGTATCGCTGCTATTTGCCGGTCGACGCGAGTCATCTTTTCGCTTTGCCTCAGTGCTCCTACCGCTTGCGCTGTTCGGGCTGCTGCATGGCGCCCACGAATGGTATGAGATGTTCCAGCTCATCGCCATGCGAAGTGGCGCGTATGTCCCGCTATTGTGGCACGAAGCGCTCCGCGTCACATTACTCGCTTCGTCGTTCGTTTTGTTGCTCGTGTTCGCACTGCTGCTGTTGGGATCGCCGTCGGGCAGGAGAAAGCGGGCATTTTGGGCCACTGCTGCGCTGCTTGCGCTGTTTGCTATAGCCACGATCGCCGCGGTACGCAATTACGATGCGAACGGCATGGAAGCTATTGGGCTAGCGGATGTGTTTGCACGTTACTTCATCGGCGTGCCCGCGGCGCTGCTTGCGGCGTGGGCGCTCATGGCACAGCAGCGCGAGTTCCGCGAGTCTAACATGTCCGAGTTTGGTGCGAGCCTGGTCTGGTGCGCTGCGGTGCTGGTCCTCTACGGGCTCGTTGGTCAACTCTTTGTGCGGACCACGCCGCTTCCCATTTCGTCTGTCTTCAACAGCGCCAATTTCCTGCAGTGGTTCGGCATTCCGGTGCAACTCTTCCGGGCGCTACTGGCAGGCGTATTGACCTTTTTCATGCTGCGCGTGCTCCGTGTATTTGATACAGAGGAGCGTAGGCGTTTGACGGCGACAAACGACGCCCGCCTTGCATCCGCGCGCGAGAGCAGTGTGAAGCTGGCGATGGTGAACGACGAATTGAAGCTTGCCATGCAGCAGCTCACATTGCTTGTCGACGTCACCAACGCTTTACATGGCGTGCGTCCCTGGCAGGAAGCGCTGAATAACGCGCTACAGCAGATCGTGGACAAGCTTGCGTTTGCCAAGGCTGGGTTGATTCTATTCGCTGCTCCAGACAAGGGCGCCATCCGCGTGGCTGCTGAGACCGGCTATGATTCTCGTGATACGCCGGGCCAGGTGGGGAGTACGCATGAGATAGAGGAGGCGCGAACCCTAGGCGAGGACTGCATCGAGGACGGGCTTTTGCACTGTCTGCATGTGGACGGAAGCGAAATGCGAATCACTCCGGAGGTTGCGCTACGCGAGCGGCCTTGCCTTAGCGCCAATAGCCCAGTTACCCATTTTGCGTTGCCACTTGCCTCGCGCGACCGTACGATTGGCTGCATTGTGCTCACCAACGACCGAAACAATCAAGCCGCTTTGACTCCAGGCGATCTCGGCCTGACCGTCGGCCTCTCTCAGGAGCTTGGGCTTGCACTTGAGAACGCGTTGTTGCATAGTCAGGCGCGCAAACACGAGCGCGCCCTGGAAGAGTTGCTGGGTCAAGTGGTCAGGGCACAGGAAGGCGAGCGACAGCGTATCGCTCGAGAACTCCACGACGCGACCGGCCAGTCACTCACGGCCATCGGGCTGGGGCTGCGCGGCGTTCAAGCATCGCTGGAGCGCGCCAGAGGAAGAGATTGTCTGCCTCACCAGGCTATATTGCTGCGCCAGTTGGATGCCGTGCTCTCCTATAACAGCGACGCGATGCGAGAGCTGCACAACATCATCTCGGATCTGCGCCCGCCGCTCCTGGACGAATTGGGCCTGGACGCGGCGACCAAGTGGTACGCCGAGACCATCGAGCGGCGCGCGAACATCCCCATACATGTGGATTCCTGCGGAGACGCCCGCGTGCTCTCCACCGACTACAATACGGTCCTGTTCAGAATTCTGCAGGAAGCGCTCGGC
>JBJYXA010000211.1:0-15071 GCA_046259705.1 Caldilineaceae bacterium
CCGGCACGAATAGTCGTGTTGAGATTCCGAATGCATGGCCACGCACCAACCTTTGCCATCACTCGGCGAGCGGCAGCGCAAGTTCCACACGCTTCACTGTCTTACCGTGGCCATAACGCCAATCGTTGATGTTTTGTCGATCGCGGACACTAGACATGCGGGCCTACTGGCTCCCGCACAGGATGCGTACCAAACCGATCTGGATTGGTGCGCTGTTCGGCGTACAAAGGAATACGAAGGAGGATCGGATGGCACGCTTACGAAAGCCGTTGACCGTGGTATTATTCGTCTTATTACTGTTATTGATCTCCTCTGCGCTCGTATCCGCCCAGTCGCCCGACGTATTCCTACCTAACATTATCAGCGGTTCTGTTCCCGAATCGTCGGTATATGCGGTTTGGACTGCGCTCGCCCTGGAGGAGGATCCGCTCGTTCGCATGCCGGGAACGCAACCCAACCAAGTATCGCTGGAATCGCCCAACCGTTGTCTCAATTGTCATGCCGGCTATAACACAGAGATCGAACCGGGCTTCAATTGGCAGGGCTCCATGATGGCCCAGGCTTCGCGCGACTTTCTATTTTGGTCTTGCTTGACGGTGGCGGGGCAGGATTCCATCTGGGCGGTCGGCACACCCGACGCCGTCGATATCTGCGAACGATGCCACTTCCCCAAGGGATGGCTGGAAGGACGCTCGGACCCGCCGAACGCTTCGGCCATGACCGGCGCAGACTATGACGGCGTACAGTGTGACTTCTGCCACAACATGTATGACCCATTCTTCGAAACTACCCACGCCGGGACGCGAGAAGGTAACGATTGGCTCGGTTACTGGGACGAAACCAATGCCAGCGCCACGCCGTCACAGCCGGCGGCGGATAAGACCTATCAGGCCGACCTGGCGGATGCGCAGGGTATCCTCCAGTTCAGTGGCGTTTCTTTCTTCAACAACAATCTGCCACCTGTCAACTACGCGGAAAATGGCTCTGGACAGTACTTCGTGAGCTCGGGCGGGGAGAAACGAGGCTCCTTCGCCGACGCCGATGCGAGGCACCAGATGCTCTACAGTCGTTATCACAAAAGCAAGTATTTCTGTGATAGCTGCCATGACGTCTCCAATCCGGTGCTGGCAAACTTCGGCGCCGATCCGACCCAATCCTTGCCGACAGAGTTGAACTCGGCGTATAGCTATAATCACGTCGAGCGCACGTTCTCTGAGTTTATGCTCTCCGCATACGGACAGCCGGGCGGCGCTGTCACGAACTCGGATTTTCAGGCTCAGGGCGCGCCGTCCATCACTCGTGCGTCCAAGTGTCAGGATTGTCATATGCGCGATGTCGCCGGCGTTGCGGCGAATAAGCAAGGGGCAATTAACCGGCCCACGGGCAGCATTGAGCATCCGAACAGCGGCCAGCCATTGCATGACATGACAGGCGGAAACGCCTGGGTCTCCTGGGTCCTCGCCAGTGCGATTCCCGGCTCACCGAACTATGATGGTACTAATGACACGCTCCTAAATCAGGGACCGGCAGTGCTGACGCTTGACCTAGCCCAGGGGCAGGGTATCGACCCCGTTGCTCTGCTGGCCGGCGTCGATCGGGCCAAACAACAGTTGGCTCTGGCCGTTACCATCAAGAGCCTGACATACGATCGCGGTACTGGAGCGCTTTCGTTCGAGGTGCAGAACAACACGGGCCACAAGCTCATCTCCGGCTTCCCCGAAGGGCGACGTATGTTTGTCAATGTCAAGGCCTACGCGGCTGGCAGCCTGAGCTACGAAGTCAATCCCTATGACAGTGGCATTGGCACGCTGAAAGGTCTGCCGGACTCGCAGAATATTCCTCCGCTTGGCTCCAACGAGGCGTACGTCGACGAGCTAGTCTACGAGATGCACCCCATTAGCGAACTCACCGGCGAAAACGAAAGCTTCCACTTCGCGCTGGCGACGGGCCGCTATAAGGACAATCGCATCCCACCCAAGGGCTTCGACATTGCGAACGCTGCAGCACGTCTAGCAGAACCAGTCTGGCAGGGTGTATCGGAGCCTGGCTACTTCACCGATGCTGAGTATGCCGGAGGATACGATGACGTCTCCCTGGACATTCCTGCAGGGGCCGACCGCGTGGAAGTCAGTCTTTACTATCAGACGACCAGCCGTGAGTACATCGAGTTCCTGCGTGACGAGATCAACGGCACTGCATCGACGCTGACTGGCACAGGCGCCGGCGGCGATACGGCCTACCTCGTCCAGACCGATCCGTTCTTTGCACAACTGAAGGGTTGGGGCGACACGATTTGGCAACTTTGGGATCACAACAAAGACAAACCCGGCGCGGCGCCGATCCTTATGGCACAGGCTACTTTCGGAAGTGAGCAGGTCGCATGCGACCTGACCACACCGCCAACACTCAGCTCGGCTACGCCGGGGAACGGGACTGTGTCGCTTGCGTGGAGCACCGTCCCTGGCGCCACAGGCTACAAAGTCTATTATGACCAGGCGGGCAAGGCCCAGTTCGTCGCCGATGCCGGCAACACAACGTCGTACGTGGACAGCAGCGTGAACAACGGCCAAACCTATTACTACAAGATAACCGCCTACGACAGCACTTGTGAATCGGAATATAGCAACATTGTGTCCGCCACGCCCACAAACCAGGGGCAGGCCACCGACCCAGTAGGGGTCACCGAAATGTCAACTGGTGTCTATACGGGCAACGGCAAGAACCGTTCATTCGCGGTGAAGACGACCTTCACTGCAGGCGACACAGTTGTGATACGCGCCCGCGTACTCGACGGTACCGGACAGCCGGTGTCCAACGCCACAGTGGAGGTAGTGATCGGAGGCCCAGAAACCGCGGCACTGAATTCTGGGCCAAGCGATGCGGACGGCTGGGCGGACGCAACCTGGCAGACGCAGAGCCCCAATAGGAAGGGGCAGGGCGGGACCGCCCCTGGCCTCTACACAGCTACGACAAGCAACGTTACGGCTACCGGCTATCACTGGGATAGCGTCACCACATCGACCACGTTCACCGTCCAGTAAACGTTGAGGCAGGCGCCCCGAATCTACGCCGGCGATTCGATAATGTTCGCCCGAAGAACCTTGCCCGATCGGGCAAGGTTCTTCATTGCACTGCGCTCCCATGGATATGGGGGAGAAACCAGACGATCATTGCCCCCAATGTAACATGCATCACCTGGAAATGGGCGAGGCCTCGGTGGTACCGTAACGCGCCATCGCTGGTTGCTGCGAGCGTAAAGCCTACTCAGCGATCCCGCCTTTCCTGTATAATGCATGCATGACTGATATCACATACGCAGCACCTGCTCAGAATCCTTCGGACGGACCGCGTTACGCAATCGGTATTGACCTGGGTACCACGAACTCGGCAGTGGCCTATGTCGATCTCCAGGACGACCAGGACGCCGCTCGGCGGCCCATCCGCCTCTTCAATATCCCACAGCTTGTCGCGCCCGGTGAGGTTGCTGCGCGCCCAGTACTACCCTCCTTTCTTTACCTGCCGGGCGCATACGATCTGCCGGCCGGCGCCGCGGCCCTGCCCTGGGATGAGGAACGCGACTATATTGTGGGTGAACTGGCCCGCGAACAAGGCGCTCGCGTGCCCGGACGGCTGATAGCATCGGCCAAGTCTTGGCTGAGCCACAGCCGCGTGGACCGATCCGCCGCGATTCTGCCCTGGGGCGCAGACGAGGGTGTGCCTCAGGTGTCTCCTGTTGAAGCCTCGAGCCGCTATCTGCAACACATTCGCGAAGCGTGGAATGCACGGATGGTTCCGGCGGAATCTGTCGGCGAGGAGGCTGCAAGCGCGGACGCACTGCGGTTCGATGCGCAGCAGGTCATCCTCACCGTACCTGCCTCGTTCGACGAGGTGGCGCGCGAACTCACGCTACAGGCTGCGCGGGACGCCGGTTTGGCGCACGCTATCCTGTTGGAAGAGCCGCTGGCGGCATTTTATGCTTGGCTTGCGCGCCACGAAGTCGATTGGCAGCAACGCATGCGCGACGGCCAGATCATCCTTGTCTGCGACGTAGGGGGCGGCACCACCGACTTCACGCTGGTCGGCATTCGCGCCGGTGCTTCCGGATTACGCTTCGATCGTCTGGCCGTCGGAGAGCATCTCATGTTGGGCGGCGACAACATGGACTACACGCTGGGCCGCAAGCTGGAAACGCGTCTGTTCGAGAGACCAGGCGCACTTGATACGCAGCGCTGGCACCAACTCGTTTTCCAGTGCCGCAGCGCAAAGGAAACGCTACTCGGAGCCGATGACGACGCGCCGGACCGAGTAGAGGTCACGGTGACTGGGACCGGCAGCGCACTGGTCGGCGGCACACGCAGCGGCTCATTAACCAGGGAAGAGGTGCAGCGTCTGATCCTGGATGGCTTTTTCCCGCAGATAGCTCTGGACGATCTGCCCGCAGAAAGCCGGCGCGGCGGACTTACCGAACTGGGGCTGCCCTACGAGCAGGAACCGGCCATACCCCGTCATCTTGCCTCGTTTTGGAATCGATTCGAAGGTCTTCTGCGACGCGAAAGCGGTCGTGAGCACGTCTATCCGGATTTCATCCTCTTCAATGGGGGCGCGCTGACACCAACCGCGATCCGCGGGCGTCTACTGGCGCAGATAGGCGGATGGTTTGATGCCGTTGCCGGTGAGAGCTGGCAGCCTGAAGAGTTGCACAACCCGCACCCGGAGCTGGCCGTGGCGCGCGGGGCCGCCTACTATGGATTGGTACGCCAGGGACTCGGCGTACGCGTAGGAAGCGGCAGCCCCAGGACCTATTATGTTGGCGTTGGGCGTACTGAGCGCGACAATACCCAGACGGCAGTCTGCCTGGTGCCGCGCGGAACAGAGGAAGGCTTCCACGCGCAGCTGGACGAACTCGATTTCGAGGCCAGAACCAACCAGCCCGTAGAATTCCAGATACTGGCGTCTAGCACGCGCACAGAGGACGCTTTGGGTCAAGTAGTCGAGCTTCCGTCCGCGGAGGTGACGGAGTTGCCGCCGATCCGCACGGTCTTGCGATTTGGACGCAGCGGCGAAGCGCGTACCCTCCCGGTCACCTTAGGTGTACATCTAACCGAGGTCGGCACGTTGGCCCTGTACTGCGCGTCCCGCCAAACAGACCATCGCTGGCAGCTCCAGTTTGACGTGCGCGAGAGCGCGGCGGCCGGCACGGAAGGCCAATCGGTCGAGGAGACGTTGGAGCAGGCAGCGGTGGAGGCGGCTCAATCCGTCATCACCGATACATTTTCGTCTGGGCTTACGAAGAAATCGCTTCCACCGGAATCCCTTCGTCATAATCTGGAGGAGATGCTCGCCCTACCTAAGGAACACTGGCCGACGCCGCTAATTCGCGCACTGGCCGACACATTGCTGGAGACGGCGCAAGGGCGACAGTCATCTCCGGAACACGAAGCACGCTGGCTCAATATGCTGGGTTTCTGTCTGCGCCCCGGCTATGGAGACCCGCTCGACGAATGGCGCATGAAGCGCACATGGAAACTGTTCTTCGAAGGCCCTGTTTTTCCACGGCAGGGCAGCGCTCGCAACGAATGGTGGATATTCTGGCGGCGCATCGGCGGCGGCCTCAACGCCGGACAACAAAATGAACTATTTCAGCTTGTGCGACCGTATTTGCAGCCGGCCAATCAGCGCAAAACGCCGCGCCTTGGCCTGCCCAAGCATATCAGCGGCGGTGAGATGCTGGAAGTGTGGATGATGTTGGGGAATCTGGAACGGCTGCCCGCTGATATGAAGGCGCAAATAGGCGATACCTTGCTGTCGGGCATGGGTGATGGCTCACCGCGCGCCAGAGAGCTATGGTCACTGAGCCGCATCGGAGCACGCACACCATTATACGGGCCGGTGGACCGCGCACTTCCGGGCGAAAAGGCAGCCGCCTGGTTGAAGTTTCTCATGGCACTAGAGCTGGAACCAAACGATGCGACGGCGCAGGCGCTCGTTTTGATGGCGCGCCGCACAGGGGACCGCGTCCGCGATCTGCCCGCTGCACGATGGGAGCCGGTCTCTGACTGGCTGGCCGCCCTTCCTCACGGAGAACGCTGGATAGAACTCCTGCGCAATCCCACGTCTTCGCTGCGACACGAGGAAGAGGAGTGGATATTCGGCGAGTCAATGCCGTCAGGGCTGGTGCTATCGGTCCCAGCGGCCGAATAGCGGTGGCTCCGAAACAGAACGTGCCCACAAACGTAGTACTGGATGGAGGAATGTTGTGGCGAAATCTGGTGACACATTAACCAACCCGGACGGCGAATACCTACGCTTCTTGCAGACATCTACCGAGACCGACGGTGAGCTTCTCGAGATGGAAGTCACCTACGTGCCGCACTCGGAGACACCACCTGAACATTGCCACCCGAATCAGGAAGAGACGTTCCGCGTCCTATCCGGGACATTCGTCGCCGCCCTTGACGGCGTTGAACACACCTACGAGGTGGGCGACACGTTCGTCGTGCCGCCGGGTACGATGCACTGGATGAACAATGTGAGCGACGAAGAGGGCAAACTAAGCTGGCAGGTTCGCCCGGCGCTGGACACGGAATCGTTTTTCGAGACAATGTGGGGATTTGCCAACGCAACCCAGAACGACGAGGGGGAACCGCCCGGGCTTCTGCAAATAGCATTGACCCTGCACGAATTCCGAAAAGAATTTCGTCCGGCCAAGCCTTCCTATGTCATGCAGCGGATTGTCTATGGCATTCTGGCGCCGATTGCGCGGATGCGCGGTTACCGGGCACGGTATGAGCCGAGCGGATCAGCGGAATAACTGGCAAACTCCGTATGCTTGCTTGCTCGTGGCGGAACCATCTGCTAGCATCTTGCCGCCTCCACCGCCACTGAGCTACTGTGCATACGAAAGGAATCGAGCCATGCAACTGGGCGTGTTCTCTGTCAGCCTCACCGTCGAAGACATTCATGCATCGAAGAAGTTCTACGAAAAACTAGGCTTTACGGAATATCACGGCGTTCCCGATGAAAACTGGGCTATCATGAAGAACGGTGACGTCATCATCGGGCTGTTCCAAGGCATGTTCGATAAGAACATTCTTACTTTTAACCCAGGATGGGATGGCAATGCTCACGAGCTGGAGAGCTTCACGGATGTGCGCGAGTTGCAGCGCCAGCTAAAGGCGCAGGGCGTTGAATTTCAGACAGAGGCAGACGAGACTTCCACCGGGCCGGCGCATTTCATCATCGAAGACCCGGACGGCAACCCTATCCTGGTAGAACAACACGTGTAGACTAACCGTGCGCCTGTCGTAATGCGCCAACTGATTCAATCCGCGCAGATTCCGCTAAACAAGCGAAGATGCGGTACCATGGGTATAGGTCAGCGAAAATTCCTGTGTTCACTCAAGCACTGCACTAGAAGCATATAAGGAGGTAGCGGTGTCGTGGTTAGCCGGGCTGGCCCTGGTGCTGATTATCATTGTCGCCGTCGCAGCTATACCGGTCATCAAAAACAATCGAGAAGAGTATCGACTGACCGGCAAGAATCCCAAAGGTCACTACATAGGGATGGGCATGGCACTTGGTATCGCCATTGGTTTGCCGATTGGCATCGCCCTGGACAACATTGCGCTGGGTCCTGCTATCGGTTTGCCCATCGGTCTAGCGATTGGTTCTGCTTGGGAGAAACAACATGAGGATGAGCTGCGTCCTCGTACTGAACGGGAAGAAAAGCTGCAACGCAGGGCAATGGCCGGTCTCGTAGTATTGTTGATTGCGGGTATCGCTGCGTTGCTCACCGCTCTGCTAATCGCAAGGTAGCAGCCTCGCCAGGCCAACAGATGAAAATCATGAAACTGTTGCCTAACGGACGTTGCCCCATATCAGGCAGACTCGTCATCTAGTGTTCTCGATGGTTTCCCCTCCGGCCAGCCTCCCAGGGTCTCTGCCCAACAGTACGGTGAAAAGTACTGACCCAAGCGTGCTCGGCGCACGTCGTCCGCCATCGGCAGCACAGCAAATTCGAGCGTACGGTGATACACCACCGGCTTCCAGAGATTCCGACGTCAAGCATTGACGAATTTCCGGATTTGCGCCGTGATCTCGCTCCAGGCGTCTTTGCCCACGGCATCCTGCCCGATGACCAGGTGATGATAGACAAGTCCGTTGGTACCATCGCTCTTTTGTACCGGGACATAGGTCCAGGCGGACAACTGCTTGGCTATCGACTCTACGCCGCTGCTGGAGACAATCTCGTCGCGGGGGTCGATGAAGACCAGCGCGGGCACGTTGAGCCGCTGGAGATCGCCTGCTTCCAAGACACTAATGGCAGTGTATGCGGCGGCATAAGCTGCGCCGGGCGTGCCGCGGTTGGCCCGGTAACGGCGCGGCGATAGACTAGGAAGCACCCAGCGTGGCGCACGTTCCGCTAGCCAGTACTGAAAACCATGGGGCGGAAGGGCCAACGCCGGCGCAAAGAGCAGCAACCGGTCGACGCGAACCTGTGGTTCCGTGACCACGACTACGCTGCCGATCAGGGCGCCCAATGAGTAACCCGTCAACAGCAGCGGTACGCCGAGTTCGTCGGCGCGGGCTCGAGCTATGGCGTAGGCCGCCGTGACTTCATCGCACCATAGCTGCAACGTAATCCGCGTGAAGGAACACAACCGGGACGTGTCTTCATCTACATTCGGCAGCGGCAAATAGTTGTCGCCGTGGCCATGCAGCGAGAGTGTCAGACAATCGACACCGGCCGCGGCAAGGCACGCTACAACGGGAGCCATGCCCTGCGGGGCGAAGTTGAGGCCGTGGATGGCCAGAGCCACCCCTAGGGCTTGTGCGCCTGCGTTCTTACCGTACCGGCCGTGGGCCGGGCTCCAACTCAAGGTACCCATGGCGCCCTATTATAGCCATATGTCATAGATTCGCAGGCACTGCTTCGAGTTGCCCGATCGGAACAAACGTGCTAAAGTTGCCCGCATGTCTAGCATCTATCTGGCAATCAACGGTTGGCGCGAGATTCTCGCGCGTGTATTTGACGGATTCCCCGCACAGCCCAACGTAAGTCCCGAATGGCTCGTAAACCCGGCAACACGTCGCCGTCTCAAGCTCGACGTATATTACCCTGATGCCGGCTTTGCAGTCCGCTTTGTAGGACTGACCGCCAAGGGACAGCGCCGCCAAAGCGACTGGGAAGCGTTGGAGGAGCAGCAACGCGATGAGAATCGTGTGGAGTTATGCCGATTGCACGGTGTCCAACTGATGCTCGTGGATCCACTGGAAGAAGCGGTGAAGCAGCTCGACACGATGACGCGCCTGCTGACGCGTTCGAGTCGCATGCTTGCTCAGGGAGAACGTCCGGATGTTGACAAGGGACGATGGATGCCGGCTCTATCTGAAGCGCGCGGGCGCGCTTCGGAATTGCGCAGTCGTATCCAGAAAAGCCCGGATCAGATGATGGCTAATTTGGCGGAGGCGTGGCGCGATCGAGAACTCGGTGCCGACGTACAGCCTGAACCGTTGCCGGTGCCCCAAGCCGGCACCCTAAGCGCAGAGGCCCTGGCTGTGGGGCAGCGGGTCCACCACGAACGATTTGGCCCCGGCGTGATCACCGCACTGTCCGGCGAAGGCTCCGAGACCATGATCTCCATTTTGTTTGACGCCGCGCACGAACGTACATTTTTGGTTGCGCTGGTGCAAGACAAACTGCGCGTCCTCGCTTGACTTGTTACGGTCTCTCTAGCTCTAGTTCAGCAAGGGGTATTCTCAGTCCCGCTCCGCGCCATAGGGTCACGACTATTCGTAAACTTCGTTGACGAAGCCGCTCTCGGCGTAGGCCGCCTGCTCATCCTGTATACGGCTCTCTTGATGCATACGCAGTAACAGTGCGGCCGTAAGGCGTGTGTTCTCCTCGATCGCAAGCCCCATGTGAATCATCTGCCCAGAAACGTAAAAGACAAGAAAGCTGAAAAGTCCGGATATAAGGAGACCGAGTCCGCCAGCAATGCCCGAGGCGCCGATGGCGTTGTTGGTCAGATTACCGGCAAACGGTAGAGTGTCTGCGGCGAGATTACCGAAGAAGCTTGCGCCACCGATCAGCGCAAGACCGATCGCTCCCAAGACGGAAAGCACCAGTAGTATCCAGGCGACCACCTGCAGAAAGGTGCCGAAGAAGCGCACTGCGGGAAAGCGCTTCGGTACAGTCATATTCATTGCTTCCCTCCTCGGACGTGGTAGGACGCGCTTGTTGTTGGGAACATCCCAGAAGACGGAGAAGTACTAATATTATTGCCCTTGGCATTGTACAACAAGGGACCTACATAAGCTAGCCCGTTTCTGCAAGCGCCCCCGCGAGATGGGTACCCACATATATCCGCGTCATCCCATCAGATAGGGCAATAGGGGCGCATCGTCCCACACCTGCGCTTCAATGTAGCGGTCTGGGCCTCCCGAGCCATCGCCGTTCCATTCCTGTGGTAGACCATATGTCGCAAGCAGGTCGGGTAGGTCATCGAACGTAAACACTCGACCGCGATACGGCTTGCCGTCTTGTCGGCGCATGGCAGGGAAGGTGTCGCCGTACGTAAAGCTCACACGATCACGTGCAAACGCGTTCATGGGAATCCGCAACTCGCGACCGTCGACGTACCAATCCAGCAGCCAAGGACAGGAGCCTAGAACCATGTAGTGAGGCCGCGCCAGAAGCGGTTGTCCTCCCCTTGCGATAAACAAGACTCGCACTTGATCCTCCAGATCGCGCCGGATTGTCAGGTAATCCACGCTTCGCGCGGCCGCAAATACTTGTCCTGCCTCTTGTATCTCTACCATAATTTCCTCCGCCTCTGACACTGCCAGATGTGACAGATTGCGAAATGGGCCCCGAGTGGCCTCGTAATAATGGCTAAGGAAATCCGGCGTCATGGACACAGTTAGTCTGCCTCTACTGCTGTTCATGAATAACGATGATCCCGCAGAACCTGACATTGTGCAATAATTCCCAATGTTGACTTTGCCCCTTGGCAGGCGTATGATCGGCCACGGTTCGTAAAACCATATCTAGCAAGTCGGCAGGTTTGCCAATAGGATCTGCCGCCTAGCTGCCGGGACATCACCGCAAATGACAGGAGCCGCTGACAGCAAGTCAGCGGTTTTTTTGTTTTGCGGCGCTCGCACAAGAGGAGAACGAAGACTTTGTCATCCTCGAGTTGACCCCACGTGATATCCGAATCGGGTTAGCTCGTCGATATACGATGTCTGTGCAGTGTGTTGTTTGTGGGACAAGGAGAGAAGCGATGTTGAAGTACAGACGATGGTTCATTTGGTTCACAGTATTGGCTCTGGTAGCGGCTGTGGTGCCTTTCGGAGCGACTGCTCTGGCGGCGCCCACTGCGCAAGAACCTCCCCCTCAGCCATCGGCAAATGTGTCCGTGTTTGCTACGGGTTTAGATAACCCGCGTGGGCTGACATTTGGCCCTGACGGCATGCTCTATGTAGCCGAAGGTGGACAGGGCGGCACCGATTCGACTGAAGGTCAGTGCGATCAGGTGGTCGTCCCGGTTGGACCCTATACAGGGAGCAGCACAGGAGCGCGTATCTCTAAAATTGCCGCAGATGGCACGCGCACCACGGTGGTGGATAATTTGCCCTCCAGCCAGACGTCGGAGGCCCTGGGCGGCGAGATTAGCGGTGTGGGCGCTGTCGCATTTCTGGGCGACACATTATATGCAGTGCTGGCCGGCGCTGGTTGTAGCCATGGCGTTGCTGACGTACCGAATGCGTTGATCAAAGCAAACGCTGACGGTACATGGGAGATAGTTGCCGATCTCAGCGCTTACCTCGCCGCCAACCCGGTAGCGCGGCCGGAAGAGGACGACTTTGAACCGGACGGGGGCTGGTATAGCTTAGCGGCCGATGGTGATAATCTTGTCGCAATTGAGCCCAATCACGGCGAGTTGGACAAGCTCACCACGGACGGAACCGTAAGCCGGATTGTCGATATCTCTGCCAGCCAGGGACATGTCGTGCCGACCGCACTTGCATTAGGACCGGATGGCGATTTCTATGTGGGCAACTTGGATGAGTTCCCTGTCACTCACGGGCATTCTCACATTTACAAGATCGCACCAGATGGCGCCATCTCGGTCTATGCCTCGGGGTTGACTGCGGTTCTGGGATTGGCATTTGGACCACAGGGAGAGCTATATGCATTGGAAATGTCTGACACCGCCACCTCGCCAGATGGTCTGCCCGTCGTGCCTGGAAGCGGACGCGTGGTGCGAGTGATGCCTGATGGTTATCTGGAGGAGATAGCCACGCACCTGATGTTACCCACGGCCATGACGATGGGCCCTGACGGCATGCTTTATGTGTCGAACTGTGGGTTCGGTTGCCCCGCGGGCGCGGGTGAAATCGTGCGAATCGCCATTCCGCAGCGAGTCCACGGCACTGTGGGTGACCTTTCCTACGGCGTCGCAGGAATGACGACCATGAATTCGCCCACTGAGGGAACTTCCTATGGATTCCTAACCGGAATCAACGGAATGCCAGATGATTTCATCTTCAGCGGTTCTCCTCAGGGCGCGAGCACGGCGCAGTTCACCTTTTCCACAGTTGTGACCGCCACGAAGTCGATCGACATGGGTGATTTGCAGATCGGCGAGTTCTCGGGAACCACCACAGTCTACTACAATCCTTCCGGAGGCGACCTTACTGCCCCAGACAGCTTCAAACAAGGTACGCCGGTTGCGACTTTCGACGTTTGGCAGCGTATTGTGATGGATATGGCCTCGGGCACTATGCAGGGTGTTGACCGTAACACCGTCACAGAGGCCCAGCCTTTCCAAGTCGACGGCGAGTGGTATCAGCTCGTTCAGCCAGGTGACTTATTCCGCGACAGCTTCTCCGGCCATGGGGACGCACAAAATGGTTTTGTGGTCGCGGGCACGGGTGTCAGTTTGGGAACCATGACTCCCTAATCTCCGCTGCAGGTGTAGATACAGGAGGCCGGATCTCTCGATCCGGCCTCTTTTTTGTATAGGCGTCACGTCCTACGGGTAGATTACGAAAATCCAAGCTCGACGACGTCCCCAACGGGGCAAAGCGGGAAATATCACGCTTGGAATGGCGTTGACTAACCTCTATAATAGATATCAACAGCGGCCGCCCAAAGACGATAAAGTCATTCGGTTGAGCGTACAAAGAAGCGTACTATGTCGCCGACCGCACCAAGCAACAAGCGCAGAGTAACAAGGCATCCACGATTGTACCCAGCATCTCGTATCGGGTGCGCCATTCGCGTATGGGCCGGGCATTCTGGCGTTCCGCGCATCTGCGGTTCGTCTGGTGCGCGCCCATAGGCGAAGGCGCTACTTTCTCGCCTCCGAGCATGGACAAGAACTGCATCCACAAAGGCCATCAACCTTCAATCGGCAAGTCTCTCTCGTAGTCCAAATACAACAAGGAGCAAGACATGAGAAACAGATTTTGGATCATCCTGACATTGCTGTTGGTCGCCACACTTGTGTTGGGCGCCTGTGGGCGCTCGCCCGCAACCGAGACGCCAACGCAAGAACCTGCAGCCGAAGAGGCCACCCAACCGGCTGAAGCGGAACCTACCGAAGCCGCCGAACCCACCGCAGCGGAGGAGCAGGCGACTGAAGAGCCCGCAGCAGAAGAAGCCGCCACGCCCGCAGAAGAAGCGGCGACCGAGGAGCCTGCAGCCGCAGAACCAGTCGCTACCGTGGCCGGCCCGACACTGACCATATGGGCCGACGAGGTATCCGCTCCCGTGCTGGACGGGCTTTCCGGTGATTTCGCCTCACAGAATGGCATCAATGTCGTTGTTGTGCAGAAAGGCTTCGCTGACCTGCGCAATGACTACAAGGTAGCGGCGCCGACGGGCGAGGGTCCCGATATTCTGCTCGGCGCGCATGACTGGGTGGGCGAATTCAACGCCAGCGGTTTGCTGGCCGAAGTCTCCCTTGGCGACAAGGCTGACCTTTTTGCACCCAACGCCGTGGAAGCGTTCACGTACACGGATGGCAAGCTGTACGGCATGCCGATTTCTACCGAAAACGTTGCTTTCTTCTACAACACCGACTTGGTGCCAGAACCGCCGGCCACATGGGACGAGGTTAAGGATCTGTCGGCTCAGCTCAAAGAAGGCGGCAATAAGTACGGTTACCTGATTCAGGCCAACGATCCGTATCATTTCTACCCGATCCAGACCGCATTTGGCGGCTACGTTTTCGGCAAGGATGAGAACGGCGCCTGGAATCCACAGGACGTCGGATTGAACAGCGAAGGCACGGTCGCTGCCTTCGATTGGTTGGACGGTATGTATAAGGATGGACTGTTGGACCCAGGCGCCAATATCGACAGCGGCCTGTTGCTGTCGGCCTTCCAGAATGGCGACGCGGCCATGATCATCAGCGGCCCGTGGGCGCTGGGCGGCTTCCGCGAGGCGGGCATTCCCTATGCCATTGCACCCATCCCCGCAGAGACACAGCCTGGCTCGCCGTTCCTCGGCGTGCGCGGTTTCATGGTCAACGCGTTCAGCGAGAATCAATTGCTTGCACAGACGTTCCTGCAGCAGATCGTCGCCAACCAAGACACGCTCAAGGCTATCTACGACAATGATCCGCGACCTTCGGCCTTCCTGCCCCTTGCTGACGTGATGGACGATCCTGACCTGGTCGCATTCATGGAGGCTGGAAAGACGGCTAGCCCAATGCCCAACATTCCGGAGATGAACTCAGTGTGGCAGGCTTGGGGTGACGCCATGCAACTGATCAGTAACCAGACGCAGACCCCGCAGGAGGCGTTGGATAACGCTCAGGCTCAGGTCGAAGCAGCCATTGCAGGACAGTAGAACATGACTGCCATGACCCAGGCAGCATCGGGGGGCGCGGGCGCGCCCCCCGAGAAGAAATCCGTCAACATGCCATCGCTGGTGCTCCGTCTGGGTGTGTTGGCATTCATCGACGCCATCACCATCTGGCTGGTCTATCAGTTTATACACGACGGCGTGTATGCGCTCGCTATTGTCATCGCCGCCATCACCATCTGGCTCAATCTCA
>JBJYXA010000212.1:0-21541 GCA_046259705.1 Caldilineaceae bacterium
ACGTACCGTTCGTGCTCAGGTAGTCATGGCCGCTGGCGGTTCACAACCGCTTCGTGACCATGCGCAAGTGAGGAAGAAATGAAGTAGCGGGCCATCTCTGCCCCGAGGCGACATGCATGACGCCGCGAGGGCAGGGATGGCCCGCCACGGTGAGAACCCCATACGAGTTACGCTACAGGGGCGCGGGTTAGTGCATCACCGGTAGGCAAATGCGGTCAGCGAGTGCAGTCAAACGATAGTGTCACCGAAGGGTGATCGTTCTATCATTTGATGATGTTACCGGGCCGCTACGCGTCGAACAGTGGCGGATTCGCCTCTGCGATGAGACCTTCCATGCACTGCCGCACCCACTCTTTGGTTTCCGGGTGCGTGAAAACGTATAGCCGCTCGTCGCGGATCGCGCCGAAAATGATTTCTGCGGCCTGGTCCGGCGACATCCCCTCCCGCGCAGACTGACGTCCGGCCGCAATGGTCGCTTCGTCCTGGGGCAACGCGCGTTCAAGGTCAGGATCGTTACGCAGGGCTTGCGGGCGATTGCGGGCCGCATCGAATATGCGGGTGTCGACGAAGTAGGGAAAGACAACTGATACGTGTACCTTGGACCTGCGCAGAGCCAAGTCATAGTAGAGTGTCTCGGATAGCGAGACGACTCCGTGTTTGCTGACGTTGTAGCTGGCCGATGAGCCTGGACCCACAATCAGGCCGGAGATCGACGAGACATTGACGACATGACAATCGGTGTCCTGGGCGAGCATGATGGGTACGAAGGTACGGACGCCATAGATGACGCCCCAGAGATTGACGCCCAGCACCCACTGCCAGTCAAGCAGTGTGTGTTCCCAAGAGGCGCGGACGACGCCGACGCCGGCATTGTTGACCAGTAAGTGGACCGCGCCGAATTCGTCCAGCGCGCGATTGGCAAGTGCCTCGATGTCGCCGGCTTTGGAGACATCCGTTATGACGGAGATAACAGGATGCCCGCCGTTCTGGAGTTCCCGCGCGGCCTCATCCAATGCCGGCCCTTCAATGTCGGCCAACACAACCTTCATGCCTTCTTGCGCACAGCGTCGGGCAATCCCGCGCCCGATTCCGCTGGCGGCCCCCGTAACAACCGCAACCCGATTTCGGAACTCTCGCATTTAGTTGCCCTTTTTTCCTGTTACCTAGATTGGGCGACTGTTTTCCAGCCGACACATTTGATGCCCTATGCACTGACCGCACCGACGAGCGGGCGCTTACCGTGCCGATGGTTGGCAACGACGACGGCGACGACAAAAAGCCACAATGCCGCACCCAGTGCGACGAGACCTATCAGGCGCGCCGCTCCTTCTTGCCCCTGTGACGTCACTGTTAGCTGGGCGGCAACCAGGCTTGCATGCATGAGTACCGCCAGGAGGAGGCTCTCTGTACGATCGTAGACCCACACCATCAGGACACGGAAGGCCGGGAGCCAGAAGATGAGGCGGCCCACGAGGATGACGATGGGCAACGCTCCGGAGAACGAATCGCTTTCCCAGAACAGCGGAAAGTGCCAAACTCCCCAAACCAGGCCCACAACGACCCCCGCTGCTACCACGCCGTGCGTCGGTAGTAGCCTGGGAACGGCGAATCCAGTCCAGCCGATCTCTTCGAAGAATCCGAAGAGCAAGCTGATAGCAAGGGTGATCAGCAGAAAGCCAGCTTTCCCATCCGTCGTGACGAAGGTCGGTACGTAGTCGGGTGAGAAGATGGCAAGTGCGAGATAGACGGCCGCTAGGACGAGTGTGGGCAAGAACGCGACCACATACCAGCGCACGCCTACGCGCCATCGCCGCAAATGGCGGAGAATGTCGCGGAGGCCGGTCCGTCCGCTGGTGAGCACGGTCATCAAGATCCCGGCGAAGAATGGTCCGGCCAAGGCGACGAAATACAGTATGGGGCCAAGCCGCTCGAATCGCTGCCAGCTAAGTGGGAGACCACCCGGACCGACCACGGCGACCAGACCGGTCCACGAAATCGCGATTGTGAGCACGAAGTAGAACGCCACAGCATGCCGTTTTACCACGGCTGTGAATGCTGACACGAAACACCTCCTTGCGGAAGAGCATCGATCGTCTCGGCAACCGTCTTGCTCCAAAAAAGGCAAGCTGCGTCGATGGCGGCCGATGCAAATGCCGGAGCGCGGACACACGTGTCGCCGAATGGTGCAGCCATATCGACCCGGGCACGGGCGTGTATCGGTCAAATCTCGATATGGCGTTAGTTTTCGGACCGTGGACCAATTGTCCTAGGTGCTCCTGGGCTTGAGCCCGAGTGGGCCAAAGCTTGGCCCGGGCGTGAGTGGCTGTGATAGATGCCCGTCATTGGCTACTGCGATCACTCCGACGGCAATCCACAACACAACGGCCAATATTACGTGCCATATCACGGCTGGCGCGCCGGTGGTTACAGAGTTGAGCACGAAGAGCGTGCTGAAGATCAGGCTCGCGTGCATGAGCACCGCCAAGAGCAGGCTCCTTGTCCGATCGTAGACCCAGACCATGATCACCCGGTATGCCGGTAGCTCCCCGTAGGACGCGACCAGAGAGGGTAGAAAGACAGCCAGCGAAGACGTACCGGTAGCATCGCCGCTGATCCAGTACGTGATTAAGAGATGCCAAGTGCCCCATAGCACGCCCACGATCAGCCCGGTGCGCAGTACGCGGTAACGGCGCAGTAGCTCAGGAACGGCGAAGCCTGTCCAGCCGAGTTCTTCCAGTAATCCGCCGACCAACCCCACGGCTGTGCCCATGATTAGCAGCGAAAAGCGATCGTCCGTCGTAACGATGGCGGGCAGAAAGACAGGAGAAATCAAGGACAGTGGCAAGAGGGCCGCCAACACTGCTAGTGGGGCGGTCAGGAGGGCCACCGCATACCAGCGCGGTCGCACGCGCCAATGTACCAGCCGGGAGACAAGCGTACCCAGTCCTGTACTGCCTTGCATTAGCCAGGTCATTAGGACTCCAGACACGCTTGGTCCGGCAAGCAGCGCCAATATCGCGTAAGGGTACAATGCATTCACTTCCTCCGGGGTGCCGGGCACCCGGCCAGGACCGACCACGACCAAGATCCCTCCCCATGAAATGGCGAACACCAGCAGGTAGAAGATCCATATCGGGTGCCGATAGACAAATGACTCAGTCTGCATCATGCCCTCCTTCCGTTTCGTCGGATGCACGCCCGGGGATATTCGTTTCTGCCAAGAACGTTGATGCTCTCCAGACGCTAACTATGAGTCAAGGGCCGGGGCTGGCCTGCGCCTATGTCGGGTAAAGATCCAACGGCGGTCGCAGCGAATTGAGTGCGCAAGAGCACTATCGCTAGCATGGCCATCCACAGCATGTAGGCGTAGGCGTTGGTGCGTTCCTTCAGCCCCATCCACGGCGTAGGCAATCCGGCCTCAAGCTGAGGTACGCCCATGGACGCCCACAGACCGAATGACAGGAGCACCAAGATGGTCAAGTAGGAGTAGGTGCGAAACCATCTTCCACTGGCTCCTGCCCCAAAGCCAATGATCGCGAAAAACAGAAGCACCGTGACCGCCGTCCCTGCCATGTGGAATACTTCATTCGGTGAGCGACCGGACGTGCTGATTTCCTCACGTAGATGCATGGGGAAGAAATACGCCGACAGATCTAGCAATCCCAGGGCAACGATAAGTGCACCCGTGATCCGCAGGCTGCGCTTGGATCCGGCTGACATCCAGACGCCACAGCCAAATCCGATCTCAAGCAGCGCGTACACAGAAAGTATCCTGACCAACATCGGTCTCGTGGGCGCTCCAAGCGCCCTGAGCTCACTGATAGATTGAGAGGTGTAGCTGTAGCCCTCAAAACTGACGGCGGCGAGGATATCGGATGCGACGAATAGAACCGCCGCCAGAATGCCGCATACGAGTAGGATTTTGCGCAGCATGATAAGCCCCTTTGCTGATTCACAAATGTGCGACGATCGACAGGACTAGGTATCGACGAGGGCTGGAGGGCCGCAGGATCAAACTAAGTCTTTTGTATAAGCCTCCTATCGCGTATCAAGTCAACGGGTTGCCCATCTGCCAACACCAGGACTCTGTCTCGAAGCTCAGCACACTCAGGAGTACGAACGTCGCCAGCGCCCTGTCCAAGTCGATACGCTCCTAGCGTGCCGCTACTAATACAAGCACGCCTGCGCCGATCAACAGCAATGGACCGAACAAGCTGAGGTTGAGATTGAAAAGAAACACCATTGTCAATCCCAGGAAGAGTAGCCCAGCCAATACGGGACCAATACTGTCCTGTGTCCAGTGGTTGCCCTGGCGCCGGTAAGCTGCCAGTCCAGTGGACAGCGTGCCGGCCGCCGGCAAGAGCAGGAACAGTGCCCACCAATTGGCAAATTGCGTAAAGAATCCTGCATTCTGCAGAAGGAATAGCACGCCCAAGCCGATGAGCAGCATTCCGCCCATCCACCTCCACTCGCCGCTGCGGCGGTTCGCCCGTCGGGCCTGACGCCGCTCCTGCCGAGGTAGCTGGACCGTACTGTCTTCGCCCATCCCGTCAGCAGGATTGGCTGTTTTGAGCAAGTTCTGGTTGGTCATTTCATACTACCTTTTCATTTCTTGACACGGAGGACGTTCTGACTCATTCAGGCGTGCAACGATAGTTCTCGATCAGAAACCAGGGACCGCCGTCAATCGAGCATTCGTTTCGCCATTCGACCTCGTTGTTGCCGAGAAAAGTCCAAGTCAGGCGAAGTTGAACGGCATCGTCGCCTGCAGTCTCACAGATAAAGCTGGCGTCGTCGATGCGTCCTTGCATAAGGGTGGAACTGCCGTTGTTGTCGGCGTAGAGGAGTTTGTACGAGTTCCCTCGTGGGTCCCAGCCGACGACGAAGTGGGCTTTCCACGTGATCACTTTTCGGTCGGCGATGAACTGATCCTGTTCACAGTCGCAGGCGATCCATGCGCCGTCGAGGATGGGTGAGAACCTCGCCTTTCCCATCGCGCTCATCCGTGGCGAACCAGGCCCCATGCCGTTTGGCGAGATGTCGCCGGTCCAAACACAATCGAAGAGAAAGGTGCGCAAGGCAGCCATTTCGGGACCGGCATGTAGTGGTGGTACCGGCGTCCATTCACCGGCCTCTCGGATCACACTACGCGTGGCGGATGTCGTGTTCGTCATGAGCATTCTCCCGATGACAAAAAGGTTGTTTCTGGAATCCTGTGAATCCGGCTTGGCATGCGGCGGCCAGAGATCAAAAAAACGGAGTTTCTGGAATGCTGTTGGTCAGGCATAGCATGCGTTCAGAAACTCCGTTTTTCCTTCGGCGCTTCACGCGCACACGGACGGCTACATCATGTCGTCATAGCCGCCGCCGGCGGGGGCCGGTTTCTTTGGCTCCGGGATATCTGTGACCAGCGCTTCCGTCGTCAGGATCATAGAAGCGATGGAACAGGCGTTCTCGAACGCACTGCGCGTGACCTTGACCGGGTCGATGATGCCAGCGTCGAGCATGTCGCGATAGCTGTTTGCCATCACGTCATAGCCGGTCGTGGATTCACCCTTGCTCTGCAGGTCCCGTATTTTCTCGACGACCACGGAACCGTCCAGCCCGGCATTGGAAGCGATCATGCGCAAGGGCTCCTCCAGGGCGCGACGCAGGATCTTGACGCCGGTGCCGGCGTCGCCGCTCATTTCCACGCCGTCCAGAGCATGGATCGCCTTAATGAGGGCCACACCTCCGCCCGGGACGATGCCCTCCTCGACGGCCGCGCGCGTGGCGCTGAGTGCGTCCTCGACACGATGCTTCTTTTCCTTCAGCTCGGTCTCGGTGGCTGCACCGACGCGTAGAATAGCAACGCCGCCTGAGAGTTTGGCCAACCGTTCCTGCAGCTTTTCGCGGTCGTAGTCGCTGGTGCTGGCCTCGATCTCGGCGCGAATCTCACCGATGCGGCCATGGATGGCATCGGCGGATCCGTGGCCACCGACGAAGGTAGTTTCGCTCTTGCCGCTTACGACTTTGTCGGCCTGACCCAAGTCGTCGAGCGTGGCGCTTTCTATTTTGCGGCCAAGTTCTTCGCTGATAACCGTGCCGCCCGTGAGAACGGCCAGGTCGCGCAGCATGGCCTTGCGGCGGTCGCCAAAACCGGGCGCTTTGACCGCCAGCGCATTGAGGGTGCCGCGCAGCTTGTTGAGCACCAGCGTCGCCAGCGCTTCACCGTCGACATCCTCGGCCACGATGACCAGCTCGCGCCGGCCAATCTGCAACAGCTTCTCGAGCAGAGGAAGCAGGTCCTGCGCGCTGCTGATCTTCTTGTCGTAGATCAGAACGTACGGGTTCTGGAGTTCTGCCTCCATGCGCTCCGTGTTGGTGACGAAGTAGGGGCTCAGGTAACCGCGGTCGATCTGCATACCTTCTACGTACTCGGTCTCGAAGGCCAGACCCTTGCTCTCCTCGACCGTGATGACGCCGTCCTTTCCGACTTTATCCATTACCTCGGAGATGAGGTCGCCAATTTCTGAATCGGCGGCGGATATGCTGGCTACCTGGGCGATCTTCTCCTTGCCGGTGACGGTGGTGGCCATGTCGCGCAGCGCCTGCACGACGAGATCGCGGCCGGCTTCGATGCCATGCTTAATGAGCATGGGATTGGCGCCTGCTTCCACGTTCTTCAGGCCCTCATTTACCATGGATTGGGCCAGGACCGTAGCCGTAGTGGTGCCGTCGCCGGTGCTATCGTTCGTCTTGGTGGCGGCTTCCTTCAGGAGTTGCGCGCCCATGTTCTGGAACGGGTTCTGCAACTCGACATCTTTGGCCACTGTCACGCCGTCGTGGGTAACCGTAGGCGCGCCCCACTTCTTATCGAGCGCCACATTGCGGCCTTTGGGGCCGAGTGTGGTCTTGACCGAGTTGGCAAGTGCATCGACGCCGATCCTGATTTGGCGGCGTGCTTCGCTGCCGAATAGTACTTGTTTTGCCATGGAATTGTTTCTCCTCAATTGCTTTCAATTCGGATGGTGCCCTTTGTCTCGGGCAGCGTTGCTTCAGGCAGACTCAACCACGGCAAGCACATCGGTCTCCTTGAGGATCAGATATTTCTTGCCGTCGATTTTGACTTCGGTGCCCGCGTATTTGGCAAAGATGATCGTATCATCCACCTTGACGTCGATGGGCAACCGTTCGCCTTCGTCGGAGCGCTCGCCGGGACCTACAGCGATCACGGTACCCCGCTGCGGCTTTTCTTTTGCGGTCTCGGGCAGGAAAATGCCCGAACTCGTCTGTTCGTCGTCTTCTATTGGCTGCGCTACTAAGCGGTTTCCTAGTGGCTTTAGCTTCATTGTTCAATCCTTCCTAAATTGTGCTTGTGAAACTACCTGTTCTTTGAATCTCGATCGGACTCGGACGCTGACGCGTGCAGTTGCTCACGCGATCTAGCCCGCCTTCCTTTGGAGGCGGGACTCCAGGAATCCGCAGCGGCCTCACATGATTCCTGGCCAACTATTTACAGGGGTCCTATGTGCCGGACGTTTCCGCTGCTTCTGGGGGCTGCCCCGCAACGATCACGCTGAGTGCTAGCGAAGCGCCTTATGGACCTGGTGCACAGAACCTTCGCTTTGCTAAGGGTGACAATTGCACTGACAGGTCCATCCCCTTCTCGGATCGCCAGTCCATTGGCAATTCAATAGGAGAGCATCGACGTCACTTCGATCCCCTGTATTCCAGAACCCTCCCCTGCCACCTTCTCGGGCAGTCCTATGTCGAGCCGGTAACGCCTGGCCGCTAGCCCGAGAACAGCGTTGATGAGCATGGCGAACGATAATCCGCCGGCTTCCGCCATGCGCACGAAACGGCTTTGGTTCCCATCCAAGGTTGGCAGCGTGTCGATCTCGAGCAAGAACGGAGCGCCGCTGGCGTCACAGCGGAAATCCACCCGCGCCATATCGACGGCGCTGACTGCCTCGAATGCCTGAACCGCGAGATCCTGCAGTGCGCCGGCCAAGTCCGGCACGGACGCTGGACAGACTTGCGTCTGCGAGTGCTCTTCCCTACCCCATTCCGGGCTCGGAGCGCCCCTGTGGTGCTGCGCGTTCAGGTCGGCCATAGTGACGGTTTCGAGCACGGGCAGCGTGCGGTAGCCGTGACGGTGGTCAGGACGATGGGCCGCAACAGATCCAGCACCGCCGCTACGGCCGGATGCTTCGGGGCCGAGGACGGGCCCAGCGCTTTCGATAAGTCTCGCGTTTGCGGAATGCCCGGCGCTGTCTGCATTGCCGAGAATCGCGACCGAGAACTCTCGTCCCGGCAAGTAACGCTCAACTAACGCCGGTTGATGGTAACTCTCTACTATCCAGGCGATCTGGCGCCTCACCTGCGCCTCTTCCCAAGCGATGGCGTCTATGCCAATGCCCGTGCTTGCGTTTTCGTAGAGGGGCTTGACAAAGAGCGGTACGCCGCGCAGCGCAGGCGAGAGGGATTCGCTCTCGTCGTGCATTACCTGGAAGCTGGCCGTAGGCAGCCCTTGGTCGGACCAAATGCGTTTGGCCGTTGCCTTGTTCTGCGACACTGCGTGGCTCATGACGCCCGAACCCGTGTAGGGGACGTGCAGCATCTCCAACAACGCAGGCACGTAGGACGCACGGTCGGCGCCCTCTCTGCCGCGCGCCATATTGAAGCAGATGTCCGGGTTGACCTGGCGTATGGTGTCGAGCAAGGAGTGGTCGGCCTCGAGCGGGATGACCGTATGGCCGGCTCCGCTCAGCGCATCCGCAACTGCATCGACCGTTTCCAACCGATCCTGGCCGGCGATCACGTCCGACGGCACATCGGGATCGGCGATAATCGGGTGTTGCAGGTTATAGAGGAGCGCAACGCGCAGGCGATTCATATCAGACGTAGCGGGGAGGCCGCGGGAGAACAGTCCCTAGCGGACGGCGGTCATATGCGTGTGGCCACGCTATGAGGACCACTGACGTGACGAACGCACGCTGTATTCTTCGTATTCGTCGTCATCGTCATCGTACTCATCGTCGTCGTCATCGTATTCGTAGTCATCATCGTCATCGTCATAATCGTCGTCATCGTCATAATCATCCTCGTAGAACCATCCAATGGCGGGAGGATTCATACTGACAAGTTCGAACTCGGTGTGACAGTTGGGGCACTTGATGATGTCCCCGACAGAATGGCGGCCGTCGACGTCGATTTTTCGATCGCAGTCCAGGCACACGATGGTATTCATGGTTGATCTCCAATCGCAATACATTGACAAGTTGAAATACACGCGGTCGATTGCGTTCCGCGTGATCGATATGATAGTCGCGTCAGATGGAAGGCGTGTGGAAAGAATCGTTGCAGATGCGTGCGAGAATGGGCGTGATTTGTACAATTTACACGCGGAATGATTGGGCGCTGATTTTCACAGGTGTGGCAGATCTACGCTGATGGCCGACTGGCGGGCGGCCCCTTCACCCAACATATGGCGTGTTTGTGGAGTTGTGAAGCAGCCTCGTTGTCGAAGAAAGGCTTTCTGAAGCGCGTCGAACCGAACATTTGGCCAAAATCTGCCGGCCCTGCGTCTCATATCCTGTCGAAGCAGAGATGTTGCGCAGACCGACTCACGCCTGAGTCCGTTCGCGTGCACGATGGGCAAAAATCAGCTAGATCAGCGTCAATCTGTGTCCGATTGTCACTCGTCGCCAAAGATGTAGCCGACGCGAGGGACGGTTCGGATGTACTGGGGATTGTTGGGGTTGGGCTCGATCTTCATGCGCAGGCGGTTGATGAGACCACGGACGAGGCTGCGGTCGCCCTCACCGGTGTAGCCCCATACGTGTTCAACGATGGTTTCGGTGGGCAGTACCTGACCGCGGTGGACCATCAGGGTATGCAGCAGGCGAAACTCGAGCTGGCTGAGTCGCTGCGGCTGGTTCTCGCCGACGCGTACGGTGCGTGCGGCAGGGTCGAGCTGCAATTCCTCATGGCTGAGCAGTGGCAGGCTCGTACGGGTGACGCCAAAGGCACGTCGCGCTAGGACTTTGGCGTACCCGACTAGTAGGCGGGCGCTGTACGGCCTTTCGCTCACCCAGTCGGCGCCCGCGTCGAGCAGCGTTACATGCTCATCCTCGGTGATGCGGTCGACGATGACGATGAGCGGAACGATGGCTATGCGCCGCACCTCGCGAACGGCCTCCAAGGGAGTGGGCCGGCGCAAGGCCAGGATGATGAAATCGGCCGGCTCTTCGTCCCAACGTTCCAGCGGCAGACCCAGCTCATGCGCCGTGTGCGCAATCATGCCGGCAAGGCGTATGACTTGCGTGAGGAAGGCCTCATCCTGGAAGTTGTCTGTGATCAGTAATGCATCCATGCGGCGTATTCCTGATGGCGTAGCTCGCGCCGGTGTAGACGGGGTATATTGTACAAGGTAGGACGGTTTGGGTGGAAGTTGAAGCGCGCGGATGGCGCGGAGGCGACGAGTGGCAAGCGATAGTGCTGAAATCAAGCGCGGCGGACGCAGCGTCGCCGAGCGCGCGAAGCAAGAACGATGGCCTCGGTTATCCCGTCCATGAGCGCCGTCCGAATAGAATCGGCGGCCGGTATGCGAATCGTGCCAAAGTACTTTGCGGAAGGTTATAGTCATCACAATTTCATTTGACAAATCCGAGCGCTTTATCGAAGGTGTGTTGTGGAATCCTTTTCTGAGTGACGACTCAGATAGGCGGAATGTGGTTCGGCGCGGATGCAGTGTGCCGCCCATGATGACTGTCTGAACGATCCACGGAAATGAGCGACAAGGAGCCCGCCGTCCTTCTCCGATGGCGGGCTCCTTCGTGACTTGTCTCGGTTGTGTTAGCCGGCTATTGCCGGGTGTGCCCGTTGATTCTTCTGGCCTGCTGCGCTCTGTACGGGCGCCCATCCGGCGGCTGCCAGTGCGGGAGGTCCGCAGCGTAGCTCACCTGCGTACCGCCCGGGCGAGCTGCGTGGGCAGTCGGACCTTGCGGCGGCTGGTGGTGGGTGGGAGGTGCGCCTCCGCCACCGTTGCGGTTGTTTCCTCCGCCGGCTACTAGTCTGTAGCAGGCCGCCAGGGTCAGCATTATCAGGCATCCGGCGGTCACCAGTGTCAGTGGTCCCGCAGCTTCTTCCAGAATTTGCCGGCGAGTCTCTTGGGCGTGAGCCCGAGCCTCTATTTCCTGGCGCTCGCGGTCAAGATGATTCTGTTTTTCCTGCCGCTCTAACTCTGTCCGCATCTCGAGGCGGACCGCTTCGGCGTGGCCCATTTCCGGGTTCAGCAGTTCGCTCGCACCGATCACCAGTCCAAGCGCGACGAGGAGTATGACCAGGATGAGCAATAAGTTCCATAGCCCGTTCATAGATGTTCCTCCCTCCTCTCTGGCCCAAGTGAGTGCTTCCCATTGCCTCCGTCCCACGACTAAATGATCGCGCAGGAGTGCGGCGTATGGGCTGCCAGTACGATTACGCGCGCGTACATTCCGCCAACAGCCGGAGGCGCGCGATGACAGCGCCCTCACAGAGCAATGACAGTAGAGATTTGAGTCGTGATTGGCGGCTACGCGCTAGGGAACGAAGCGGTAACCGTGGCCGGCGACCGTGTGAATGTAGCGCCGGGCTTCGGGGGCAGGTTCAATCTTAACGATCAGGCGATGCATGGCGGCGTTGATGCGACCGCGCTCGGTTTCCAGGTCTTCGAACGGTTCCTCCAAAGCTTGCTCTACAAGGTCTTTTCGTTCGCACACCGCACCTGGATGCTGGGTAAGATAGCGGAGTAGTTTGTAGTCCTGCTGAGTAAGTTCCACGAGCTGCCCGTCTACCCACGCCACTCGGGCGTCCTCGTCCAGCCAGAGGCCGGTCTGCGCTTCATTCGGCCGCAGTACACCTTCTCTCGACGTCGTCGCGTCTTCGATGCGCTGGCGCAAATGGCCTGCCGCCAGCATGCTCCGGAAATAGGGCGTCAGTTCGGCCGGCGAATAGTGGATATTCCGCTCGATGCCCAGCATGCGGTGGGCGTGGCACGCATAGAGACCGACCAGGTAGGGACGAATATCTTTGTCGACCAGCGCCATGGCAATGCCGCGGATCTGCGCGATGGCCGCGTACGCCTTCTGAAGAATCGGGTTTGCTGTTTCGCCAAACTCGGCGTCTAGGCTGTCCGCATCCAGGAGATTGGCCATAAACGCGCACCATTCGCCCACGTCAACGCCCTCGACCAGGTCGACGGCGATCTGACATTCGAAACGGACGTAGTCTACCAAGACAGGGCCCGCACCCGCGTCACCAAAATCCAGCAGCCATGACAGCCCACGCGGGCTCATGAGCAGGGAGTCGACGTCGACATTGCCGTGCACCGCAGCGCAAATGGTGGCTAGTCCCTGGAAACAGCACGGCTGCGGTAGATACGGCCGCGGGAAGGACAGCTCGCTTCCGTCGGGCAGGGCGAGCCGTATGCGATCGCCGGCGGGCTCTACATGAGCGAGACCGTTGTGCATGGCCGAATCCAGGATGAAGTCCACGATGTTGCGCCACTGTTCAGCTTCGCGCCCCTCGCCTGCGTACCGGTACCACTTGCGCATGGCGGCTTCGGCTTCATCGCCTTTGCATGCGTCGCGGTCGCCCGCGTGCCAGCGACGCAGGGTACCGTTGTACAGTTGATCGATTGCCGCCTGGATTTCCGGCGCAGTATGCCGGTGATAGTAGTCGCGGAAGGAAGCCACCTGCTGGTCTGCGATGCCCACCGGTTCATATTCGACCGCGGCAAAGTGAACGCCATCGACCTGCGTCTTTGCGGTGAGGTCGCCGGTGGACACGGTCTTGGGGGCGTATCGTTCGTGCAATTCCAGCTCGCGCAGCACCTGCCGGCGTTCGCCGCAGACGACGATGCACTGCTCCGTGCCGCCAGAATGCGGGTGTGCTTCTACCTCTAGGAAGACGCGTTGGCCGCGGCGCGCGAGTGTCCGGCCGATGGTGACCTGTGCGCTGTCACGAAACATTCTGCGGAACAGGTCTTCGAGGGCCGCGCTCATTTCACCCAACATGTCACCGGCAGGGTTGGGGTCGATGAGCGTAGCCAGATTGGTGAACGAGCCGATCTGATCGCGCCAGCGAATGGGCAACTGGCGGTTGATGCGCACCCATTCATCGAAGGCATTGGCGATGGCTTCCAGGATGGCATCGGCGCCGTCATCCTTGGCCAGATAGTCAATGGCGGGCGGCTGGGTGTCCGGCGTGGGGCGCACCATGTGGCGCATAGATTCGCGACTGGGATAGGCGGTTAGGATGATCTTAGGCATCATCTGGATGCGGTCGTCCCTTGCGAAAACGAGGCCGCTGTCGTCGTCGGGGCTGCTTTCCGGCGTCATGCGCACGTCGACGATGGCTAGGTGGATATTCGTTCGTCGGAGATGGCGCCACGCCACGTCGATGGTCGGCGCTTCGAGTACGCGATAACCTTCGCCGGCGAGGATTTCGGAGAGGGCCTCCCGGTAATCGGTGTCGTTCTCGACGAAGAGGATGGTCTGGGGGTTCACGCTACGTGTGTCCTTCGGCTTAGGCGAGGGCTATTGCGATTGTTCTGGGCAACGCTGGTGTTGTCGACTCGTGATGCGGCCGGCCCGTGATTGTCCGTGCCCTTGAGGCGAACCGATGGGTGTGGTGGCCAGATGATCCCTGCCTGCACGGGGATGAAGGTGGCGGGTGGCTGCTGTCCAGGCGGCACCGTTTCGTAGAGTGTGCGATGCATTTTGCCTTCGCGGAAAGGACGGTTCTGCGCTTGACGGTCGACTGCGCAGGGATGACTTTTCTCCGCCGTACTGGGTTATCGCCATTCATAACCGCTTGTCCTCGTACTGTGCTACGTCGGAGAATTCGAAAAGGATCTCCGTCCCGCCGGGACCGGTATCGCGCAGGGAGGTCTCGCCTCCATAGGTGTTGACGATAGCCTGTGCGATAAGCAAGCCTACGCCCGCTCCAGGATGGCCTCTTGCCTTGGCGATATTCTGCCGGAACAGCTTTGGGATCTCGTCGTTGGGAATGCCCGGGCCCGTGTCGCGGAAAGATACGCCGATGGTCCTTCCCCGCATGTAGGTACCGATGGTGAAGCGGCAAGCGCGATCGTTCGCAGCGCGACCATTGGCCGTTTTCATCGCGCGTACCGAGTTCTCGAATACGATGTCGAACGCCTGTCGCAGCCATACCGGGTGGATGCGCATGGTGACGCCGTCGAGTTCGGGCGCCAGCGACGAGTCGATCTCGATGTCGGCATAGAGCGAGCTCTGCCGCTTGTCATGCACATAGGCGCGTACGTGGTCGTTGAGTCCGACATCGGCAACCGTCTCCTGGTCCGACGGTTCTTCGATGATGGCGGTGTCGCGTATGACCGTGATGGCCTTCTCGATCTTGCGCAAACGATCGACAGCGTCTGCAGCGCCGTCCAGCCGGCTGATCTGGTCGTTCAAGAGCTTCATTTGCAGCCTAAGCGTGCCCACTTCGCGGCGGATAGTGTGGCTCCAAGTCAAGCGAACCATGCGCATCCAGGCCCAGGCCGTGTGGGAACCGACATTGCCCTGTAGTTGGCGGAAATCGACATAAATCTGAGCATTGTGGATGATGGTGGCGGCGAGGTCGGCAAAGAGGCGAATGTCATCGCGCTCATCGTCATCGAAGGCATGTGGCCGTCTGAAGTTGACGAACATCACGCCCACGCGCTGCTGTCCCACAAGGAGCGGGACGCCGGCAGCGGAGACGATCCCTTCACGACGCACGAATGTACCTGTCGAGAGTACGGGGTCGTTCTGCGCATCGTCTGCCCAGTACACGTCGTTCTGCCACATGACGGCGTGGACAGGAGAGGCCGGTTTGACGCGGCCGCCGCGCAGAACCGCCTCTTCGTTCTTTACCCCCGCCATGGCCGGTGGGAAGCCCAGGGTGTCGGTCTTGGCGTCGTAGGTATACAGGATGACGCTGTCGCAACCAAATACGAAGCGCATCTCATTGACGACTGCATTCAGCGTTAGCTCTGAATCATAGCCCATGGCCGCGACGCGGGCCGCGGACTGAGTTGCCGCGCGCAGGCGCTCAAGTCGGGTCATGCGTTGCGCGATCTTCCAGGCCAGGACCGCCTGGTTCGTGTACAGGCCAAAGGTCTGGACATCTTGGTCGACGAACGTGCGCGGGTGCTCGAAGTGGTACCAGATCACGCCGATGGGCCTGCCTTCCAGCATCATGGGCAGGCATAGGCCAGCCAGAATACCGCGGCCGATAAGGGTGGGGTTCAGATCCAGCTCGTCTTGTTCCAGTTCGGCGTCTTCGAATTTGGCGATCGCGCCGGTGCGCATTACTTGCCTGGACAGGCCGGCTGGACGGGCTACTTCGTGTACCTTGGCGCCCTTGAGTTCGCCGACGGTGATAAGTTCGCGCGGCTCGCCGGCGGCGTCGAAAAGAACGGCGCTGACATTGCTGGCCCCAGCCGCGAGTCTCGCCTGTTCCGCCACCCGCTCCAGGATGTCGTCTGCGTTCAAGTTCGTAAGCAGCGTATTGCTGGCACGAAATAGGGAGCGCAGCTCTTGCTCAGCGCGTACGGTACGCTGCATGAGTACTGTAGAGTCCACCGCGACCGAGATGGAATTGGCATACGTCTCCAGGGAGTCGATATCTTCTTCGGTAATGGACGCGCGCGTGAATTTGTTGTCGACGACGAGGAGTCCGATCACTTCCTCGCGAGCACGCAGGGCCACGATAGCCAGCGGCGCATGTGGCGCAAAGGCCTCGATGAACTGAGCGGGCAGGCGACTCAATTGTGACCCGCTCGTTAGGACGGACGATTGTCCGAAGGCAAGGACCTGTTCAAAGACGTCGCTGTCCAGATCATCGACACGCAGTCTCAGCACCGTAATGCGCTGTTCTAGCATAGACTTCGCCAGGTCATTGTTTTCCAGCGCGCTCACGTACGAGCGGAAATTGTCGGTGTGGTGTGAGCGGTCGGCCTGCCAGGAACGCTTGGCCTGTTCGTATTCCAGATCGCCGATGCCCATCTTGCCCTCGAGCACCTGATGATCCTCGTCTAGCAGCAGAAGAGCGGCGCGGTTGAATCCGAGGCCGAAACCGGCGGTTATACCGGTCAGCGCGACATGGTAGATGCGATACAGATCCTCGTCCTTTTGGAGGTAGTCGCCGATCTGGTGCAGGATCTCGAGCTGGCGAGTTCGCCTCTGGTCTACGCGCATGAGCTGTGACGTGCGCCACGCCACCGCCGAGCGTTCGGCAAACCGCGAGAGGATATCCAGGTCGTGCGTACTGAAATTCTCGCGACTTGTGCGACGCCCCACGAACAACACAGCCTGGGCAACGGACTCCTGGCGCAACGGCGCGGTGATGAGCGTGCCCACGTCTTCACGATTTAGGACTTCGTCGGTACCAGCCACATACTCACGCTCGAGTCGTGGCTCGCCGGCCGCGGCCGCCTGGCCAATGGCTCCATCGCCGAACGGAATGTACAGGGGGTTGGCGCTCACGTTGCAATGCCAATTGGCAATCAGCTCGAGGTCATTGGTGGACTGTCGGACGCGACATAGCCCGCCGAAGTCGCCGTCCAAGATCTCCACCGCCAGACGCACAATTTCTTCCTGCAGTTTCTCTGGCTGCTTCTGACCGTGCACGTGGCGAAGGTGTTCGTCCATAGCTGAAAGCAGGTTGCGATGGTCCCGTACCTCCTGGTAGAGCAGGGCGTTGTGGATTGGCGAACTCGCTTGGATAGCAAGATAGCCCAATTGCTCCAGACGATCCGATGTAAAGAAGCCCCGGCAGTTGGCGTGCACGAAAATCGCGCCCACCACCTGGTTCAGATAGACGATGGGGACCCCTGCCTGTGAGCGCACCCCTGCCGCCCATGCTTCCGGGCGGATCCCACCTTGTCCAGGACGTTCGCTGACAAGTGGGAGAGATGAATTGCCCGCACCAAAGAAAGTGGATATGAAACCGTCGGGCCGCGGCTCGACGATCACGGGTGGCAACGCGTCCCATGTCACGCTCGCGCCGCGCTGTATGTAGCCATAAGGTGGACTATCGCCGGTGCGGACCAGCGCGGTGCAGCGTTCGGCCCCGGTAAGCTGGAGGGCGGCGTCGGCCACGTGGTCGAGGACCTGGTCCAACTCCAGCGACTCGGTCAGGGCGTTGCCCAAATCGTAGAGCTGCCTGAATTGGCGTGCGCGGGTTTCCTGCGCTTGCAGCATTTGGATGTTGGAGAGGGCAAGCCCGGCCTGGCCAGCCAAAGTCTGCAGCATGGCAAGCGTGCCCCAAGGGTCGATGCGCTGCGGGCCGTGGCTGTACGCGTAGAGGACGCCGACATTCGTGTCGCGCGCCGGTATGGGCGCGCCGACAAAGGCGGTGACGCCTGACGCCACGACCTCGGGCGCAACGCGCGGGTCTGCGGCCGCGTCCGGAACCTGCACAGGCGTGCCCGATTCTATGATGTGCCTGCTGAGGTTCTCGGTCGCGAAGTGCCTAGCCCAAGGCGCGGGGTCAGACCCAATGCGCGGGTATATGCGCCAGTTGGCTTCCCCATGGTTATCGTGCTCTACGAGAACGACGGCGGCCTGGTCCGCACCGGTGAGCGATTGCACCGCCGAGGAGATACTTTCGAAGAGCGGTTCGAAGTGATGCTCGCTGAGGATGCGCCGGCTTAGCGTGCGCAGCCGGGCCTGCTGAGCGGCATTGCGGACCACCGACGCGATTTCCGTGGGTCGGGTTGCGGCCTTTTCCAGGTAGCGGAACACGCCCGCTTCCAGCGCACGGTCGGGTCTGTCCACGCCGCCTCCGGTGAGGATAATGCACTCGACGTCGGGGCGGGCCATCTTGACGCGGCGGGCGAGCTCGATGCCGTCGACGCCCTCCATGAGCAACTGGTCGACGAGAGCCACGTCGAGGTGGTAGTCCTCGTCGAGTATGAGCGACAGAGCTTCCTGGCTGCCAGCGACGGAATCCACGGCGAAGTTACGTTGCCGCTGCAGCAATTTCCGGAGTTGTTCTCGGTAGTTGGCGTCGTCGTCCACGACAAGGACGCGAAGGGTATCCAGGTGTTGGGATTCTTCGCTGCGCTGAGATTCTTCGCTACGCTCAGAATGAGCCACGGTGTGTGGCGTGGGCGGCAGGCCGTCACTGGCCATCGTTTTCCTCCGGGGGATGAGAGGTTCTGAGTGTCACGGCGAACGTGGTGCCGAGCAGAATCGAGCTGCTTTCCACGGCAACTGCACCACCGAAAGACTCGGCCAGGTTCCTGGCGATGTAGAGGCCGAGGCCGGAGCCGCCGGAGGCCGTGCGCGTGCTGTAGCCGAGATCGAATATGCGTTCCCATCGGCTGCGATGGATTCCCGGTCCATGGTCGGAGAATCGCACGACGACGGTTCTGCTCTCCCCGTCCTCGCTCGCCTCCGCCGCCACCTCGAGCAGATTGCCCAAATGGTCGCCCATGGACATCTGCTGAATCGCGTTGAGCATGATGTTGACGAAGACCTGTTGCAGCCGCAGCCGATTTGCCCATACTATCGGCAAGTCATCGGAAAGCTTTGACACGATGGTGATCCCGCTCTTGCGCGCGATCGGGTAGAGCAATGCCACAGCGTCTTCAACCACTTCACATGCGTCCACCGGCCCTGTCTCGCCAGTCTGAATCAGATGGGCAAACAGTGCCACCGTAGAGCGTAGGTCTTCATGCGAGGCGGCCAAGGCGCGCACGCTGCTGCTCACTTCGTAGAAGGCAGGCGATTCCATAATGTCCGGCATCTCATCTTGCAACATCTGCAACTCATACAGCAGATTGTCCGTGGTGAATACCAGACTGGAGACTTTGCCCGACACCTCGTGCCCGAGCATCGAGGCCAATTGCCCGCTCAGGAGTATGCCCGCCTTTGACTGCAGGTGTTCGTCCGTCATTCGCCGCTCCAGTACCGAAGCGCAACGCTCCGCGGCGGCTTGGGTATCGCGCAGTCGGAAACGGCTGAACGCATCCGGTCTGCTGCGGAATAGGAAGAGGGCGTGGTCGGTTGCGCCAAAAGTCTGCACGGGTACGCCGATAGCGGATTCAAAGGGCACGAACTCGAGCAGCCTTTTGTACTTGTCCGTCTTGCATTGGGACGCGCTGCTCTCGAGCAGGGAACGTCGCTCCGTGATTACGTCTTCCACGGGACTTTCCAGGAGTTGTTGCAGCAAGGCGTTGTTTTGCGGAGCCGAAGCTGCGGTATTGCTTGCGTTGCTCTGCGCTGTGATCTCAATCAGATTTGACGCCGGGTCGATATGAAAGAGTATACCAAGATCTGCGCGCGTTCGCGATACTAGCGTGTCGACGAGTTGCTGCAACTGCGTTTGCCAGGAGCGAGCGGGCCGCGTCGCGGCTTCGGCGCTGGTACCGTCGCCAGCGGCTCGCACAGTATGTTTCCATTGGGAGTCATTCTCACCGGCCACCAGACGTTCGACGATCTGCTCAAGCTCCACCTTTTCCGGTGGTTTGACGAGGACGTGCGCGATGGGGAGCGACTCGAGACGCGCCGCCTCATGTTCCAACACTTCAGGCGTACTCATGATGACCACGTCGGTGTACGCGTCCGCGCCGGCTAGTTCTTCGACCATGTCCAGTCCATTGTCGTCGCCGACTTGAATGTCCACGATGGCCAGCGCAGGCTTTGCACCATCTACGCCCTTGAGCGCGACGTGGCGCGCCTGCGCGATAGTGGCGACACCAGTGGCTCGAAAGCCCCGATTAGCCAGCCACGCGACCAGTTCGTTGCGAAACGCAACATCGTCTTCGACGACAATGGCCGTGCTTCCGCGGCCGATTTTGTGAGATTCGCCGTTGTGGACGCGCGCGAACGCCGGTTGAGGGGCGTCACCTTCACCTTCCTCACCGGACCGGCGGGCCATCGTTTGCAAGACTTCCTCTGCGTGCGCCAGTTCCTGCAGACGACCGCGGAGACTCAGCTTCACCAAACGCTCCTTTACGTCCAAGCCGGTAACAACCGCCTCAACTAGGTCGCCTCGCCAGAAGAGGCGGCTCGGATCCCCCAGGTCCAGGGAGAGCAGTTCGCTGTGGGGCACGAAGCCGCGCACACCGGGAACGATTTCGACATACATGCCCCTGGCGGTCAGGTTCTTGACGGTGGCGCGTACGGCATTGCCGGCGCGGAGGGCAACGCCCATCCGATCCCATGGATCGGGAAGCGCTTTAGCATGGCTCAATTCGTAGAGATGGCCGTCGCGCGGCAGACCGATGACGATGGCTTCGATGCGCTCACCGCTTTGAAAGAGCGTGTCGGCATCGATGTCACCCGAGAGGGAGGCCTCGCGCCGCCGGATATAGCCGCGTACACGGTCGTCTAGGCGCACGAAGAGGCCGTACGGATAGCGTTTCTCGACCGTGGCGGTCACACGTTCTTCCAGTGAGAAGACCTTGTCAGATGATGGCATAGGGTTATCTATTTCTTGGCAGGCGGGCGACTGTCTGCGGCTGGTGCTGGCACGTGAAGGATCGGGGGAGGTCCTGCACCTCTGTATTGTACGTGCGCGGGCGAGCGCATTCTGGACGCCGCAATGTCAATGTGATGACAGGGTGATGACAAAGCGATTGTGTAATGCGTGCAGCCTGAGAGCGTAGTATACTTGGCCATGACGTCACAGCACCCTTTGTGTAGCAGCACATGAGGGTTGCCTGCTAGACCAACTAACCAACATGGTTTTGCCCCTGCCTGTAGCGCGCGGAATTCGCAACGTAGCGAGAACCTACCTAGAGTGCCCATCAACCCTTATCAAGACGAAAGCGAAAGAAAATGTTCAAGAATCTAAGCGCCGGCGCGATCGGCATCCGTAACTACCCGCTGGACGCTACCATTCTTCTGGCCGCGGAGACGGGGTTTGCAGGTATCGACTTCGATATCCGCGAAGCCGCCCACCTCTTGGATGAACACGGGCTCGACTACGTGCATGACCTGTTCGCCGAGCGAAACGTGTTGCCCGGGCTATGGGGTTTGCCGGTGGCGTGGAACAACGACGAAGTCTGGGAAGCGCAATTGGACGAGTTGCCGCGTCTGGCGTCTGTTGGCGTGGCGCTGGGCTGCACGCGCACGGCCACGTGGCTGCCCTCTTGGTCGGATGTGCGCGAGTACGACGAGAACTTTGCGTGGCACGTGGAGCGCTTTCGGCCAATTGCGCAGACACTGGCCGACTTCGGCGTACGCTTCGGCATCGAATTTCTGGGACCGAAGACGCTGCGCGACGGGCACGAATACGACTTTATCTACACGTTGAGCGAAATGATGGAGCTGGCAGACGCCATCGGCACGGGCAATGTAGGACTGTTGCTGGACGCCTACCATCTCTTCACGTCGGGCGGCACCGTGGCCGACCTGGACACGATTACGGTCGACGACGTGGTGACCGTGCACATCAACGATGCACCGCAGGACACGGCGTGGGACGAAATGATGGACAACGACCGCCGCGTGCCCATGGAGACCGGCGTGTTGGACCTGGTCGGCCTCATGCGCAAGCTGGA
>JBJYXA010000213.1:0-2431 GCA_046259705.1 Caldilineaceae bacterium
TGAACCTTTGGCCTCCCGCTGGAAGTTCTCAAGTCTGGTGGCGAGAGATCCGAACATCGGCCGCCCTACCCGGCAGGCTCAGTCCGCCGCGGCCAAAGATGACAACAATTCCAAATCCCAGGACCATCATTAGGGCGTTCAAGATCCCTACTGCAGTGGCGGAAACCGCTGCCAGCGCCAGGTTGGCGACGTTCCAAAGGACATGCCACGCCGCCACCACCTTCACGCTGCCCCCAGTGCTGTTGAAGAGGAACGTCAGCCAAAAGGCTCCTGCCAAGAGAGCCACGAGGAATCCGACAACTGTGCCGAAGCCATCGAAGTGAAAGCGATAGAAGAAGAACGGCATATGCCACGCAGCCCAGATGGGCATCAACAGCAGCGTTGCGCCTACCGCCGTATGCCGCCGCTGCAGGCACGGGAGCAACCAACCGCGCCACCCGGGCTCCTCACCGAGGCCATACAGGACGGAGCCGATGGCCACGTCGAGCCACCAATCCGGTCTGCTGGCTGCCGCCAGGATTGGATCGATGATTGGGGCGCTTCTCGCAGCCACCACCGCAACCGCAATCAGCGAAAAGAAGACCGGTGTCGCAAGCGAACATGCGATCCAGAAACCGGTCATCGCAGACGGGCCGCGCGCCTCGTACAGCCCATGGTCACGGTCTGACCAATACGCCGCGAGAATCGGCCCAAGTGCGCCAAGGCCATGAAGCCACGCGGGTACAGCCGGGCCAACGCCTACCCCAGCAAGGACCAGGGGCAATACGGCCAGCCAGGTGATCCCGAAAGCAAGTGCAACGAAACGAATCACTTTGGGCGATGCGTGGCGGGGGTCGCTGCCAGATTCCCACAAAGGTCTATATCGCACGAACAGCTTGGGCGGAGCGTATCACGCGCTCTGTCCAGGGAAACAACCCAGGGAGCAGACCGCGCGGCAACTACATTTCTTATGGGCTCAGTCTATTGTGGGTCGGCAACCGACTATTCACCGCCCAGTCCGCCGGCATCCACCTGAGGAGGGGTGCTTGCGGCCGGAAGCAGTCTCAATCTATTGCAGTGCCCAAAGAATAAGCGGCCGAAAGCTACGTCGGGTATTAGCATCGATGCGCTGATCAAACTTGTAGTCGACGCCGTTCACATTCATGTCGACCTGTACCTGAAGGTGCCAGTGCTCATAAAAGGGGATGGGCTCCGAGCCACCAGGGTCGTAGTTCGGCTGGCCCTGCATCCAGAAGTTGCCGTCGTAATCCACGATCAGCTCCCTCGGCTCCTGGCCAGGAAAATGGTAGCTGAACGAGCGAATCTTGATGGATTCAATGTTCGGGTTAGGGCCGGCCTCCTTGCCTTTCTCGCGGACGAACACCTGGAAATAGACCTGATCCGGTGTTCTTAACCTGCGATAAAGGAAAGGTATATGCGCCTCCTGATCGGGAAAATCTGCCGGATATGTCGAAATGTGAAGCTCGTTCCCATCGTCGACAGGCAGTGTGACGGGGCCATAAAACTGAACGGTCGTGTCCAGACAGCCTTGCAGCAGCAGGCACACTAGTATACCGCCAGCAGCTTGCGTCGATATTTGATGGTGCACCACGTACTCCCGCTTACAGCAGGCGGCCCGTGCGACAGATGGCGAGCTAGTCAGAACGTAGCTCGCCGACCACCACGCGATCAGTATTCTAGTCAATGAAGACAGTGCCGATTGCCTGGCTTGCAAACTGGAGGCGGGCGCGACGCCTTTTTCTTGGCGAACTGTGAACTCAATTGGGCATAGGAATGGCCGTAAGAGGTCGGAAGCAGACCTGGAGGGAGCTTCAGGCCTAACGGCGTGGCAAATGGCGGTTACCGGCCAGAAGCGGCCGTTCGGCCATTAACGCAACTATCATCCTGTTCGGACCATCGTCGACGGACTACGCTCCACGAACATGAAGATCAAATTCATTCTGCCGGCGCTCACCGAGGCAGAGAGCCCGTTCTGGCGGCCCATCAAGTACTCCCTGTTCCCGCCGCTCGGGCTCGCAACGCTTGCGGCCTATCTCGACGACGAGGACGATGCCGAGATCGTCGACCAACACGTGCAGAAGCTGGACCTGTCCGATACGCCGGACGTCGTCGCCATCCAGGTCTACATCACTAATGCCGATCGCGCCTACCGGATCGCCGATCACTATCGTGCAAAGGGCGTATTCATCATTCTCGGTGGGCTGCATGTCACGACACTTCCCGACGAAGCCGCCGCGCACGCCGATTGCATCTTTCTCGGCCCGGCTGAGTCGTCGTTCCCACGGTTTCTTGCCGACTTCCGACGCGGTGCACCGAAGACCGTCTACGTCGGCGACGAACGCACGCTGCAGGGTATCCCGCGCATTCGCCGGGACCTGATCGAGCGCGAGCGCTATCTCGTGCCGAACTCTATCGTGGTCACCCGCGGCTG
>JBJYXA010000214.1:0-5364 GCA_046259705.1 Caldilineaceae bacterium
CGAATTTCGAATAGCCACGCGGCGAGGCCTCTAGCCGGCAAGTCTTGTCGCGTGTAACCTGAACGATATACGGAACTATTCACATGCCCCGTCGGCGTAATTTGCTGCGTAGGCGCACGTGCGATCCGCTCCATATCCGCTTCAGTTGCCCAGTGCGAACCGAGAAATGATATACTCCAGTAGTACCCAACCTACATGGCCTGCCGGGCTTACCACAGCCCCAAGTGAGACAGGAACAGTATGCGCTCTCTCGACAACATAGACGGATTTGTGTTTGACCTGGACGGGACAGTCTACCTGGGCGAGTCGGCCTTGCCCGGTGCGGTGGATGCCATCGCGGAGCTGCGCAGGCAAGGCAAACGCGTTCTGTTCGTAAGCAACAAACCGCTGGAGCCGCGCAGCGCCTACGCCAATAAGTTGACGCGTCTCGGTATTCCGGCCACCGAAGAAGACGTAATTACGTCTGCCTTTGTGCTGGCGCGCTATTTGGCGACGCACGAGCCGTCGTTGCGCTATTACGTGGTGGGTGAAGCAAACCTGAAAGCCGAACTTGAGGGTCAGTCGCTTACGGTGGTAGACGAGCTTTCAGACCAGGATCCCAAAGACGTCATTCTGCCGGTAGGCATCGACGCCGTGATCGTGGCGTTCGACCGGACGCTGGACTATCGCAAGATGAATACGGCCTACCAAGCGCTACAGAGGGGTGCACGTTACTTTGCCACCAATGGCGACAACACCTGCCCCATGCCCGACGGCGCGGTGCCGGACGCGGGTGCAATCCTGGCCTATATGGAGCAACTTACCGGGCGGCGACCCGAACTTGTCGCGGGCAAACCGTCGACAGTCATTTTGGAGACGGCGCTGGAACGACTGGACTTACCGGCGGAACGATGCCTGATGGCGGGAGATCGCCTGGAGACCGATATCCGGATGGGCAAAGAGGCGGGTATGGTCGCGGCTGTGGTGCTCACAGGCGTATCGACGCGCGAAGCTGCGGCACTGGCGTTGCCGGCTCCGGACCTGATACTGGAGAATATCGGCGAGATCCCATCGCTGCTCAGTTAGGCACTGGACAATCCATGTCGTTCGCTGCGCGAATGCAGTGGACCAAAAACGCCCATAAGGAGACGTTTATGCCGTTCTACTCACCCGATGAGCGCGAGGGTAAAGAGCTTTTCGAAGGAATAGTCGCGCGTACCTATTGGGGCGTAAAGTTGATGGTCGCGGTGGTCGACTTGGCGCCCAATGGCGTGGTGCCGCCGCACTCCCATCCGCATGAACAAGCGGGTATCGTGCTGGACGGCGAGTTGACATTCACCATCGAGGATGAGACCAAAGTGCTCGAGACGGGGGACATCTATTTGATACCGGGCAACGTGAAACACAGCGTAGTGGCGGGCAATATGCCTTGCAAAGTATTGGACATCTTTAGCCCCGTGCGCGAAGAATACAAGCAGTAAAAGACGCGTAGATCTGCGCGTATCAACAAATAGCCGACGGGACCCCGTCGGCTATGAACTACTATATTGATCTATAGGGCCACGAAACACGCATTATCAGCCTAGAATGGAATTTCTTCGTCTGCGGGTCCGGAAGAATCATCTGAAGACCCGCCCTGCGACCCAGAATAGCCAGCATCAGAATCCATGTCGCCTCGTCCGCCGAGGAACTGGATCGTTCGCGCAGTCAGCTGCAGAGATGCGCGATGATTGCCATCTCGATCTTGCCACACATCAGGTTCCTCTATTTCTCCCACAACCATTACCTGTCTCCCCTTGGAAAGGTATTGGCTAGCAAGCTCCGCTTGGCGCCTCCAGGCCGTTACGCGAAACCATGTCGTCTTCTCTTGTTGCTGTCCATCCTGCCCGGTCCAGCGACGACTCACAGCGACGGGAAAATCGGTGACGGGTACACCGCTTGGTGTATAGCGCATCTCTGGATCTCGACCGAGATTGCCCACAATGATAATCTGCTGAAACATGCTAGACCCCTTCAGTTGGTGGAGGAAGATTTGCGCGGTTATTAGGTCAACCTATTCTACTGGCAAACCATATCCTCGTCAAATTCCAGACTTAATCAGAACGCATGTTCTGCGACAAAGGATTGGACGCGATGACCGCGCCATGTCATAATAACCGTCAATGGACCTTTCGGCAGCCACTTCGATCCACTCAGTGCACCTTTCGCCATGAGAAAACGTAAGCAATTCGAGACGCCGCCGAAGCGCGTGGCGCTTTTCGTCACCTGTATGGTGGACATGCTCTACCCCAATGTCGGCATGGCCGCGGTGGAGCTGCTGGAACGCGCCGGTGTGGAAGTCGTCTTTCCCTATGAGCAGACCTGCTGCGGCCAGCCGGCCTTCAATGCAGGCTATAGAGATGAAGCTCGTTCCCTGGCCGAACGCTATCTGAACGTTTTCGAACCCTTCATCAAACAGGGTGTCGTCGACGCCATCGTCTGCCCGAGCGGAAGCTGCGCCGGAATGGTCACACATTTCTATTCCGTGCTCTTCGAAGACCCGCGCATGGAAGCGAACCGGCTACGCGCGATGGCATTGGCCGAAGTCACCTTCGAGTTGACTGAATTTCTGGTCGACGTCCTGGGCGTGACCGACACCGGCTCCGAATTCGAAGGCAGGTTGACTTACCACGCTTCTTGCCATAACCTGCGCGAGATGGAAGTAGACCGCCAACCGCGCACGTTGTTGAGCAGTGTGGAAGGCGCCGAGTTTGTAGAGTTGAATGGGCACGACGAGTGCTGCGGCTTCGGCGGTCTCTTTGCGATAAAGAACGCCGAAATCAGCACGGCGATGGGGCAAAGGAAGTGCGCCAATTTGGCACAGACCGACGCAGACATCGTGACGCTCTGTGATGTGAGTTGTATGACCCACATCAACGGCCTGTTGGAGCGACAGGGGCAGCATATCCGCGCCGTGCATATCGCGGAGGTGCTAAACTTCCGCCGCACACCGGACGAGCGCCTGCAAGCGCCCCCTCCGGACTTACCACAAACTCTCACGCGCCCGATCTCCAACGAGCCAAAGGATGATGAACAAAACCGGCCGCGTCGCTGGCAGGATATACGCTGATAAGCACACGCCTGTTGCTCACTTGTAGTGCAGGGACACGTTCGACGTTCCTACACGTGATGTTTCAGTAATTCGGACCATTCACTATGGCAAGCGTACCCATCGACCTACACGCCCCGTACACGCAGCGCGTTCATGACGCGCTTCATGACAAGAACATGTCTACGGTGCTGAGCCGCTCTACCTTAGGTTTGAGTAATTCCCGCGTAGCCGCCATGGGCGCGGTCGACGGTCAGCGTCTTCGTGACCAAACGCGGCAGATGAAGGAGTATGTGATCCGCCATCTTCCCGACCTGCTTGAACAGTTCGAGCAGAAGGTTAAGGAGAACGGCGGTCAGGTCCACTGGGCTCGAGACGCAGCGGAAGCAAACCGCATCGTACTGGATATCGCACGCGAACATGGTTCGCGCAAGGTAGTCAAGTCGAAATCCATGGTCACCGAGGAGATCCACCTCAACAGCGCGCTGGAGGGTTCCGGCATGTCCGTGGTGGAAACCGACTTGGGCGAATATATCGTCCAGCTGGCCGGTGTAACCCCCAGCCACATCGTTGCCCCGGCCGCGCATATGCGCATCGAGGACATCAGCGAGGTTCTGCAACAGAAGCTGGATATTCAGCCTACCCTAGACCCGGAGACGATGTGTAGTGCGGCTCGTGCCCGACTGCGTAGAGAATTCCTTAGCGCAGACATGGGCATCAGCGGGTGCAACTTTGGGATAGCCGAAACCGGCACGGTTTGCATCGTCACCAATGAAGGAAATGGGCGCATGGTGACCACGCTGCCGCCCGTGTATGTCGCCATTATGGGAATCGAAAAGCTAGTACCGACGGTGGAAGATGCTTTCCTGCAATACCAGGCGCTCTCGCGCAGTTCGACGGGCCAGCAATTCTCCGTTTATCTGTCGATGACGGGTGGGCCGCGCCGACTGGGCGACACCGATGGTCCGGAGGCCTTCCACGTCATTCTTCTAGACAACGGGCGCAGTGACATGCTGGCGCGCGGTTACGGCGAGGCCCTAATGTGCATCCGCTGCGGTGCGTGCCTGAATGTGTGTCCGGTGTACCGCACAATTGGCGGCCATGCCTATGGAAGCACGTACAGTGGTCCCATAGGGTCGGTGATCAGTCCGCTACTACAGCCTGATGCGGTGGATGTGAACAAGTTACCTAACGCGAGTTCGCTTTGCGGTGCGTGCAGCGCTGCGTGTCCTGTGAAGATAGACCTGCCGCGCTTGCTTTTGGATCTGCGCAGCGACATGGTACAAGCCGGTACTACATCGTGGGTGGAACACAGAGCGATACAAGGTTTTCAGAGAACAGCTCAGAGCCGGCGGCTGTTTGAAAACGGAGCAAAGGCAGCGAGTTTCGGTACGGCTATTTTGGCGTCTATGGGTGGAGGATCCATCCGCTATCTGCCGCCGCCGTTTTCCGCATGGACCGATAGCAGAGCCTTTCCACCGCTAGCCAAGAAGAGCTTCCGCGCCCTGTGGGCCGAGCGCATGGCGCATCGGCAACCGCCCGGCAGTAGGGGCGAATAATATACAATAGCAGTTTAGCGTCGACCTGTATGATAGGGAGTCATCAGGAATGAGCGCACGTGACGAAATCCTCACCGGGCTACGCAAGACTTTGGAGCAACCAAGTCTGCGGTTCCCGCCTGCGGACACATCACCCCTAGACCTTGACCGCATGACGGTGACGGAGGCGTTCGGTGGTCCCTATGAGCTGGCCTACCGTTTCGGCCAGGAATTGGTCGCCCTACATGGCAGCTATGAAATCGTCGAGTCGACTGCGGAGGCGCGGCTTTCGTTACTAAACCGTATTGGGGCATGGATAGAAGCGGAAGAGGCCGCGCAGAAGGGAGCAGTCATCAAGACTGGGCAGGAACGGAGTATCCTTGCCTGGGATCCCGAATTTCTTCCGGTCGACGGACTTGCCGTGGCGCTAGAGGACATGCATCTGCTGCTCGTGAATCCGGATAACCTGGACAGCGAACAGGCGCGCGAGGACATCCGATTTATCCGCTATGGTGTTACGGGCATCGACGCCGCGTTTGCCAGCACGGGTTCCATGCTGATGATCTCCGGCCCGGGCAAGAGCCGCGTGGCTTCCCTGCTGCCCTTCTACCATGTGGCCCTGATCCCCTTTTCGAGGCTGTATCCTACGGTTGAGTCGTGGCTGGCAAAGCAGCGAGACGAGGGAACTTTGATCGAAGCCATGAGCGAGCAGGCCAACATTTCGATGATTACCGGACCAAGCAAATCGGCCGACATCGA
>JBJYXA010000215.1:0-2546 GCA_046259705.1 Caldilineaceae bacterium
GCCACGACTGTACCCCTTCTCTCAGCTTCTCAGAAGGTTACAGCCTACTCCTCAAACACACATCATGTCGAGGCCGCACCCGGTCGTTCACTGGGGCAGCTTCGGTCCAGGACCCGTACCGGGTACCGAGTGGCTTGCGCTTAACGAGAACGTTCAAAAGCCGTTCCTTATGGCGCGGTCTGTCCCAGAGCCGTTCGCGGCAGAGGCTCTGGCCGAGATCAAACAAGCCCGAATGCTTGGATCGGAGGAAGAAGCGGAGTTTCCCCCCTGCGCGGTTGAGATCGTGCTGGGCGCCACGGGACGCTTATTCGTAGTGTTGCCGACTGGCGTCAAGACGACGTTGCCGTTCGCCTGTAATGCTCCGTTCATTCAAGATCCAGCACGTCTCAAAATAAAAGACCCGGAAACATCTCCGACAAACAGATGGCTGCTGGAGCGGGCGGGTCGACTTGCTGGCGACGTCATGCTGGAGTGGCTTCAACAGGACGCGGAAAACGCGGAAGAACGGGCCAGCGCCTACGATCTGATGCCGGATGCGTACCGCGCAGACACGTCTCTCGAAGGCACATGCGGAACCATCGTTGAGATCGCGTTTGCAGCGGTGATCGAAGACGAAAGTATCCTGCTCACCGACGAAGGCCGGCTGGCCGCGCATCACCAAGGAATCATTGTTCCTGAAGCAATTCTTGATGTCTGGCCGAACAGCCAGGCGGCGGCGCTGCTTGACGATGAAGGCAGGCCTGCCCTTTCGCGATTCATCTCCGATGGGAATCGTGACAAGCTGCTGAACTGGCAGCTTGTCGAAGCGATCGATGACTCAGACGTTTTGAGCGCGCTGCACTACAATCATCTGCCGCGGCCAGAAAGTTGGCGGCGGCTGTTCAACCTCTGGACCTACCTTGCTCCGCTCGTAGGCACCTATCGCTATCGAAGCCGGGACGACGAGCTGTGCATCGTTCCGGTTCAGGGAAAGGACGTGCTCTGCTCCGCGCGTGAAGTCGCGCGCCTTGGAGAAAAAAGGCTGCTGGCATCCGAGGAGGACTGGACGTTTTTGGGAGACTGGCTGTCTGTGGTCAACCAGAACTGGCTTCGTTATCTGACGGAGCAGCGACGGACAGCAGAGACAAGCAACGACCGGGACCTCGCGGACCGCATCGACGCCGCGTACGCAGTCCTTAAGGCGATCGGGCTGCACGAGCCAAGCGACGCAAGCAAAGTGATCGACCAGATTGCGGGGGAGTTTTTCCGGCAGGAAGACCTTTCCGTAGATGACTGCGTACGAATAGCGCAGATCGCAGCCAAGCTTGGTGCCACAATTGGGGACCACTTCGAGTTCGTGTGTCAGGACGGATACCGACGACGTGTAAGCAGCACCATACTATTCGATTCGGATGGAAGCCTGGAATCGCTGTTGCCGGAAGAATGGTGCGAGCAGCATCTTCATCACCCCGACTACCAGAAGGCCTTTACGTCTTGTACGCGGGATGAATGGGAAGGTTGGGTTTCCGGCGGGCGGTCCGGTCTGAAGGCATTTGTACCGCTCGAAGAAAAAGGATCGCACTTCTGGTCCACGCGAAGCGCCAGTGATGAACTGAAGAAGCGCGGTTACGTCGGGGCGTTTGAACCGCGATACCGTAACCCCTCTTTCCGCCTCCAGGATTGGGACTTCCCGCAGCATATCTGGAAGCACTGGGAGGACCTCGCGGAAGAAGACACTTCGGTATGGGGCAAGATTGCGGAAAGGATTCTGGTAGGCCCGCAACAGTTCTGGTCCGGGAACCTCAGCGCGTCGCTTTCTGAGCAGGCATCAAATGGAAGTTCGAGGCGTCTTGTTCGCGAGAGATTAGCGCCACTATGGATAATCAAACTACGGGAAAAACCATGCCTGCGCGATACGCACGGATTCTATAAGAAGCCCGTGGAGCTTCTGCGGCGAACACCGGATACGGAAGCACTGATGGACGTTGAACCGTTCATCCACGGACTCCTGGACAATGAGACTACACGTCCGCTCCTAAAACTGCTTGGTGTCGGGGACGTACCAACGGGTCCGGAGCGAATTCTTGGGCGCCTTCGCGCCCTTGCAAAGACCAAAGACCCGCCTATTTACGAAGTCGAGAAATGGTATCGCCGCCTTGACCAGATGTTCGGTGGCTGCTCGACAGAAGATGCCAAGACGATTATCGGGGCCTTTGCTGGAGAGAAGCTTGTCCTGACGGATCGCGGCAGCTGGGACAACTCATCCGGCGTGTTCGTGTACGCGGACGAAGAGGACGCGCCAGGAGCGGATACGGTCCGTTCGTCCGTGCGGGAATTGACGCTGTGGCGGAAGATCGGCGTCGCGGAACGACCAACGGCCGAACGGGCTATCAACTGGCTCATGACCCTGTCCTCGGGGGAGCCGCTTACCCCTGAGGATGCGCGGCGCGCCCGGGCGTTGCTCGCACGTTACCCGCAGAGAGTTTGGGAAGATTGTGGCCACTGGCTGAACCTTCAGATGACCTGACTTCGGCGAATTTACGTTGACCCCAGTTGCAGGACCAGGC
>JBJYXA010000216.1:0-29147 GCA_046259705.1 Caldilineaceae bacterium
TACGCTCCAACGCGCCGGGACAGACGATGTTGCAGCGTATGCCGTACTTGGCATAGTGGACAGCGATGTTGCGGCCCAGGCCGATGAGACCATGCTTGCCGCTGGCGTATGCTACATTGGGTGTCCGTCCATTCAGCGCAGTCACCGACGAAATGATCACCACCACGCCGCCGGTCTCCTGGTTGACCATCTGTGCAAGTCCTGCCTTGCATGTGAGGAAGACGCCGCGGTAATTGACGTCGTGCGTGCGGTCCCAAACTTCTTCGGGCAGCTTGTGTACCTCGCGGTCTTCACGATGCATTTGTATGCCCGCGCTGGCGACGAGTATATCTAAAGCACCAAATTCTTCTACCGTTCTTCGTACCGCATTCGTCATTTGTGTGGCATCCCTGACATCGGCCGGCAGGGCGACGGCGCGTGCGCCGAGTTCGCGAAGCTCCGTTGCTACGCGTTCAACGCCTTCGGCCGGAATACCACATAGGGCGACGGATGCACCTTCTGCGGCCATGAGACGCGCCGCTGCTGCGCCTATTCCGCTTCCCGCACCAGTAATCAAAGCACTCTTGCCGGCAAGCTTCACTGGATTGATCCTTTCCTGGTGGATTATGCCGTACACAGCCGATGAGGTTAACGCCGCGCGCCTGTAGTATCTCGCGAAATCGCGGCCAAATGGTGGTGTTTCTTCATAATCAAATCCGGCACGAAATCGAGTCGGGAAATCCTGCCTATGTCGTTCACTACATGCTTTTTCGCGTAGTCGTATGCTGTACGAGCTGGCCGAAGTGTGCCGGAAAGCAGCAAATCTACATCGTGGGTGAGAGCAATGGGACCGGATTTCGAATAGTGACAAAAGTCGAAGTATCCAAGTGCGTCGAATTTCGTCAACTACTATGAGACCGCGCATTCAGCACTTCTAACAGCGCGTAGCGAAAACTCAACCGGGAGCATTCATCGCAACCGGCGGCGCAGTTTCCGTTGAAGGTCTTATTCGTGTTACTAGTGAGCTGGGAGTCGTACCGCGACAAAACAGTAAGCAATGGCCATTTGCGCGTAGCGGACGCCGGAGCATAGCGGCACTGCAACGGCAGGTGGTTGAAATCATGAGAGTCCCTGCGGCGCGCACCAGCTTCTAGTCGGCTTCTCGTCAGCCTCTATAGTAGAACGAAGGGCCGTCCGGTCGTATTGATCGGGCGGCCCTTCGCGTCTATGTGGCATTTCCAAAAAGCAGGGTGGAGGCAAGTCCAAGCACTGCTTCTTGCCTAGACTGCTTTACTTGCAATAGCCAGACGGGATCCTGAGCGTTTGACCGGCATAGATGCGGTTCGGGTTGCGCAGACCGTTGGCTCGCACAAGCTCCTGATAGCTTAGGCCGAAGCGCCTGGCAATACTTGAGAGCGTATCGCCGTGGCGGACGGTATAGGTAGATCCACCACAGCCGTTGTTCCAGTTGCCCCAATTATTCGGATTGTTCTGCGGGCCTTTGTTCCAATTGCCCCAGTTATTCGGATTGTTCTGCGGTGGGCGGGCACCCCAGTAATTCGGGTTGTTCTGTGGTGGACGAGCAGACCAGTTGCCCCAGTTATTTTGGTTCTGTGGCGGCCGCGCCTGTCGTTGCGGCATGTTCGCTGCGGGCGGTCGATTCTGTGGATACTGGTTGTAGTAGCGATTACTACTACACGACGGCTGCGCCTGTGCCCAAGGATTGCCCTGATAGCCGGGCCGTCCAGACATCTGTTGGACGGCTACTTTAGGCCCCGCACTGTTTCCGTCAGCCAGCACTGTGCCCGGCAAGAAAATACCAATCGCGAGCGCAATGACAAGCGTTGCGGGTAGAACGAACGTTGCGAGGCGTCTCCTTGAGGCGAAAGAAAATCTACTCATGCTGCGCTCCTTTCAATTGTCACATCTGGCAACTATGCGAAATACGGACGATCATGCGTCCAGTGCAGGTTTTCGGTCGTGTGGACGGAATACCATAAATAGCACAAAATCAAAATGTGCGCCGATGTAGAGGGTGACCCGCCCGGCCCAGTATGCACTCCCGGGTGGGACCGAAGCCGGAAGCTAACGCTAGTACAGGACCGGGCGTAGACGCTGCACTGATACTCAGCGTATCACTGTTGGGCATGAACTGCAACTGGCAATTTGACGAAAATCGCTTATTACAGGAGTGAATTTCGCATAGCAATCACAAATAGAAAGAAATTGAGGAGTCGTAAAGCGGCTGCACTCGTGCGCCACGCAACGTCATGAAGAAATGATTCCAGCTAGCGAGACGCCGTCGCCTGCTGTCCTGTTGCATTCTGCTTGGAGCGCAGATACAGGCTGTAGATCACTAGGCAGGCCGCACCGCAGAGGGGGACAAACGCCAGCAGGCTTAGGCCGGTCGTGAGCGAGTAGCGGTCCGCCACCCAACCCGTTAATGATGTGCCAAGGCCCCCCGGCCACCAACTTAGTCCCATCAGTAGACCGGCCGCAACACCGGCTTGATTGGGCCAGGCATCCAGAACCAATACGATGCTGGTCGGAAATGTGCAGCCCACTGCGACGCCAGAGAGCACAATCGCAATGAGTTGTACGGCGCCGGCGCCGTTGAGATACGTCCAGTGGAGTAAGGGAAGTATGGCGAGTGCGATGATGAGCACCTTGAGATGACCGTACCGGTCACCGCTTGTGCCCCCGATCACGCTGCCGACGCTGATGGAGAAAAGGAACGTCGCCAGCGTGCGGCCTCCTTGATTCAAAGTGCCGCCGCTGGATTCGATCCACGTGGGTAGGTAAGTCATAAACGCTACCTGGTACCATGACCGGAACGACATGGCCACGATGAGCAATAGCAGGCCAATCATCAACCCCTTTGTCGCGGGTTCGGATGTGTCAAGGTTGCGCGCAGGCATGGGTGCAACATCACGTCGCATACGCACAAGAAAGACTACGCCATAGAGTACGGCAATGGGCAGTATGGTCATCGTCGCCGACGGTCCCAGTGCAGTCAATGCAAGTCCCATCCACAGGGGGCTGAGCGCCGAACCAACATTGCCGCCGACGGAGAATACAGAGAGACCGGAACCGCGACGATTACCGCTATTGGCGGCTGCAATAATCGTCGCTGCCGGGTGAAAGGCGCCGGAACCGAGACTGCCACATGCGACCAAGATGAGGAGCACCCAGTATGATTGAGCGAATCCTACCATCCCCATCATGACACCGATCCAGATGATGCTGGCAGAGACCAACCAAACCGAATCCCAGCGATCGCTAAGGTAGCCGAAGAACGGCTGTGTGAGCGAAAGAACCGTCGACGATACCAGTACGATGACGCCCACTTGTGCATAGCTCAGCCCCATGGCAGGTATGAGCTGCGGGTACATGATGGGCATGTAGTTGTTGCTGAACTCGATGACCAGATGGCCGATGGCGATGAACACCAACGCGTTGCCGATGCGTTGTCTCATGAAAGGCTACGTCTCAATCCCAGTCGTGTTTCCGAGTAACCGGTGGTCGCAGTGCGTATGGGCCCCTACGAAGGATTAATAAGGAGCCCCTCCATGATAGCCAACGAAGAAATCATTCGACGGTCTGCGCCGGTTCGCGCGGCGACAGCCCGTCAGGATCGTTGGCTTTTGCGCCGCTTGGCGCCCGCACCGAGCCTTCGAGCAACGGGTCCCGCGTGTCCAGCATCCACGTATTGAGCCGCCCGCGCATGTCTGTGAGTATATCGGCGTAGGCCGCCTTTTCCGCCAAGTTGTTTCGCTCCTGCGGATCGAAGACCAGGTCGAAGAGTTCCTCGAACGGGACCGGACGGTTTCTCCAACCCTTCTCCAACCAAACGTCCTTACTCGGGCTGTCGTCGCAGTTGGGCATCACCGGCCTCGTTCGGGTTCCGAAGCGACGGATGTACTTGTATCGCTGCGTGCGGACTGCCCGTTTCGGTTCGTATGCGGCGTGGTACGTCACTTCTGCGAATATGGCGTCGTTGATTTCGTCCGCCTCGCCCCTAAGCACAGGTACAAATGAGACGCCCGTTAGCCACTCGGGGGGCGCAATATCCAGCAGATCGCAAAGCGTCGGAAAGACGTCGGTTTGCGAGACCATAGCGTCCACGACCCGACCACCTGCAAACATAGGCTTGTCGCCATTGCTGGCGCGTGGTGCGCGCATTATCAGCGAGACGCCAATGCCATGGTCTGTCAGACTGCACTTCATGTCAGGAAACGCAGGGCCATGGTCTGTGGTGTAGATGACTAGGGTGTTGTCCGCCAAACCCGTGGCATCGAGTGCGGCCAGCACCTGGCCCACGCCATCGTCGAGCAAGCGGGCACTGGCTTTGAATGCCGCTGTGTCGCGTCGAGTCTGAGGGGTATCTGGCAATACGGGAAATGGTAGGCAGTAATCGGCGTCTTCAAACTCCTCGCCAACCTGAGGGAATTCTCTATGCGTTTCGAAGAAGCCGACGTCCAGAAAGAAGGGCTGGATAGGCGCGCTGGAGAGAAAATCCACGGCGGCATCAGCGACCTGTCCAGCACCATGGCCCTTCACGTCCGCCACGTTATCATAACCGATGGCGCTGGGATCGGCGGAGACATGTTGGACGCCCACAAGGGTGGAACGATAGCCCGCGGAGCGCAAGGTATGGATGATGTGTTCCTCATAGTCATGTAAGGCAAAACCGCGATGGGCGAGTCCAATCATGCCGGCGGCATGGGCGCTCTGCCCCGTAAGCAGCGCTGCGCGGCTCGGCGAGCAGGTTGGCGCGCCTGAGAAGGCCTTCCGGAACAGCACACCCGTTCTGGCCAGATGCATGAGGTTAGGTGTGGGAATAGCGTGTCCATAAGGCTCAATGTAGCGGCCGGTGTCGTGCGAATGGAGATAGAGTATGTTCGGTTTCGGCACGATGATGCTCCTTGATTGGCGTGGCAAGCGACAGAGGCATTTGGATGCCAGTTTGAGCGCGGCGCTGACCAAAGTCAAGTTCGCACAGTTCCGCTTATCACCCGCAGGTCGTTCGCTGCCCTACGGGTACTGGTAATGTGCTGGGAACGACTTGCCTGATGGGCCTCGAGCTGTGCCGTCCCATCTAGTATCCTTCGTCCCGTGGCGTTGTGTAGCAGTTGGAGTGTCTGACCCCGGCAGCGTATAATCCGCAGGATGTGTTTTGGTCGCCGGCCATACGGAATGAGCCGGCAACGTCCTAGGAAGTGCAGGTAGCGTGGAATGACCAACGCCAGCGGGGATAGGTCGGCAGGCAAGACGGGGCGCCGTGAACAGGGCAAGATGCGAGACCTTGGCCGCGCCTTAGCCTTCGTGACGCGCCACCGGCGCATCGCAGCGATCGCTGTTGTCTGTCTACTGCTCAGCATCGGCGCCCAACTGATGGTGCCTCAAGCAATGCAGAATGCGCTGGACGCCATCACCGACGGGCTGACGTTACAACAAGGTGGGGAGCTGTCCCCCGCGCAGCTGCAGGAACTGCAGCGGTCTCGAGATAGTGCAGCCATGGATAGTGGCGACCTCGCTGCTGCAATACAACGCGCATTCATATGGTCTCTTGTGCTGATCCTCATTTTCGCCGTGGTGCGCGGGGCCTTTGCCTTTGCTCAGGCGTTTATGGCAGAAACGCTGAGCCAAAACGTAGCCTTCGACTTTCGAAACTCACTTTTCGAGAAAATCCAGCGACTATCATTCTCCTATCATGATCGCAACCGTACCGGACAATTGATGGTGCGCGCGACGGACGACGTGGAGAAGTTGCGTCTCTTTCTGGGACAAGGATTGCTTCTTTCACTACAGGCTGTCGTGCTCCTGACGGGTGCACTGGTCATGATGCTTCTGACCAACTTCCGTTTGACAATGGTCATTTTGCCCATCTTGCCCGTCGCGCTTGTGATGTTTATGGTTTTCGGCGCAGTGAGCCAGCCGCTTTTCACCAAAGTACAGCAGCGCCTGTCTTCGCTCAACACCATATTGCAGGAGACCGTTGCAGGCATCAAGGTTGTCAAGGCGTTCGCACAGGAACCGAGGCAGGCGGCTGAATTTCGGGGGGCTGCGGATTTGTTGATGCAACAACAGATCACAGTGGCGCGCGTGTTCAGCTTTCTGTTTCCGGTAATCTTCTTTATCGCCAATGTCGGCCAGGCGCTCGTGCTCTATTTTGGGGGCCGGCAGATCATCGGCGGTACGCTTACGGTCGGTGAGTGGCAGAAGTTCAGCCTTTACCTGGTGTTCGTGTTCTTTCCGATCGGTCAGCTTGGTTTCATCATTAGCCAGATGAGCCAAGCGAGTGCGAGCGCAACGCGCATATTCGAAATTCTGGATGCGCAGAATGACGTGGTGGACAAACCCAATGCCATCCCCCTGCCCCCAGTGGAAGGCCACGTGGAGTTTGACGACGTGACGTTCCGGTATTTTGGTAGTAGCGAGCCCGTGCTGTCCCATATTTCATTGCGAGCAGAACCCGGTCAGACCGTGGCGCTCTTGGGGGCAACCGGCAGCGGTAAGACCACGGTCATCAATCTGATCCCGCGCTTTTACGACGTGAGCGATGGAAGAGTTACCATCGACGGCCACGACGTGCGAGATGTGCAGATCGAGTCTTTACGACGGCAGATTGGGATTGTGCTGCAGGAGACTAACTTATTCTCTGGCACGGTTCGCGACAATATCGCATTTGGGCGACAGGACGCCACTGAAGAAGAGATCATCGCCGCGGCTAAGGCCGCTGCCGCTCACGATTTCATTGTCGGCTTCGCAGACGGATACGATACTCCTGTGAGTGAGCGCGGCGCCACCCTGAGTGGCGGGCAGAAACAACGCATCGCGATCGCACGCGCGCTCCTGATGAACCCACAGATCTTGATTCTGGATGATTCCACGAGTAGTGTCGACGTGGCCACGGAAGTGTTGATCCAAAATGCGCTTGATAGGTTGATGGAAGGCAGGACCAGCTTTGTGATTGCACAGCGCATCAGCACTGTTCTCCATGCGGACCAGATCTTGGTGCTAGACCATGGCAGAGTCGTGGCTTCGGGCAAGCATGCCGATCTGATGGAAACGAGCCCCGACTACGCCGAGATCTATGAGAGCCAGCTAGTCGAGGATGCCGTGAGCGTAGCGGGTGACGGGAAGGTGCAGGCATGATCGGTGGACCGCGCGGTCTACTTGACCAGGAGACCTCCAAACCAAAAAGCGTAAGTCAGACCATGCGCCGGCTGGCTGGATATTTCCGTCCGTACTGGTATGTGATGGTTGTTGTTCTGTTACTCATGATCGGGAATACATGGGTGCAGGTAATCACACCCGAGCTCATCGGACAGGCGACGGATTGTTACCTCACACCCGCCGTGGCAAACCAGTTTGGAACAAGCGGCACGGGTGCCCAAGGCTCGGTGGGGCAGGCGTCTGCTGCAAACTGCTGGTATGCTAGCCTGCCTGCCGGCGCGGGCACCGACCTGCTGTTGCGCGGCCTGCTTCAGCTAACACTAGTGCTTGTGCTTATCTTTGTTGCCGGCGCTGTGTTAGGCGGGCTCATGTTTTTCCTCATGAGCTGGGCAGGAAACCATGTGTTGCGCCGGCTTGAGATTGAAGTGTTTGGCCAATTGCAGCGCCTCTCACTTGGTTACTACACGGAACACGAGAGCGGCGACTTAATGAGTCGCATCACCAACGACACTAGCACAATTCAACAGGCGATTGGATTCGCGCTCATTCAGGTGCTGAGCGGAGTACTGCTACTTGTCTGGCTTGCATTCATGATGATCAAGCTAAACGCCGTGTACGGTCTGGTTAGTCTGTCCGTCGTGCCCGTGATGATTGTCACTACCGTATGGTTCAGTAACCGGGCGCGCGTCGAGTTCCGCAAAACGCGGAGCGAGATGGGCAACGTCAATACGGAATTGGAAGAGAGCATTTCCGGCGTGCGCGAGGTGCAGGCGTTCAGCCGGGAGAATGTAAACATCGAGAGCTTCCGTGAAAGCAACGCGGCTAACCGGGACGCTAACATTCGCGCCGTGGCATATACTTCCGCCCTGGCCCCGACGTTGGAAGCATTGGGTTACGTTGCCACAGCTATTGTCCTGGGCGTCGGCGGTTACACGATTCTGCGCGATATCCCACTTGGCGGCGCTGCAGTCTCCATCGGACTGATCGTCACGTATCTCGGCTATGTTCGGCGCTTCAATCAACCGATTCAACAGATCAGCGTGCTGTGGACGAACGTGCAGAGCGCGGTCGCCGGCACCGAACGGATATTTGAGATCCTGGACGAAGCGCCTGATATCGTTGCCCCGCCTGATGCCGTGGAGATGCCGCCCATCGAGGGCCATGTTGTCTACGATGGGGTTAAGGCCGAATACAAGGAAGATGAGCCGGTTCTGCGGGGCATCAACCTAGTTGCGGAGCCAGGGCAGACCGTTGCCATCGTCGGCCCCACCGGTGCGGGCAAGACCACGCTGATCAATCTGCTACCTAGATTCTGGGATGTTACGGGCGGCAGCGTTACGGTCGACGGACATGATGTCCGGTCGGTTACGCCGGATTCTCTACGAAAACAGATTGGCATCGTGCTGCAGGACTCCTATCTGTTCAGCACAACGCTCATGGAGAATATCCGCTTCGGCCGGCCGGACGCCAGCGACGAGGAGGTAGTCGAGGCCGCCAAGGTAGCGTACGCCCACGATTTCATTGAGCGGCTTCCGGATGGATACCAGACCGAGGTCGGCGAACGTGGCTCCGGTCTGAGCCAAGGACAACGTCAGCTAATTTCCATTGCCCGCGCGGCCCTAATCGATCCACGAATCCTAATTCTGGACGAGGCGACAAGCAGTGTTGACACGCGTACGGAGCGACAGATCCAAGCGGCGCTGAACACGTTGATGGCCGGTCGAACCAGCTTCGTGATCGCACACCGTCTGAGCACCATTCGCAATGCTGACCAGGTATTGGTCCTGGTGGATGGACAAATCGTGGAGCGGGGACGGCACGAGGAACTATTAGCGCGCGAAGGCGTATACTACGACCTGTATATGAGCCAGTTTAGTCGCCAAGAGACGGGCGAGGATGTGCTGGACTCCGAAGCACTGCCGGCCGACTGAACGGTCCACTAGGCCGGTGGCCGGCATTGCTGAATCCACGAGAAAATCTGTGTCAACAGCCGTGACGGCCGATTGAGCGCCTCTCAGTAGTCACGGGCCCCCAACATACAATCACCATGCTGGATACGGTTGCACCCGAATTCAGTCCACAAACCGAAAGGAAGAACACAACATGCCAAAACTCTCGGTCGAGGGATATGGGGAATTCGACGTTGCCCAGGGAAAACGCTTGGTGCTTGCGTTGCTGGAAGACGCAGGGATAGATCAGCTGCATGCCTGTGGGGGCTATTGCCGTTGCACCACCTGTCGTGTGGAGTTCATCGAGGGTGAGCCGGAGCGGATGACTGTAGCCGAGAAGCAGAAGCTGGCAGAGCGAGAGCTCTCCGGAGTGCGCTTATCGTGCCAGATTCTCGTCAAGAATGACATGAAAGTGCGCGCCATCAGCCGGCTGGAGGGTAGCGGACGACCCGACGCCGGGCCAACGCCGGAGCCCGACATTCACCCGGAACCGGAGTGGACAGTGAAGTAACCGCATTGCTGTACACTATTGGTCAGTGGCTACAGTAACTTGTGCGTACGCATATGAGATACTCGGTTGCAATATGAAGCTAACCCGAGACGGTAGGAGACTGAGAAACCGGGCATCTTGCCGATCTATGCAGTAGGGAGCGCCGGTTGAAACTCGCGCTCCCTATCCCGGTTCTACAAGCGCATCCGCCCGAAACTGTGTTTCATAGAGTTCCGCATACAGGCCGCCCTGTGCCAACAACTCCGTATGCGTGCCGCTCTCTACCAACCTGCCTCGATCCATCACCAGGATCTTATCCGCCGCCAAGATCGTGGATAACCGATGTGCGATCACGATGCTGGTGCGACCCTCGAATAGCGGTTCCAGCGCATTCTGTATCAGCGCCTCGTTCTGCGAGTCGAGATGCGATGTCGCCTCGTCGAGCACAAGGATGCGCGGGTTCTTGAGGATGACGCGTGCGATGGAGATGCGCTGTTTTTCTCCCCCGGAAAGCCGGTAGCCACGCTCTCCAACGACTGTATCATATCCATCGGGGAGGTCAGCAATCATGTCATGGATGTTGGCCGCGCGGCAAGCCATCTCCAGTTCCTCCTGCGTCGCATCCGGTCGTGCATACAGTAGGTTGGCGCGTATGGTGTCGTGAAAGAGATAGGTCTCCTGCGTAACCATGCCAATCTGATTGGCAATCGATTCCTGTGTAGTTTCGCGCAAGTCCACGCCATCCAGCCTGACTGCGCCCTGTGTTGGATCGTAGAGACGCGGTAAGAGGTACGTAATCGTGGTCTTGCCTGCTCCGCTTGGACCGACCAGCGCAACCAGTTGACCCGGTTCGATCTGAAAGCTCACATCCTCGATTGCCCACAATCTCGTCGGCACGTGAAATTGGGCGTTGCTTCCCTCCCCATCGGCGTCTTCGTCTTCGTCTGCAACGCCGCTTTGTTCGGGAGTAAGTTCAACAAGGGTCGACTGATTGCGTGGCCCTAGCATGTCCAGATACTGGAACCATACACCGTCAAATTCGACCCACCCATCGACGTCGTCCAAAGGCACAGCCTCGGGAAGGTCGGCGATCTCGACTGGCATGTCTAGGTATTCGAAGACCCGCTCGAAGCTAACCATCGCCTGGGCAAACTCCACTTGCATGTTGGTAAGCGACGTAATAGGGCCATAGAGACGGGTGAGGTAGGCCGCAAACGCTACGATAGTTCCGACCGTTATTGCGCCGCCGATGACCATGTAGCCGCCCGCCCAATAGATGAGGGCTGTGCCGATCGTGGCCGCCAGGCTGAGCCCTAGGAAAAATACCTGGGATACTTGGGCTCGGCGTACGCCGATATCGCGCACATTGCCGTTGATACTGCCAAATCGTTTCGTTTCTCGGCGCTGTGCGCCGAACGTTTTGACCAACAACGCACCGTTCACTGAGAGCGTTTCACTGACGATGCTACTCATATCTGCGTTGTAGTCCATTGCCTTACGGCGTATGTCGCGCAGTACGCGGGCGACGCGGCGCGCCGGGAGGAGGAACAACGGCAGCACCAGTACGGCAAGAACGGTGAGTCGCCATTCAATGGATATCATGATGGCCAGCGTGGACACTAACGTCACTAGATTGGTGACAATGTCCGGTACGGTGCCGGTTACCGCATTTTGCGCCCCGACCACGTCGTTGTTAAAGCGTGAGACGATCTCACCACTCTTCGTGGCCGTGAAGAATCGAAGCGACATGTGCTGGAGATGTTGGTACATGGACTGGCGCAGATCGTAGATGATGCCTTCGCCTGCCTTGGCACTGAAGTAACGCTGCACAACGCTGACCATGCCGCTGATCACTGGGATGGTGAGCATGGCAAGCGCCAACAAGTTGAGTTGGCGGACATTGCCGTTCGGCAGTACGTTGTCGATGAGCGAGCGATACAGTAGCGGCGGTATCAGGCCAAGGAGCGATACGATTATGATCGCGACCAGGACAATGCCTATCGATGCGGCGTGCGGGCGCGCGTAAGTGAAAACGCGTGCAACCAGTTTCCGGTCGATCTTCCGCTTACGTTTTTCCGGATCGTCGACGATAAGCGCTCTCCATCCAGCATGATGCATAGTCCCTACCTTTCCCTGCTTCTGCTATTTGCCTGCAGCCAGCTCGAGTCACTCGAACAATGTTCACACCAATACTTGGTCTCTAGGAGCCCCCTCCAGTCCAGCCAGACTCGACCAGGAGCCGCTACCTCATCTGCAGATGCACGAGCTCGCTACGTGTGTCCTCCACACATGCTACACTAGACCGCAGGCCTAGTACACTGTCAAATCGCGTAGGGCCAGCCTGAGGGTTGTACTAGACAGTCATCCGCCATGGAGCGTTGCGCTCCAGAATCCAGACTTCTGAGCATGGCGATGTGGATCTCCAAGAGCGGGCGAATTGGCAGGGCATGCTCGCATTGCGGATCCTGCGGCATGGACATATAATTCAAGAGTTGCTCCTGGCATGCTTTCCAGCTTATTTCTCCGGAAGGATTCCAGTTGCGCGGCAATGCTTTACGAACATAGCACCCCATGGCATGTTGAGGAATTTGATCTGCCGCCCCTGAGCTCGGAGCATGTGCACGGCTGCCACCACGGAGTATTCAGCAGAGTATTCCGACGAAAACGCACTGTCCGCAGTGCACAAACCGATTGTCGAAGAACCGTGAGTGCCCATGAATAATCAACGTTCGGTACTTGTCACCGGCATGAGCGGACTGATTGGTGGAGCGGTGCGCCGCCAGCTGGAAGGGTCGGTGGAGCTTCGCGCCCTTAACCGGCGTGCGGTGCCTGGTATCCATACGTTGCAGGCCGATATCGGCGACCTGGAGGCAATCGCGCCCGCATTCGAGGGCATTGACACAGTCGTGCACCTTGCGGCTGCAATCGAACGGAATCCTCCTATCGACGTTCTTACACGCGCTAACCTCGTGGGCGTCTATAACGTCTTTGAGGCGGCACGCAGGGCGGGTGTACGGCGGATCATCTACGCGAGCAGCGGCGCCACCATCTCTGGATGGGAAAATGATGAGCCCTACAAGGCCATCGTAGAAGGGCGCTACGAAGACGTCCCGGATAGTTGGCCACTGATCACTCACGAATGGCCGGTCAACCCGAGCGGTCTATATGGTTCTAGCAAGGTGTGGGGCGAAGCCCTAGCGAGGCAGTTTGTAGAAGAAAGCGCGTTATCTATCCTCTGCCTGCGCATCGGTATGGTTCGGCCGGAGGACAAGCCATTAGCGGCGCGCGACTATGCGGTCTGGTGTAGTCAGAGAGATATCGCGCATATGGTGCAGTTGTGTATCGACGCGCCCAACGCGCTGGACTATGCCATATTGTTCGTTACCTCCAATAACAAATGGGGCTATCGCGATATCGAGCACTCACGCTTAGCCGTGGGATACGTGCCACAAGACAGCGCAGAAGACTATCGATAGCCAGAATTTCATTTATTCCAATCCTGTAAGGTGACGTGGCTATCGATCAAGGCCGGTCGCTGCGTGCGGGATATCCATTCAAATGAAAGAGATGATTTATGCGAATTCAGCAGTCGATTTGCTATCCTCTGTTTCTTCCCGCAGACGGTGACTTGGAGGCGCTGGCCAAAGAAGCTGCTGCATCGGGCTACGCCGCCATCGAACTTTGGGCGATCCCGCCGAACATTGGCGAGATCGTTGCGTTGGCACACAATCATGGGCTGGCGATCGCCAGCATGAGTGGCCACGGCACGCTGGACGATGGCCTGAACAAGCGTAGCAACCACGATCGAATTGAGAGGGAAATACGCGAGTCCATCGACCTTGCTGCCCAGTACGGGGTACCAGGGTTGATCTGCTTCAGCGGCAACCGGCAACCGCACATGAGCGAGATGGAGGCCATCGAGGCGGTGGCGGATGGGCTGCGACGCGTGGCTCCGTACGCCGAAGAGAAGAACGTCAATCTCAACGTGGAGTTGCTCAACTCCAAGTTGAATCACCCCGGCTATCAGTGCGATCATACTGCGTGGGGCGTAGCCGTCTGTGAGCGCGTCAACAGCCCGCGCGTGAAGTTACTCTACGACATCTACCATATGCAGATTATGGAAGGTGATGTCATCCAGACCATTCGTGACAACATCCAGTGGATCGGCCATTTTCACACCGCCGGCGTGCCCGGCCGGTTCGACCTAGATGACGAACAAGAACTCAATTATCGCGCCATCTGTAAAGCTATTGCGGAGACCGACTATGACCTATATGTGGGTCATGAATTCAAGCCGAAAGGCGACCCGATCGACGCAATGCGCGCCGCATATGAAGTATGTAATCAGGGATAAGCGACAAAGGTACCCATACGACCGGACCGATCACCAAGAAAACCGGTCGATGAAGTGCCTGGAAGCAATCAAAACACAACAGTAGGTCAAGGAAACCATAATGAAGAAGGCGTTGATCTGTTGGGGCGGCTGGAGCGGTCATGAGCCCGAGAAGTGTGCGAATATATTCGCTCCGATTTTGCGTGAGAAGGGTTTCGAGGTAGAGATTTCAGACAACCTCGACAGCTACCTAAACGAGCCCATGATGAAATCACTAAGCCTTATCGTGCCCATCTGGACGATGAGTACGATTACAAAAGAGCAAGAGAGTGGACTGCTGGATGCCGTTAAGAGCGGCGTGGGCATTGCTGGCTGGCACGGCGGCATGGCTGATTCGTTCCGCAACAGCGTAGATTACCAGTGGATGGTCGGCGGACAGTGGGTGGCCCATCCCGGCAACATTATCGACTATGAGGTGAACATCCTCGATCACGACGACCCGATCACGGCAGGGCTGAACGACTTCAAGATGCACTCTGAGCAGTACTATATGCACGTGGACCCGAGCAACGAAGTCTTGGCTACGACCACGTTCAATACGGAGATTGCACCGTGGGTCAATGGTACGGTTATGCCCGTGGTTTGGAAGCGAATGTGGGGCAAAGGGAGAGTATTCTATAGCTCTCTCGGCCACGTCGCCGCGGATTTCGATGTTCCTGAAGCGAAGGAGATCGAGGTGCGCGGCATGATATGGGCGCACCGCGACGAATAGGCTCGAACGCAAGCAAAGCGACGAAGCTGCCTGTCACCCAGACTTGTGACGTGTGCGGGGCTGGCTAGAGAAAGCGCGGTCTAGGTATGTCTTTGTCTTGGTAGCTGGCGGCGGGAAGGCCATATCCCTCGATGACGAGGCTGCGGATGGCAAGCAATTCTTCGCGCCCTTCCGGCTGAATGGTTCCCAGCAGAAGTTCCGGCAGGTGATTGTCCAGCCATTGCTGAACAAACGCGCCGGGTACACCGAGCCTTTTGCAGGGCCAAAGGATCAGATTCGCAGTCAATTGTGTTAAGTTGAAGCTGGCAAAGACGGAGACGGGCTGTTCATCGAAAGTGCGGCGATTTACCGTAGCGAGTATTGCGCCATTGACCAGCGATTCTACTATCATCACCGCTTCGATCGCGTGTCGGTAGTAGGCGTCTTGAGTGCAGCCGGCGAATTCCGGTGGTGAACCGAAAACGTCCTCTGCGGTGGGACGACTGAATAGCTTGAAACCGGCATGGAAGTCCGGATATCGGTCAAGGGGTCGCATGTATACTAGATTCAACGGCTTTCCGCTCATGGCTGCGTAGTATTGGAGCGCGTCCATCAGAATTGCGTCTGCAAGCATTTCTTGTTCGCCACGCAGGAAGCCGAGCGGTCGGTGCCGAGATGGACGCTCTCCCGACACGACAACGCGATCGTTGCCACATGATGACCGTACGTGTTCAGCCGCACGCACGAAGTTCAGCAAATCGTTCCCAAAGTGATCGCCGTCCTGGTCAACGGCGGCAAAGTAGCGGTAATCTGGATTCTGCAGCAGGTAGAGAATGCCCTGCTGGACCGCGGCAAGTTTCCCCCGGTTACGGTCGGACATGACGAGGCTTGTGCCGTAACGGGCTGCAATTTCCTGGGCAATTCCCGCCGCAATACCGGGCCCGTCGACGCTGAGGCAGACGGCAGCCGGTTCTCCCACTTCTCGGACGTACGATTGAACGGTGTCATCGAGAAGGTCGGAATATTGGGTCTTGTCGGCGCCGGCGCCTACGTAGGCCGTTATGACTACGGCGGTAGCTTGCTCGAGTTGCTGAATGGCTTGGCGGGAGGCATGACTCACTTCGGATTCTCCGTCATTGTGTAGGGTATGCACGGCGTCTGGTCCGTTCCAGTAGCATCGGTACGAACGGCGCGTATATTTGCATCACGATGATGGGTGATAATGGGCGCACGCGCAAAATGGAGGATGGTTGATTGGTTTCGAGCTATGGCTGACTCATACAGCGCTGTGTTGTTCGACATGGATGGATTGCTTCTCGACACGGAACGGATCTATGTGCGCGCGCAGCGACAAGCTGCAAGTGAATTCGGATTCGAAGCAAGCGACGATCTGTTGCATTCCTTCGTCGGCGTGAGCGGGAAAGAATGCATACGCATGATGGTGGAAGCGGCCGGCGATGGGTTTCCCGTGGAGGAATATCAGCTACGCTGGTACCAGACCTGGCGCCAACTGGTGGCGGACGATGGCGTACCAGTAAGGAACGGCATTGGGCCATTGCTTGGTTGGCTCGTCGACGAAGGTGTCGCACGCGGCGTCGTGACCTCCACTCATCGAAAGGACGCCGAGCTCTGTCTGCGGGCTGCGGGTGTCTATGACGTATTCGATTATGTGACGACCGGCGACGAGGTGACGCACAACAAACCTGCACCGGACATCTACCTGCTCGGTGCAGAGCGTATGGGCGTAGCACCGGCAGAATGTATCGCGCTAGAGGACTCTGACGCGGGCGTGCTTTCCGCCGCAGCCGCAGGATTGCGCACGATCATGGTCCCGGATCTGCGCCAGCCGTCGCCCGAAGCGAGAGCGGCGGCGTACACTGTGGTTTCGACACTGGGAGAAGCAGAGTCTCTAGTGAAAGCTTGGTTGGTCGTGGACAAATGAAATCCCGAGATGAAATCCTAGAGTACAACCGTAGGGCGTGGGATGTTGCCGTCGAAAACGGCAGCCAATGGACGATACCGGTGAGCCGCGAGGAGATCGCCGCCGCGCGTCGCGGCGAATGGCGGATCGTATTGACACCTGTTAAGCCGATACCGGCGGAATGGTTCCCGGATGACCTCGCCGCAGTCGATCTCCTCTGCTTGGCGTCGGGCGGCGGACAGCAAGGGCCAATCCTGGCAGCGGCGGGTGCCAATGTCACCGTGTTCGATAATTCTCCCGCCCAACTGGCGAGGGACAGAGAGGTCGCCGTGCGCGAAGGGTTGCATATTCGCACAGTCGAGGGCGATATGACCGACCTCTCCATGTTCGACGATGGTTCGTTTGACATAATTGTGCATCCCACTTCAAATCTTTTTGTGCCGGACGTGCGGCCGGTTTGGCGCGAGGCCTATCGGGTGTTGCGCCCTGGGGGACAGCTGCTGTCCGGTTTCTCCAATCCGGTTCTATACATTTTGGACCAGCATCTGGCCGACGATGGCATCCTGGAGATACGACATAAGCTGCCCTATTCGGACCTAACCAGCCTGACCGATGAAGAACGCAAGCGGTATGAGGACGACATGCAGCCGTATGAATTCGGACATACGCTGGAAGACCAGATCGGAGGGCAGCTCGACGCGGGCTTTTTCATCACAGGTTTCTACGAGGACGGGTGGCCAGGTATGGCGTTGGCGGAATTCATGCCCATTTTTATGGCCACGCGCGCTGAGAAGCCAGTAAGGCCCGTTTAACGTGACATAATGCATTTGCAAATGAGTCAATACGATAGAGGATACAGAAGATGGCAACTTGGCAGGAGTATTTGAACGAAAATCAGGATCGATTCTTGGAGGAGTATCTCGATTTCTTGCGAATTCCGAGTGTGTCTAGTCTACCCGAGCACGCGCCCGATGTCGCTCAGGCCGCGGAATGGGTAGCCAAACGCATGCGCAAAGCGGGTATCGAGAACGTTGAGATCATGCAGACGGGGGGACATCCGGTCGTCTACGGTGACAGCATGCATGCCGAGGGCAAACCAACCATATTGATCTACGGCCACTTCGACACCCAACCTGTCGATCCAATTGATCTGTGGAAGAGCCCACCGTTTGAACCGGAGATTCGCGACGATCGTGTTTATGCGCGAGGCGCGACGGATGACAAGGGCAACATGTTTGTACCGATCCTGGCAACAGAAGCGTTGCTCAAGACGGCGGGGGCATTACGCCTGAATGTGAAGTACTTCTTCGAAGGGCAAGAAGAGATCGGAAGCCCCCAGTTGCCGGGCTTTGTCGCAGCTAACAGCGACAAGTTCGCCTGTGATATGGTAATCAGTTCCGACGGTGGCCAGTGGTCGGAGGACCAGCCTGGGCTTTCCGTGGCTTTCAAGGGGCTGTGCGCTCTTCAGATCGATGTGGTTGGCCCCGATCGCGACCTACACTCGGGCGCGTACGGCGGTGCGGTAGCCAATCCTATCCACGCCCTCGTGCGGATTTTGGATTCTATGCGCAGTCCGGAAGGCAAAATACTGGTCGACGGTTTCTATGGCGACGTGCGCGAACTCACGCCTGAAGACAAAGCGCAGATGGCGCTCGTGCCTCTGGATCAAGATGAATATATGGCCGAAATCGGCGTCGATGACCTTTACGGGGAACCGGGATACACGACTCTAGAGCGCGCCTGGGCTCGACCGACGTTGGAAGTCAACGGCATCTGGGGTGGATTTGAGGGAGAGGGCGTGAAGACCGTGCTGCCGAGCGAAGCGCACGCCAAGATCACATGCCGGTTGGTAGCCGACCAGAGGCCCGAAGCTATTCTCGATTTGCTTGAAGACCACATAAAGCGGTTGGCGCCCCCTGGTGTGCGCGTAAACGTGCAACGTTTCGGCAGCATGGCCGTGCCGTATCAGATGCCTACGGACCATCCTGGTAACGACGCTGCGCGTGCCGTCCATCTCGAATTGTACGGCAAAGAGCCGCTCTATGTCCGCAGTGGCGGAAGCATACCAGTGACGAGCATGTTCCTCACGTCGTTGGACGCCTACACGGTGAACTTCGCTTTTGGATTACATGATGAGAACGTGCATTCGCCCAACGAGTTCTTCCGTCTGTCGAGTTTCAGGCGCGGGCAGACGGCCTACTGTATGCTGTTGAACAAGTTGGCGTCAGAAGATTGAATGCAGCTAATGGGCAGCGAAAGTGACGAAACGAAGTTGGTAACCGGTGTGTTTCAGGAAGTCAAGCGCGGCAAGGGCTATCTGCGTGACCCAGAGGTCTCATATCGGGCACAGCCAAACGATCCCGGCGTACCCGCCAAGCTCACAAAGGAATATGGGCTTGTCACAGGAGCGACCGTAACGGGCACGGTGCAGAGATCAAAGAATGGCGTCGTGTTGCAGACGGTGGAGTCCGTGTGCGGCTGCCCGCCTGACATATACGCCCAACGGCCCAGATTCGAGGACCTGGTTGCAATCGACCCGAACCAGCGTTTTGAATTGGCCGCAGCAGGTGATGTCAGCATGCGCGTCGTCGACTTGATTGCGCCCATCGGAAAGGGAACCCGGGGCGTAATTGCGGCCCCGCCCAAGTCCGGCAAGACCCGGTTACTCATGCAGATTGCGGAAGGTGTGCACGCCCACGACGCGGACACAAGGGTCATTATCCTGCTAGTGGACGAGCGTCCAGAGGAGGTGACGCAGTTTCGTCGCGAGACCTCAGCCGAAGTACTGGCTAGCTCCAACGACCAAGGCCTGGACGAGCACATTGCTCTGGCCGAGTTGACGCTGGCACATGTTCGGTGCGAGTTGGAATGTGGGCGCGACATAGTTGTACTGGTGGATAGCTTGTCGCGCATGGCGCGCGCATTCAACCTCAAAGGTCGCGGCGCAGGCCGGACACTTACCGGAGGCGTTGACGCGGCGGCCTTGGAAATTCCGCGCCGCTTCTTCGGACTGGCGCGCAACATTGAGAATGGTGGCTCGGTAACCGTAATTGGTACGGTATTAATCGAAACTGGGTCCGCAATGGACGATGTTGTGTATGAGGAGTTCAAGAGTACGGGCAATAGCGAAATCGTACTTGACCGTTCTCTGGCCGAGGCCAGAGTCTATCCCGCACTGAATGTGCTGGCAAGCGGAACGCGGCGCGACGAGTTGCTCTATGGGGAGGAAGAGATGGAGCGGCTAACCAAACTGCGCCGGTGGCTAGCCAGCGGTAGTTCCAAAGCCGCCATGAACGGTCTCCTCAAACTGATGGACACCACGGAGACCAACGAGGAACTGTTGACCCGCATTCGTATTTGAACGTCACTATCGTCTGTTCTCCGACGGCACGGGGAGAACGCGTTGGTCAAGAAAACACAGAGCGGTGGACCGAATTTCGGTCCACCGCTCTGTGTTTAGGGAGGTGAACAGGAGTATCTGTTAAGCAATCACAGGTGCTCTGGGCTCACGGTCTGGACTTACTGTACGTCCAGTTCCAGAACCTCACCGCTGAACGCGTCAACCGTAACAGTTGCAGCCTTGTTGTCGCCGCTCAGCGTGACTACCCATACATCCTTGCCATCGACCGTGCTGCGCTTCGCGTTGGCAGAGTCGACGTTCGCCATGAGGTCCGAGTCAGACACGGCGCCCTTAGCGATCTTGATGGCCTCGGCGATGCTGATTGCCTCACCGTTTTCACGATTCTGCTGCGCAGTCTCGACCGACGCCTGCGGCCGTTGGCCGATAGTCACCGGCACGTCGATGGTCTTGTCACCACGCAGAACATTCAAGGTTACCTTGCTGCCCGGTTCGGTCTGGTTGAACAGATAGCTGATCAGGTCCTCAAACTGCGTGACCTTCTCACCACCGATACCGTTAATCACGTCACCCACCTGAATGCCCGCATCAGCGGCCGGACCGCCATCGACCACCTCGGCGACGTAGACACCGAGTGTGTTGTCCGGTAGGTTCTGCTCAGCCGCAACTGGCTTCGAGATCGTCTGGCCCGCAATGCCTAGGTACGCGTAGTCGTAACTTCCCTTTTCGATGAGTGCCGGGGCAACCTTCTCGACCACGCCAACCGGGATGGCGAAACCTACACCGGAGTTGCTGCCTGCGGTAGAGTTGATGGCAAAGTTGACGCCGACGACCTCACCGTTCAGGTTCAGCAGGGGACCACCGGAGTTGCCGGGATTGATGGCCGTGTCAGTCTGGATCACGTCGGGGAGCGAGTAGCTCGAGCCGCCGGTCCTGTCGCCTGTAGGGACGCTTCTGCCAAGAGCACTGACGACACCCAATGTCATGGTCTCATCAAGGCCAAATGGACTGCCTACTGCAACGGTATAGTATCCGGGCAGCAGCGTATCCGGAGCGGCCAGGGTCACTGGCTTCCAATCAAGGCCCTCGGGCGGCGTAACTTTGATTACCGCCAGGTCTGCCTGGGGGTCGGCGGCGACAACCTCAGCGTCTGCCCACATGCCATTGTGGAAATAGACGACTATGCTCGTGGCGTTCTCGACCACATGATTGTTCGTCACGATGTGGCCGTCCATGTCGTAGATGAAACCGCTACCCTCGGCCTGAGGAAGTTGCGTATCCGGCGCTGAATCCCCGCCCTGGCCCTGGTCGCCGAACGGCATCTGGAACGGGAAACCTTCGGGCAGTCCTTGCATGGCCGCGGACGGAGCCAAGGTCACCTGAATGCTAACGACAGAGGGAGCGACGTCCTCATACAGCTGGGACAATAGTTCCTGACTCGGAGACAGCGACGCGATCTCCGCCAGTGCTGCCGGTGGATTCGTCACGAGTTGAGTCGGGGCATCTTGTGTCTTCTGTGCTGCCCATAAGGCTCCAGAACCATCCCACATCGTGGTCGCGGCGCCGAAGACGAGCGCCAGGATCAGGATTGCGGCTCCAAAGTAGATATAGTACCGCTTGTTCGTACTGTGCATTTGTATTCCTCCAACACAATTTAGTTCGTCTGTAAGGCATTGAGATGATGCTGCAAATGACCAGGCGTAGGAAATGAATATCGCTTAGTTCGTTTCGCGCCAGATCATGTGCATCTTCCTTCTCGCCAACTAGCTGCAACTTCTTCTGATTATAGGACCCCAGTTCTGCCATGTCCTTAAGCGACCCGAAAAGCCACATTAGGATTCTCTCATGCGTTCGATGTACGCGTTGCCGACGCTTACACGCTCTTCGAGCCAATTCCTTTGTCTTCGTATCCGTGACTATGCTACAATTTGCACAGGCTGAATGCCATCAGCGCGGATGGCGCGCGCAATGTCCAATCGATGCAGACGGCCAGGGAACAAACATGCACGATGTTGTAGCGCAGCCACAAGAGCATACGTACGGCCCACCTTCGCCCAGCGTCCTGGATGTGGCGATTGTGATATTGAACTACAATACAGCAGACTTACTGAGTAACTGTTTGCGCTCTGTTTTTGCGAGCAGCGGCGAAGTGAACTACCAAGTCTGTGTGGTTGACAACGCTAGCACGGACGGTAGTGCCGAAATTGTGCCGCGCGAGTTCCCTCAAGCGCGCGTGATCGTCAACCGCCACAATGTAGGCTACTCAACTGGTAACAATATCGGTCTTGCGTCCTTCGGTTTTTTGGATCAGGCGACGACATCATTTGATTTCATCCCGCGCTATATTTTGCTCCTCAACCCTGATACGCTTCTTCCTCCTGATGCCTTGCGTCTTATGGTAGAGTTCATGGATTCTCATCCAAAGGCAGGCGCGGCCGGTCCTCGGATACGCCGGCCAGATGGCACTCTGGATCGAGCATGCCGGCGTAGCTTTCCCACACCGTCGGTCAGCCTGTATCGCATGATGGGTCTCAGCCGGTTGTTCCCCAAAAGCCCGCGCCTCAATGCCTATAATCTAGAGTACCTGCCGGAGGACAGCGTGCACCAAGTAGACGCTGTTGTCGGTGCATTTATGATGGTCCGGACCGAGGTTGTGCGAGCAATCGGGCTACTGGACGAAGCTTACTTTATGTACGGAGAAGACCTAGATTGGGCGAAGCGCATCAAGGACGCCGGCTGGGAGATATGGTATAACGGAGAAGTTGAGATCACACATGTAAAGGAGGCGTCAAGCCAAGCAAGCGCCAAATCACGAGTAGATTTCTATGAAGCAATGTGGATATTCTATCGCAAGCACTACCGGAAGGATACAGGCGCATTGCTCGACAACGCTATTCGTATTGGCATTGCACTCAAGGGGGGTATCGACATTGCTTTGCACCTTTGGCGCTATAGCGGCCGACGCATTGCGGGACGACCGGTTGGGCGCAAGACGGATAGCAAAGCGTATGGTTCTCCCTACACCGGCGACGCGACTGATGCGCAAGTTTGACGTACGGCCGCGCGCCTGTGCCGACTAGCATGCAACAGAGCCTAACTGAACCGACTGGCCATACCGAGATAAGCAGCGCTGACTACAGCGTACGCCGAACGCACCGACCGGCGTTGATGAAACGGGCGCAGTTGGTGTTTGTCGTTTCGTTAGTATTACTGGACATCGGCTGTACGTGGCTGTCATTCTACGCGTCGTACGAAATTCTGGCCCACCGGCCGGACGTAGTCATCGGTCCATTCTGGGAGTTTTTGCGGCTACCAGCTGTCTATTCCGTGGTGTTGGTGTCGCTGCTATTTGGCCAGCGGATGTATCAACGGCGGCGCTCTATCAGCCACTTGGACGAGACATACCGCATATTTCTGAACAATGTACTCGCCACGCTAGTGACTGTGGCAATCCTCACACTGGTGTTTCCTGGATTCGAGTATCATCGTCCATTCATCTTGTTTGCCAGTGCTATCAATATTGGTCTGCTAACGGTCGTGCACGCCATACATGCGCAAGTTCAGTGGCGCGTGCAAGCGCGGGGCGTCGGCGACGACCGTGTGCTCCTCATCGGTACCGGTGAAGTCGGCGATATGTTGCTGCAGAAAATATTGGTCAACCGCCAGCTCGGGTATCATGTCGTCGGGGTGGTGGCTGCGAAAAACGAGATGACGCGGCCGTCTCAATACCCCGTGCCCCTCCTAGGTAGCATCGTCGACCTGCCAAGCATCATCGAACAGCGCAACATAGACGAGGTTATCATCGGATTGCCGGAGAGCAGCCACGAAGACCTTGTAGGCATTATTAGCCTCTGTGAACGTGAAAAAGTCGGCATCCGCGTTTTCCCGGATGTATTTCAGATCATGGCTAGCGAAGTAAGCATAGGCGACTTTGGCGGCCTTCCTCTGCTGACGATACGCGATGTGGCCTTGCAGGGATGGAAGGTTACCCTAAAGCGCAGTATGGATGTGCTGGTGAGTGCGATCATGCTCGTCATCTTGAGCCCATTCTTGTTGCTTACTGCGCTGCTAGTCAAGCTCGACAGCCCTGGGCCGGTCTTCTATGTGCAGGAGCGCATGGGGCTGGATGCCCGATCGTTCAAGATGATCAAGTTCCGGTCTATGCGCGAAGATGCCGAAGTGCAGGGACCTGGATGGACCACACCTGACGATCCGCGGCGCACCAAACTGGGCACATTGATGAGACGCTTCAACGTCGACGAGTTGCCCCAACTGGTGAATGTGCTGATCGGCGATATGAGCCTCGTGGGTCCGCGGCCCGAAAGGCCGGTATACGTGGAGCAGTTCCGACAAAGCATTCCTCGTTATATGGATCGCCACCGTGAAAGGGCCGGGCTCACCGGTTGGGCCCAGGTAAATGGTCTGCGCGGCGATACCTCCATTATTGAGCGGACAAAGTATGACCTCTGGTACATCGAGAATTGGTCACTTGCGCTCGACATAAAGATTCTGATCCGCACCGCTTTCCAGTGGCTGGCGGGCACCAAGCAGAACGCGTATTGATCCCGTTGACGCGCTTAACCCGGCCGGCGGCTAGTCGCCATTCTTTGACGCGTGTAGAACGCCGGTGCTATTATGTTTCGGGTGTAGAGGTGGCCGCGGGGTGCGGGTAGTCTGCGGTTGCATTCTGATCAGCGGAGTCTGACAAGTTGACGCATGAGACTGGAGTTAGCGGCTTGCCGCCGGGCGAAGTAATCGAGATCACGGAACGGCAGAAGCAGGTACTTCGCATAGTTATACAGGAGCATGTTGAGAGCGCGCATCCCATAGGTAGCGCGTCCATTGCGCGCGGTTCGGGCCTGGGCGTTAGCCCAGCAACTATTCGTAACGAACTGGCTGCACTGGAACGGATGGGTCTGCTCACCCACCCTCACACCAGTGCCGGGCGAGTGCCCACGGAGGCGGGGTATCGTTACTTCGTGCGCAACTTATTGCCCAAGTCTCAGCTCTCACCCCACGAACGCCGGCGCATTCGCGTACAGTTCGGTGAAGCCAGGCCAGAGATCGACCAGTGGTTGAGATTGAGCACATCCGTACTGGCGGAGACGACGCAGGCTGCCGCACTGGCAACCGCTCCACGCAGTATGCAAGGCCGGTACAAGCATCTCGAGCTCGTCGCAATCCAAGGAATTCGCGTCCTGCTCGTTTTGGTCATGCAGGGTGGAATGGTCAAGCAGCAGATGCTAGACGTCGAGCAGCCCATGGAACAGCAGGAGCTGAGCCGCGCCAGCAACGAACTCAACGAGAAGCTGGCGGGCCATACAGTGAAAGAGATACGCGCTGATTTGCGGTCGCTTTCGCCATTTGCCCGACAGATTGGTGAACTGGTCACTGACTTGATGGACCGCACGAGTCGGGGTGACGGCAGCCGGGTCTATCGAGACGGCTTGGGCCATATGCTCAACGAGCCTGAGTTCGTAGAAGGCGAAAACATGCGAGGCATCGTCCACGTATTTGAAGAACAGACACTGCTGCAAAGACTTGTGGACGAGTTTTCCGAATTGGATGGTATCCATGTGGTCATTTCGGGCGATGGCCGCTTCAATGAATTACACGACACGAGCCTTGTGCTTTCACGCTATGGGGTAGCGAATCATACAACTGGACTCCTGGGCGTACTTGGCCCGCTGCGAATGTCCTATGGCAGGACGATGGGAGCGGTGGGTTATGTGGCAAAGCTGATGAGCGACCTCGTGTCCGAGATTTACGGAATGACACGCGACATTGACGAAGAGCCGAGGGTGAGGCCATGACGCAGGACGTTACACAAACCGGCGCGCCACGATCGGAAGAGAAGCGTGACGCTGATGAGCCAATTAGCGTCTTGTCTGATCAAGAGGAGGAAAGTGGGGCCGTAGTTGATGGAGTCGAATTGAGCGCTGACACCGCAAACCAAGACGAGACGGAAGCGGTGGAAGTCCAGGTGGACGGTGGTGCATCTGACGACACTGCATATACGATTGCGGTGGAAGAAGAATCCACTGCGGTGGACGAAGAAGAATCCACTGATGAGGAGATAATCGCTCAGCTTCGCGAGGAGCTTATCGCCGCACGTGCTGCGGTCGATGAGAATGTCGAGAAGCTCCAGCGAACGGCGGCGGAATTCCAGAACGCGCGTCGCCGGCAGGAGCGACAGCTTTCGGATGCCATCGACCGGGCAAATGTGGATCTCATCCGCAGGATGCTCCCGATACTCGACGACTTCGAATTAGCGTTTCAGAACGCGCCGGGGGACGAGTCTGATGACGGGGAGACGCCGGAGGAGGGCGATGCAGCGGGCAAAGCCTGGGTACTTGGCTTCCGTCAGATTCAGAAGAAGCTTCTGAGCATCCTCGAGGATGAAGGCGTCACGCCAATCGACGCCAGCGGTGAGTTCAATCCCGAATTGCATGAAGCTGTGTTGAGCGAACCAAGCGACGAAGTAGAAAGCGGCCACGTGATCAGTGTGTTGCGAACGGGCTACGAGTTCAAGGGCAAGGTCTTGCGGCCCGCTATGGTGCGAGTAGCGGCATAGGCATAAAGCATGCCCCTATTAGGCGCCGGTGGTTCGACCGGCAAGTTGGGCAACAGATGGCTGTAATTGACGTCGCCGGTGGGCGACCACGTGAGTTGCAAAGTGGTGTTCGTGCTTTCGATATTGGACGCGATCTGCGACCAGTCGCTGAGCTCATTGCCGACGCCTTCAGCGATGAACTTGACTCGCGCGGGAAAGCGGCGCTGCGCGAGATGCGTGTGATGAGCCATGTCAGCGGTCTGCTCAAGCTCATGAACCGCAGCACGGGCGAATTCAGTGACGTGTTCAACGGTTTCGTATGGGAAGAGGATGGGCGCATCGTCGGTAACGTCACCGTGCAGCGCGCCGACCGGTACGGTTCTCGATGGCAGATCGCAAACGTCGCGGTGGATTCCCTCTATCGAGGTCGCGGGATCGCACGTCGTCTGATGAACGAGGCTCTCAGCCATATAGAGGCGAACCGTGGCCAGTGGGCCGTGTTACAGGTATACGAACACAATGCCGTTGCGCGCAACCTGTATGGCGGTCTCGGTTTCGAGGATATTGGCGGTACGGTTGACCTACGGCTACGCCAAGTTCCGGCTGTCAAGGCGGCGCCACCAATTCCTGGGTTCACACCGTTTTCCTCGCATCAGTGGCAGCAGCTTTACGAACTGGCGAGTGTGCAACTGGACACGCAGGCCCAGTGGTGGCGCGCGGTACGTCGCGCCGATTTCCAGGTGACGTTCGACCAGCAATTGGCTGAATGGTTCTGGGGGCGGATCGGGAGGAACCAAGTCTACCGGCGTGGCATCCGAACCGGGCGCCGTTTGGAAGCTGCTATCGTTTTGACGGCTCAGCAATGGACCCCTCCCCACAAGCTTCAGTTGTGGATTCGACCGGAGCACTATGGAGTGTATGAATCCGAGCTCACGCAGTGGGCACTGGCTACGCTTCAGGACTTTCCTCAATACCCGGTGGAGGCGAGCATGAGCATAGAGCACGGCGCGGGAATCAATGCACTGCTCGGGCTGGGTTTTGAACAACGCCAGACATTGGTGACTATGCGTCGCCGCGTACGAGAGTGATCTCGTCCGGCGCGTTCTGACTCTTCCGAATCTGCTCCATCTTATGTCCTACACCTCTGGTCACTAGACCAAGGTGGCGCTGTCCAGCCCGTTCTGTTTCCGTTCAGCCTCTTCAAGCCATACGAACCCACTATACATGAGAGAGATGCGCCAATGAAGGCGAAGTTCATGCACATTGCCGATTGCCATCTAGGCTACTGGCAATATCACCTCAAAGAGCGATACAACGATTTCGCAACGGTCTACATGGCCGCTCTGGATGTTGCGATCGCGGAGCAGGTCGATTTCGTGCTTCTTGCCGGCGACCTGTTTGAGAAGAGGAGTATTGATGCTCTCACCTTGAATCAGGCTATCTCCGGACTCGAAAAGCTGCAACGCGCGGGGATCCCGTGCCTTGCAGTGGAGGGCAACCACGAACATGCTTATTATCGAGATACGCTTGGGTGGATGGATTTCCTGGCGGTACGCAAGCTGCTGATGTTGCTCGACGCCAAATTCGATGATGGGGAACTGGTTGTTGAACCGTATGGTCCTCGAGGAGGAGCGTACTATGAGCCTCTCAAGGGATTACGCGTGTACGGACTGCGCTATCTGGGCGCGGGGGCACCGGCCGCGTTGAGCAAGTACGCTGAAGCGCTTGCTGCCGTGCCCAAGGAGGGTATCGAGTACGCTATCTTTATGACGCATGGCGGTATCGAGGGTGAAGTATCGGACCTCATGGGTGGGCTAAAGCACAGCCAGTTGACGCCGTTGCGGACGAATGTGGACTATATTGCCTTGGGCCACATCCACAAGCCGTACGAACATGACGGGTGGATCTATAACCCTGGCAGTCTTGAGACCTGTTCCATTTCAGAGACGCAGTGGCCCGAACGCGGCTACTATCTTGTCGAGGTTGACACAGATCACCCGGATGAGGCTGGATCAAAGCACCGCGCATGCCTGCATACGCTGCCGCGCCGAAGATTCTATCGTTTCAGTCGCAAGATGGATGGCTTTACGTCACCGGATGAGTTCTATGAACACTTGCGCGAGTTTCTGGAGCGCAAAGCGCGGGACGTGGGCGCGCGGCGTCTATCCAAGCAGGATGCGCCGGTCGTAGAGGTGCAACTCACGGGGATCTTGCCGTTTGACCGCACAGACCTGGACTTAGCCGAGGTAGAAGCTATCGTGGAATCGACCTTTTCACCGCTGCTGGCGCTTGTGCGCAATCTCGCCAGCTCCGCGGAGTACGCGGTGGAAACGGGTGAAAGTATGAGCCGGGTCGACCTGGAGCGTAGAGTGATGGAGGATCTTTTCGCGCGCGACGTGCGCTTCCGGCAACAGAGCGAGCAGTGGGCGAGTGCGGCGCTGGAATTGAAACGGCTCGCGCTTGAAGGCGCTTTGCCCGAGGCGATACTCGACGAATTGGAATCGCGAATGGGTGCCATCAGGGCAGATGGCGGAGAAATATTGACTGCGGAATACGAAGAGCAAACTGAGACAGAAGCGCAGGAATAACGATGCAGATCATCGCGGTCAAGCTGGAGAATGCCAAGAGTTACGA
>JBJYXA010000217.1:0-2311 GCA_046259705.1 Caldilineaceae bacterium
TATGTGCCAAGAACGGACATCAGGGCCGCCGACCCGCGCGAGTGCCTGGACGGCCGGCGCGTACGGCCGTTACATCTTTTCGGGTGTGATCGTCCGGATCTCATCGACGTATTTGATCATCGCTTCGGGATCGGTGGGCAGATACATCCGCAAAACGCCGGTCCAGCCCTTCTGCACCGTCAGGCTGGTCTCATTGTCCCGGCAGTTGAGGTAAATGATGATGTTGCCGTCCTGTTCTTCCATGTCCTCGTGGCCGATGTAGAAATTGTCCTCAACGATCCAGCCCGCGCTGTCATATGTCGTCAGCGAAAAGAAGCCGCCGTCTTCCCAGTCGAGATCAGGCTTCGGATAGGTGTATTTCTGGCAGGAATCGTCACCCTGACCCGCGAGCGCAGGAAGGTACTGGGCGGTGTCGTAGGGCAAGCCACCCCAGCCGACAGCGGCCGCGTAGACGTAACTGGTCGGATCTACGTCGTTCATAGTTCGACCGAACGACTTGTGCTCAATGATCTTCGCTTTTCCGTCGACATATTCCTGCACCAGCTTTTCGCGGAATGCGACGACTTCAGCCTCGTCGAAATCCTTGGGCTTATACGGGCTCGCGGAGTTCGCCTCGATTGTCATCGCCTTCTGCGCCGCCTTGGATTCCTCAAGATCTTCGGAAAGTCTCGTGCGCGCCAGAAGATAGACATGCGTTCCACCCGTCACGTCGTCCGGCCCAATGGTTACCGACTCACCGGCCTTGATCACCAGGTTGGTCAGATTGTTCTCGTCGATCACGTGAATGATCTGGAAGTTGTCGCGCGGCGGCACCGTCAGCGTCGCTCCTTCGGAGACGTCGACGACAGCGCGCGAATACATAACGTCCCGATTGGAACGGATGATGGACTGATTGTCCATCGTCACCGGCTCGTCATGGGTAAAGGTATTGACGTCCGCTTTCGCTTGCTGGCCGGCGAAGTTCCAGTCGGTTTCAGCCACGACGTAATTGTCCATCGTGACCGGCTCGGCAGCAGCGATGTGGGCCGCCACGAACAGGAAGGGTGTAAGGAAGACTGCATGCCTGGTGATCAACAAATCATACTCTCCACGGGATCTCGTTCGGGTTGGTTTAGAGCGGCGGAATGTCTGTTGACTAAGTTTTGCTGGCCCTCGAGACTTCGTCTATCCAGTTTGTGCCGAATCCGACGGCGCGCTGCGATGGACTCGCTGAATCGTCTCAGACGGGAGCTCTCCAAAAAGTGCCCTATAGCGCGCTGACACTCGACCCAGCGCCCCCATTCCCCACTGATTGGCTGCCACGGCAATGGAGCATGCTGCTTCTGAGTCCGTAGCAAGCTCTTCGCGGATTCTGTGGAGTCGGAGTCGGCGAACGTAGGCCTGGGGAGTCTCCTCCAACACCTCCAGAAAGGCGCGGTGCAGTGTGCGGCGCGATGTCATGGCACCGGCTGCGATTTGGTCGATCTGGATTGGTTGGTCAAGGTGACCAAAAATCCAATCGCGAGCGTGGCCAACGATGCGTTCGTGGCCCCGGAGAGGCGACAGTCCGACGCTGACCCGCGGTGGACGGCCGAAGTAGTCCAGGAATGAGTTTAGGACAGCTTCCTCACAGCGGCCGGACCCCGTGCGCGCGGTGCGCTTATGTACGGCAAGCATGTCATTTCGAAGCCGCCGCAGTGGATCCGCCGACACAGGTCGATTAGTCAGGCCCGTCCTAAGAGCCGAGGGATCTATGATGACGCCTCGCTGCTCCGCTTCGAGAAGAAGGCGATCCTCGGGCAACGTTACGCCAATGTAGAGGGACCGACCGCTGTAGATTGCGTCATGGTCTGCGCCTGGCCCAAAGACTCCGACTGTTCCGACTTCTATGTCGTGCAACCAATGTTGGCACCGCCCCTCGAGTATGAGCCCAGTTCCGAAGGTCAGCAGGTTCTCTGATAGAGTTCCGTCCAGCCAAACCTTCCCATTTAGCAAGCCTGAACTGAACAACATGCCGTTCCATGTCGAGAACGCTAGGCTCCCGGTCACCGATTTTCGCGACATCACTGTAGGCGTTAAACCAGCGCCGAGAACCGCGTCATGGAGATCCTCAACATGCCGGATAGGCTTCACCTGCCAGGAGCATGCCGGCACAGGATGAGACAAATTCAAATTGGTAGGATCATGCATTGGGATTAAGTCCCAAAGTTCTCGTCAATCGCTCTCAGATGACAGCCAAGCAGGACTTTATTTGCAAGGTTTTTTGCCGAAGCGGACTGTGGTCCTTAACGTGGGTCGAGGGTATCAGGTGGCGAGTAGGGTTGGCCCTAAA
>JBJYXA010000218.1:0-15425 GCA_046259705.1 Caldilineaceae bacterium
GGTGGACCTGCTGTCGGTGGCGACCTATGCCCCCGGCGATAACGATGTGACCGTGTTTGCTGTTGTGATGGAGACGGATGTCGATCACTTTAGCCCGCCGGGTACCCGGCTGTCGGTAGAAGGTTCCGCGCCGGGATGGGTGGTCAAGCACGAGCGCCCATGGCAGCAGGACGATATGCGCAAGAAGCCAGTTTTTTCCGAGGATGCGAACCTGATCGCGGAAGGCGTCGTCGCGCGGCTTATTTTGCCGTTGCACTTCGGTGAGCGGATCATCGGGACGTTGAATCTGGCGAGTAAACAAGTCGCAGCGTTCACCCCAGAGCGTGTGACACTCCTTACCCAGGTGGCGAATCAGTTGGCCCAGGCTATGGAACGCGCTCGCCTGCTCGCCAGCACGCGCGCTGCCTTAGCCGCAGAAGCTGAGACGCGCCGCAGTTATGAGCGCCGCGACTGGGAGGCCTACTTGCAAGAAAATCGTCGGGTGCGGCAGAACGCCTTCGTTTATGATCGAGGTGAGGTGAACCTCGCGCCGGATTTCTCGCGTCCGGAGATGCAGCGCGCCTTGCGTGAGATAACCCTGGCGACATCTACCCAAGCCTTTACGGGCGCAGAACCGGCAGAGCGAACGTTCCACGCGGCAGGCGATGGCGAGGACAAGCGGGTGGGGCTCGCTGTCCCCATCGAGATGCGCGGTCAGGTGATTGGCGTACTCGGCGTCGAGGATCCTGAAGGCGAGTGGCGCAGCTCGGCAGATCACCTGGCGCTGATCCAGTCCGTCGCACAGCAGTTGGGCCAGGCGTTGGAGAGCGCGCGTTTGCTCGAGGCCACCCAACGTCGTGCCGCGCGCGAGGAGCGTACACGCCAGATCATCGACAATATTCGTTCTGCCTCTACCATTGAAGATGCGGTCAAGCGCGCCGTCCAGGAAATTGGGAGTGTTCTAAACGCTTCCGAAATGGTTGCGCGTCTGGGACCGGAGAATCTCTTATCGCCCCGTGAGGAGGGTGAGACTCATGAATAACGCGGTACGGGCATCGCTTGGGAACCTGGGTCTTGATAGTATATCGGATGAGGACCTGTCGCGGCGCATCAATCTCTTCCGCATCGTGGCACGGCTTATGCTTCTAGCATTGTTTGTTCTTCTGGTCGGTTGTCTTGTTGCCCTGTTTTTTGTTCCCGACTTTCCTAGGATCCTGATCGTCCTCGACGTGATCACGATGGTCGTGATGCTGGTCGTGCTCGGATTGCTCGCGCGGGACCGCATTGGTCAGGCATTGTCACTTGGTCTTGTGAGCCTGACCGCGACTATGTTTGTGGGGATGTATTTTCTCGATGGTGCGAAAGGGCCGATAATTTTCCTTTCTCCGTTGCTTATGTTAGTTGCTGGCATCATCGGCGCGCGTCGCTATTCTCAGCCCCTCATTATCACCCATGTTGTGTTATACATAGTGTTCACGATACTAGAGGCTCTAGGCGTATTTACACCCTACCAGATGCCGGTATTGGTCTCCCGCATAGCCTGGATCGTCATTTTCATCGTGGCCGCCGCTGTGATGGTCATGATTAACCGCCAGTTTATTGCGTCTCAGGCAATTGCCCTTTCTGCTGCTCTGCAGCGCGAGGAAGAGTTAGCTGAAATAACCCAGCAGGCGCAGGCGTCTGCGGATGCCCAACGCGCGGCACAGCAGCAGGCACTGGAACTGGCATTGCAGCTTCAGGAGGTGGCATGGGAATACGTGAACTTCCTGGAACAGGTGGTGGATGGTCACTACGACGTGACCCTGGATTTGGATGCACTGGCCGCACGACCAAATTTGCCGCCAGAGTTACTCAGCCTGGGAGAGTATATCGATAAAACGGTTGCCAGTTTGGTGTCGGCACTCAATGAAGCGCGGAGCGCGCAGCAGACCTATATGCGGCAATCGTGGGAAGGGTTGATGGAAGCCAAACGCACGCCCGGCGGTTATCGTTATCGCGCGAGCGAGGCTGGCGACACCCCTCAGGTCGAGGTTGATGAAAATGCCTGGCTCTCACCGATGACACGGACGGTACATTCTAAAGGCGTGACGGTTGAGACAGGCGAATTGGCGCTCCCCATTGCTTCGGGCACGCGCGCGCAACTGATCGGCGCGCTGGGTGTGCGGCGTGAGCAGAACGAGCCATGGAGTGAAGATGAGTTGGCATTGGTGACCAACGTGACCGATCAGCTAGCACAGACGTTGGAAAACCTGCGCCTGCTCGACGAGACCACGCGTCGTGCGGCCCGCGAGCAGATGGCGGGCGAGATCACCGGTCGCATCCGCGAAGCCGTGGAGATCGAGGCGGTCCTGGAGCGTGCATTGAGCGAACTGGGGCGTGCCTTCGCTGCCGAGCGCGGTACGGCGTATCTGGCACTGGGCGAGCAGGAAGAAGCATGATGCAGACACCTACTAGGATATGCAGGCGTTAACTGGGATGAGGTATGGACTATGATGAAATCGTGGGATGAACAAAAGGTGGCTTTAGTGACGGCATGGGAACGCTTCGTGACCGTCAATGTCCCTGACGAAGAGGAAGCGCGTGTGGGACGCCTGTTCTGCGTGATGATGGTTCTGACGTTCGCCGTGTTGTTAGGGTTGATATTGATTTTTGTGGTCGCCACTCTGCGTGGCATGTTCGACAATCCACTTATGGGCTGGCTAGGGACGGCTTTCCCACTGGTTTTTATACCCATATCCATCATCGATTTTTACCGCGCCAAGCAGGGACACGTGTCTTCTGCATCTCGCTCGTTTGTGTGGCTCAATTTCATCGGCATAGCGCTAGCCGTTTTCGTCTTCGATGGTGTCAATTCACCTGGCTGGCTGCTTTTCTTTTGGCCGGTGGCGTTGGCCAGCATGTTTTTGCGGCCGGTGAGTGCGGTGCGTATGGCGTTCGGTGTCTTGCTGTATTACGGCTTACTTGCACTGCTATCGAACTCTGTCTTCGTAGGGGCAACCACAAGCTTATCTTTTGATCTCTTTTATTATCTGACTCGGGCCTTTGGATTGTTAATGCTGGTAGCGACAGCCGGCTTTGTGAATTACTTGAGTATGAGTAGTGTGGACCAGAGTATGGCTCGTATACGGCAGGTCAGCCAGGATCTGCGCGGGACACAGCACATGTTGGAAAGACGCGTCGCCGAGCGCACGGACGAGTTGACGAGACGAGCTGAACAATTCCGCGCCATCGCCGAGTTGAACCGTGCAATATCATCTATCCCCGATCTGCAATCGTTGTTGGATACGGCTGTACACTTGATTGCCGAACGTCTTGGGTACGATCACGTGGGTATTTTCTTCGTCGATCCGCACGGTGAATGGGCCGTGCTGCGTGCCGCCTCCTCGGAGGGGGGACAACGTATGTTGGCGCGAGGGCACCGGCTGCGTGTGGGCCGGCAAGGCATCGTGGGCTACGTCGCCGAGACAGGTTTGCCCCGGCTGGCTTCCAACGTCGGTGAGGATGCCGTCTGGTTTGATAATCCCGATCTGATGAGTACGCAATCGGAGATAGGTCTGCCACTGCTGACGCGCGGGCAGGCAGTCCTCGGCGTCCTCGATATTCAAACCAATAAGCGTGCGGCCTTCACCGAGGACGACGTAGAGGTGTTGCGGATTTTGGCGGATGGCATTGCCGTCGCGGTGACCAATACTCAGTCTATGACAGAGACAAGTGCAACACTTGCGCGTTTGGAGCGCTATCAGGAACAAGATGCCCTGCGTGCCTGGCGGCAGGCCCTGGCGCGCCGGCAGATGCAGATCGGCTACACGTTCGATTCGGGCTTTGTCTATCCGGTAGAGGTTGGTGCTGCGTCTGATGTCACGGCAGCGCAAGCGATGACGGATGTGACCACGCAGATCAATGATGCCGGACAGCATCTCCTGTTAGCGCCGATCCGCATCCAGAACCGCAACGTGGGCGTGCTTTCCTTCGAGAAATCTGCACCGTGGGCTGAGGAGCAAATCCAGTTGGCGCGTTTTGTGGTGGAGCAGTTGGACCTGGCATTGGATAACGCGCGTTTGCTTGAAGAGACCCGGCTGCGCGCGAATCAGGAGCGCGCCCGAAGTGATATTGTGGGGCGGGTGCGGGCGATGACCAGCACCGACGCCATCTTGCGCAATGCTGCGCGCGAGTTGGGGCTGGCGCTGCAAGTCGAACGCAGCCGCATTCAACTGCTACCGCCCGGCGAGGGGCGCGTGGAAAGTCAGCCGCAGGAGTAAACGGGGTTGGTATGAAGCGACGCTTGAGTTTATTGGGATTGATCGCCGTTTTGACGGTAGTGGTTGCATGTGGCCCAACATCGTCTCCGACGCAGCCGCCAGAATCTGTTCCGGCGCACGCTAAACTGCGCCTTTTCCTGGCCGATAGCTACACCGAAGATGATTTCTGGTCGCAGCAGGTGCGCACTGGAATCCTGGAGACATTAGAGCGTGGGGGATATGCGACTGTGGATGGTACACTGGAAATAGAAACCTTCTACATGGATATGCGCCACGTCTCGGCGATTGATGACGTCAGGCCGGCAGCGCTCCTGGCTATTGAGAGACTCGCAGATTTTCAGCCCGATATCGTGATTGTGTCTGGCGAAGAGGCGACCCGCTCCGTCATTCCACTGTATTTTGATCCCACATTGCCCTTTGTTTTCTGTGGATTTGTCGGTGACCTGTCCTCGTATGGGTTGGATATGCCGAATGTGACTGGTGTTGTAGAGACGTTACATCCTGTACAGACCGTCGCAATGGCCTACGCTTTTGTCGAAGATGCACAGCGATATCTGCTCCTTGGCGATGGTTCGGTTTCGGGTAGAGCCCGTGCTCTATCAACCTATCTGGCTTTGGGACAGAGCGAGTATGGTGTATCGACGTTTTCGTTTAAGACGGTAAGAGAATGGTCGGACTGGCGAAAGACAGTATTGGCGGAAGCCCAGGAGGTGGATTTCATTTTGTTGGCAAGCTACCAGGGTGTTGTCGACGATAACGAACGTCTCATCGATGAACGAGACGTCATAGACTGGATGTTCGCCTACTCTCCTGTACCGGTCTTTGCTTTGTCCAACTATGCTGTCGTCAATGGGGCTGTGGGCGGATTGGTTTCGTATGGTTATGAAGAGGGTGTTTCTGTTGGGGACGTTGTCCTTAGACTCGCCGCGGGCGAAGCGCCGGCGGATATTCCCATCCGTGGAGCGGAGCGCAACTTGCTCGCGATCAACCTGGCGTCTACGCGCCGCTGGAATTTGCGAATTCCCATCACATTTCCGATTGCGGCGCGCATCTACGGCACCGATCTGGCGGCGCAAGGAGGTCAATAATGTCATCTAGGGGTTTAAGCCTGCGCTGGCGTATGATTTTGATTATCGCGGGGATCCCTTTGCTGTTGCTTGTCCCCGTATTTATTTACGTTGCCAACCAATATCGGGACGCCTATCGCCAGGTTTACTGGGGCAAAGGGGATCTGATTACGATCCAATTGCAGCAAACGATTGAGACTGTCGCACCTTACGTAGAAACGATTCAGGACGCGCCGGGTTTGGCTCCGTTTTTACAGCAGATTGTGGAGAACAACCGTGAGTTCGACTTTCTGGCTCTGGTAGATAATACGGGATTGGTCATTGAACATTCAACCCCTGGATTGAGAGGGACGACGATTGCCGAATTGGCCGGCCTGGATGTGAATGCACCGGAGTTGCGCGAAATGCCGTCGTTCGGCCCTATATATCTCATTTCGCGCGCCGTGCCTATGCCGGGTGATGCGAGTCGCCAGCTTTATGTCGTGGTTGGCGAGCGGGCCAGCATTGTCGATCCTCAGATGACGCCTCTGTTGCTTGTCGGTGTGTTGGTGGCGGTGGGCTTGATTCTGTTGCTGCACTTCTCAACGCGGGGCCTCGTGCTGAATCCGCTTAGCCGTCTGGTCGAAGGTACCCACATCATCGGCTCTGGCGATCTAGCACACACGATCCCTGTCGAGCGAGACGATGAGATTGGTGCCCTGGCTCGATCGTTCAATGACGTGACCGCCCGGCTGCGCGATGTGATCGGTGGCCTGGAGCAGCGGATCGCAGAGCGCACCGCTGCCTTGGAGCACAAGACACTGCAATTGGAAACCATCAGTCTGGTGAGTCAAGAGGCGGGGCAAGTGCGCAATGTCGTGGCGCTCCTGGAGACCACGGTCAGCACTATCGCGGATAGATTCGGCTTTTACCATGTAGGCATTTTCATCCTCGATGATGCTCAGGTGTGGGCAATCCTGCGCGCCGCTTCCTCTGTGGGCGGGCAGCGCATGTTGGCACGGGGCCACCGCTTGCAGGTGGGGCAAACGGGCATCGTTGGCTTCGTCGCCGCTTCCGGCAAACCTCGCATTGCCTTCAATGTCGGCGAGGATGCCGCCTGGTTCAATAACCCGGATTTGCCGGAAACGCGTTCGGAGATGGCTTTGCCGTTGAAGACGGAAACCCAAGTCATCGGCGTGTTGGATGTGCAAAGTGATGCCTCGGAAGCCTTTACCGATGAGGACATCAGCACTTTGCAGTTATTGGCCGACCAGTTGACCGTGTCCCTTAACAACGCGCGTGCCTTAGAGATGATGGAAGGTGCGCTGGCTGAGGTCCGCGATATCCAAATCGACTACAGCCGTCAGGGATGGGCGCGGATCGCCGCGCAGTCACGCCCGCTCGCCTACGAGTACGACCGTGTAGATGTGAATCCGGTTCCGCCATTACCCGTGCCGGAAGACTTGTACGATGGGCACGTCACGCGCGCGCAGATGATGGATGGGGGAGTGCCGGTGATGATGGAAGCCCTGCGCGCTGGCGGCCGGGTGCTAGGCTATCTGGGCCTCTCCGATCCGCAGCGTACCTGGTCCGCTGAAGAGCTATCGCTGGTCGAGAGTGTGGGTGAACAGATTGCGTTGGCATTGGAGAACGCGCGGCTCTTCGAGGAATCGCAGCAGAGCCAACGCCAGCAGACGCTCATCAGCAACGTGTTACAGGTCGCGTCTAACCCCGAATTGAGTTTCGAGGATGTATTGACCGAGATCGCCCGTATCCTTGCACAGGCTCTCGGCATGGCAGCGGGTATCTATACCTTCCCCGCGCCGAATGTGCCGCGTGTTCAGCCGCACGCCGTCCTTGATCCTGCTGAACAGAAATTGCCGTTCCCGGAGGAAGTCCTCGCGCTTTCGGATGAACATTTCACCTTCCTCCGTGGTCTGCGCCGCGCAGAGTTGGGGCCGGTACTTCCGCTGTTAGGCGGAATGACTTTAGCCCCTGAGGCGCAGGAGCAGCTTGCCCCCTTCGACTTTGGGCGAGTCTTCTACGTTCCCCTGGGCACCACCGGTACACAGCACGGCTTTATCGTGATGTTACAGTATCGGGATAACGTCTTGCCTCTTGATCCTGAAACGCGCGCCCTCATTCAACGTCTGGCGAATCAGATCGAAGTTGTGTTGGATAACCTGACCCTGACGGAAGAAACGCAGCAACGTTCCGAAGAAATGCGCTCACTCTACAACATCTCGCTTGTCTTAAGTGAACTACTCGAACCATCGGATGTGTTGGCGGCCATCATTGAGCAGGGGATGGAGCTGCTCAACGCAGATGGCAGTGGGTTCTTCAGCTATGAACCAGAGACCGATACGTTGCTCCTAACGTTGGATCGTGACGGCGATTTTGCCGACAAGATCGGCTTCCGTATCCCGCACGACGCCGGCCTGACCGGGAAAGCGATTGCCTCACAGCAAACGCTCTTCGTCGAAGACTACAACGTGTGGGAGAACCGTCTCCCGCTGTATGAGAGCGCCCGCTTCCACTCAATGATAGCAGTTCCCTTGATCGGTCGCTTCGGCCCGCAAGGTGTGTTGTTGCTGCGTTCTAAGGAAATTGCCACTTTTGGTGATCGTGAGGTGCGTCTGTCCAACCTGTTCGCCCAACAGGCCGCGGCCGCTCTCGATAATGCGCGGTTGAACAAGGACGCCCAACGCCGCGCTGAGGAGTTCTCACTGCTCTCGCAAGCTGGCATCGACCTGCTCCCGATCAGAGATATGGAACAGCTTCTGGCACGCGCTGCTGATTGGACCCGCCGTATTTTCGACGTGCCGCATGTTCTCATCTTCCTGCGCGATTCCGAAACCGATGAGTTCGTCATCGGTCGTGCTGTTGATGTGGCGGAGTATCTCGTGGATGAGTCCGCGGACAGGCGGCCTAGCTCTGGTGGCTTGACCGAAACGATCATGGAGACGCGTAAGGGCTTGATTATCCAGGATACCCGCGAAGACGACCGGGAGAGCAGCGAACGAATGGCCAGTAGCGGGCTGTTCTCGCGTATGGGCGTGCCGTTGCGCGTCGGCGAGGACGTGTTGGGCACGGTGCTCGTCAGCGCGGTGGAAGCCAACAAGTTCAGCGAGAGTGAGTTGAATCTATTGGAGTTCTTGTCGACGCAGGTCTCTTCGGCTATCCAGAACGCATTGCAGTTCGGTCGCACCGAAGCGGCGTTGAGTGTGGTGCGCCGGCAGGCGCGTTACCAGGCCAATGTCTCGCAGGCAGCAGCTTTGCTGACTGAGCGTGGCACCGAAGCCACGTCCGATGTGTTGCGGTTGCTTGGCGAGGCTTCCGGCGCTGTGGGGGTGCTTTACCTTGAGTATCACGCGATTGAGGATGCTGCTGCCTTGGTTGCCGCTGCGGGTGGCGGGGATGGGGGCGCGTCTCACGAGACGCGAGATATGCGCGTTTCGCACTGGCAGACGCGGACCATGTGGGCAGCCTCTGGCGACAATCTCGATGAAGCTCAATTACCTCGCATCCCGCTCGAACGAACGCAAGCTTGGGCGGATGACCTTATCAGCAGACCTTACCTGGTGCTTCACCCCGACGTGCTCCACGACGAGGAACGCGAAATGACACAGAGGATAGGCTTCGACTCCATGCTGGTGCTAACTGTGCGCGGCGAGGCCCTCTATCCTAACATCATCCTGTTGGGGCGCACCGGCAGCGATACGGTGTGGGAGGAAGAGGAAATTGTGGCCATGCAGACCGCCGCCGCTGCGCTCTCCAACACCATCGCCCGCGAGGGGGTCTTTGAGGAAGTGCAGGCCTCACGTACCGAGACCGAGGCTCTCTATCGTGGTAGCGCCGAGTTGAACCTGGCCCAGACCTACGATGGCATCCTCAACGTGGTGCGCGCGCATACGGCTTTGGGTGAAGGCGCCCATCATGTTACGCTGCAACTCTTCGACCGTCCGTGGACGAATGAGCAGGAGCCGAACTATTCTGAAGTGGTAGCCCATTGGACAACGACCGGGGTCAGCGCGCTGCGCCAGCGTTTCCACCTGGGTGAATTCCCGATGGCGCGGACGATGGCGCGCACTACCGGTCTGACGCTTATTGACGATCCCGAGCACGACCCCCGCCTCACACGGCGGAATCGCGCGCTGTTCTCCCGTTTCTTCGGTGCAAAGAGCGTTATCTTTGTGCCGTTGGTCGCCAGTGGGCAGCGCATTGGCTTCCTGCACGCGATGTATCCGGAGCAGGTGCGCTTCTCCGACCAGGAGCGCCGTCGTCTGGAAAGCCTGACACAGCAGGCTGCTATCGCTGCACAGAACCGTTTGCAACTGCTGACGATTGAGGCGCGCGTCAACCGCGAGCGCATGATCCGCGAAATCACGGAGCGCATCCAGGCTGCCCCAGATGTCCAGGGGGTGTTGCAGGCTGCCGTGCGCGAATTGGGCCGCGCCTTTGGCACACCGCGGAACGTCATTCAATTCCGCCCGCCAGAGGCATCGGAAGAGGAGGAGACTCAGTAGATCGTCTTTTGTCTGGTCCGGATCGTCAGATCCAGACCAGAACAGGGATCTGATGATCCCCTCGGAGCATTTTGTGATCTGCTAAGACTGGTGATGATATTGCCTGAACACGTTGATTGTGGGAATGGCTGTTTGAGGTGACGATGAAAAACAAAGAGAAGAGCACAGAACCTTTGGCTCAGGCATTGCCTCCGGCGGATGAATCTGCCGAGAGCGAACTTGACTCCGGCCAGCGCCAATCAGATTCCTTGGAGCAGCTCTACGAACAGGAACGGCGGCACGCCGAGCAACTGGAGACGTTGAGCGTCATCGAGGCGGCGCTCTCCGAAACCACCACCGAGACTGAGATGCTGGACGTGTTCATCCTCGCTGTGCGCGATACTGCGCACCTGGTGGCCTGGCTAATCTATGCGACTGTTGACCCCGAGGCTTCAGCGCCCAAAGGCACGCCTTCGGGTGCGCCCTCCGGCGCAATGACCGCGCAAATCGTAGCCTCCTGGAGCGACGGCAGTATTCGAGCCGATGATCCTTTGCTTAATAAGCCGATGTCGCCGGACGTTATCCCGTTAGCGCGACTGTGGATGGAAGACCCCGGCGAAATCTTCTACGCACCGGACATTCAACAAGCGTCTGAAGTGGATGACAATCTGCGCGAGTGGGCCGTTGCGCATGGGATTCAGACGTTGATGATGTTGCCGATGTTGAGCGGGGGACGATTGCAGGGTGTGATCGTGTTGCAGTGGACTGAACTCTATTCCCTATCGGTGACTGAGCAGTTCGTCCTGCGCCGCTTGCTGCGCCCGACGGTAGCGCTGCTGGCGCGACGACGAGCCTATTTGTCCGAAGAAGCGGCTCGCGCTGAGAACGAACGGCGCGCAGCCCAATTTCAAACGGCGGCGGAAGTAGCGCGCGCGGCTTCGTCGATTATCGATCTGAACGAGCTTCTTCCCCAAGCCGTGGAACTGGTTCGCGAGCGTTTTGATCTGTACTACATCGGTATTTTCCTGGTCGATGAAACCGGGAGTTGGGTGGCGCTGCGTGCCGGCTCCGGTGAGGCTGGCCGCCTCATGCTGGAAAGGAAGCATGGATTTGTCGTAGACGGCGAGTCGATGATTGGGCGTTGCGTGGCTGAAGCTCGGCCGCAGCTCCCCGAGCGCGTGGAAACTGCCGTGCGGTACGTCAACCCTCTTCTTCCCGATACCACGGCGGAAATCGCCTTGCCGCTCATCAGTCGTAATCAGATGATCGGCGCAATATCGATCCAATCGAGCAAAATCCGCACCTTTTCCGAAGACGACGTCACCATCCTGCAGACCGTGGCCGACCAGTTGGCCAACGCCATCCAAAACGCGCGTCTTTTCGAGCAGCTCAACACCTCGTTGACCGAGAGTGAGATGCAGACCGAGGTGAACGTCGCGATCAACGAGGCGCAGTCCGTCGAGGAGATCACGCGCGCGGCCGCCCAGATTGGCGAGTTCATCGGGATGGATGGGGTCTCTCTGCAGTATTTCACGCATTGGGACGACCAGGGTGTGCCGTTGATACAGGACATTTACAGCGTCACCTTGAATAATGGTGACTCGGAATTTCATCATATGACCGGCGTAACCATTGAGCAGGAGATTCTGGTCTGGCTCAATGCCGACACGTATCAGCCGCGAACTGCGCTCTCTGTCTTCAAGGACTTGTCTGACGCGAGCCAACCTGCATCCGAGGTCCCCGGAAAATTGCGCCAGAGTTTGCTGGAGCAGGGATACCAAAGCATGATCCTGGCCCCCCTCAACGCCCGTAACCGGCTGCTGGGATTTTTGATGTTTTACAGCACGAACCCTGCTGACGACTTGCCGGCGCGTTATATTCAGGTCTTCGTGCACACGCTCATCGATGAGGTGGCAACGGGTCTGGACCGTTACATTCTTTTGTACGAGAGCGAGCGCCGCGCCGAACGGATGGAGACGGCGTTCGAGGTCTCTCGTTACGCTGCGTCGATGTTGGACGAAGAAATGCTATTGGCCGAGGTCGCGGATCTCATTCACGAGCGGTTCGATTTCTACTATGTAGGCATCTTCATCGTTGATGATTCCGGGCAGTGGGCGATACTCCATACCGGAACTGGCGAAGCCGGGCGTACGATGGTGGAGCAGGGGCATCGCCTGCGAGTGGGCGGCGATTCGATGATTGGCCTGTGTGTCTCTACGGCTAATCCACGCATCGCATTGGATGTCGGTACGGAAACCTCGCGTTTCGATAATCCACTTTTGCCTGACACACGCTCCGAGTTAGCGTTGCCCTTGATCAGCCGTAATGACGTCATCGGCGCGGTTAGCATTCAATCCGCAGATGTCGCGGCCTATTCTAAAGAAGATATCACGATCCTCCAGACGATGGCGGATCAGTTGGCAACGGCGGTGGGGAATGCCCGGCTCTTCGCACAATCGCAAGCTAGCCTGGAAGAGTTGCAGCGCTTGCAGCAGCGTTATGCCTTGGACATGTGGGAGGGCTACGTCGAAAAACAGGATGTGTTCGGCTATACCTATGATCTCGATGAGGTCGCTCCCGCGTCTATTGACTCCTCTGCCGTCCCGTCCGAATTCTGGGGTGGGCAATTGATCACCCGCGGTGGCAGCGACGGCGGCGAAGGCGCTCTTCTGGTCGCGCCTGTTGACGTAAGAAGCGAGCAGGTGGGCTTCCTAAGTTTTGAGGAGCCACACGCCACCCACGAATGGACAGAAGACAACGTCGCCGTCATCGAAGCGGTCCGCGAGCAACTGTCACTGGCGTTGGAGAACCGTCTGTTGATCGATCAATCGCAGAATGCGTTGCGTGAGGCCCGTGCCCGTGAGCGCGAAGTGCGCTTCCTGCAGGAAGTGGCTGCCTTCCTGAACGCTACCGAAAACATCGTTGCCTCTCAATCCGAACTCCGTACCCGCTTGCAGGCGTTCATCCCGGTGGACTCCGTCTCCATCGTTGGTTACGACACCAATCGTGCTTTGCTTTTCCTGGGCGAACCGGCCGGCGATGCCGTCAACGTCGAGGAGTGGAGCGATATCGATCTGCAGGAAGGAACAGGCTACGCATTGGTCGCCGAGCAGGGCGATCCGTTTATCCAAGAAGATATTCGCACCAGCCCCCGTTTCCTGGAAGATGGACACCTGGTGGCAGCGGGAATGTCCTCTCGCGCCATTCTGCCCCTGCAATTGGGTACGCGCATCCTGGGAACACTCAACCTGGAGAGCAGTCAAACCGGCGCGTTCTCGCGTACTGAGTTGATGCCCATTTTGGGACAGGTAGCGGCCCAAGTCGCCTCCGCTATTGAGCGTGCCAATTTGCTCCAGCGCGCCCAGGAGAGCGCCGGAGAGTCGCGTACGCTTTACGAAGCGACCAGCGCTCTGGCCGAAGCGACCAGCTACGAGACCGTGCTGCGCGCTATCGTCGGGCATACCATCGTCTCCGAGTTTGCCTGGGCGGAAATCGCCATGTTCACACCTGACCCGGAGACCGGTGAAGAGAATAGTCTGCTGGAGATCGTCAGCTCGTGGAGCAGTAGCTCGGCAGTGAAAATGATGGAAGTAGGGATGCGTACCCCGATAGGAGAATTCCCAGCTCTGCAATTGCTCCAGCCGGACGAGCAATTGTTCATTTGCGAGGATATCACAGCCGCCGAGGACATGGATACGGAAATTCGCACCTACTATCTGCGGCAAGGCGTGCGCGCGATTGTGATTGCGCGACTGTCGACTGTGGGTGTCGCCATTGGGGGGGAGATCGGCGTGTTGCGGATCCGCTTCTCCGAACCCTACCATCCCTCGGAACAGGATGTGCGTCTCTACAACAACATTGCCGATCAGGCCGCGGTCGTGCTTTCTAACCAGAAGTTGTTGCAACTTTCTGAGGCGCGTACCGAGCAGTTGACGGCCGCTGTGGACTTTGCTAACCTGGCGACGGGTCTGGCGGAGCGCGAAGACCTGCTCAGGCAATCGGTCAATTTCTTCAGAGATCGTTTTGGCTTTTACTACGTCAGCATTTTTATGCTCGACGAAGATGGCGAATGGGCTGTCTTGCAGTCGGGAACCGGCGACACGGGCGATAAGTTGCTGCGCATGGGCCAGCGTACGCGCGTGGATGCGAATTCGATGATCGGTTGGTCTATCCTCAACGACCGGCCTCGTATCGCGCAGGATGTGACGCGCGACTCGTTGTACTTTGAGAACCCGCTGTTGCCTGACGTGCGTTCTGGGATCGCATTACCGCTGAAAAGCCGTGGTCAGATCAACGGCGCACTCAGCATTGAGAGCGACAAACGCTTTGTTTTCACCAACGAACTGGTATCGACGCTCGAACTTATGGCGACGCAGTTGGCGAACATGATCGAGAGCGCCGAACTGTACGATCGCTCCCAAAGCTCACTCGCCGAAACCCGGATGTTGTATCGCATCGCGCAGCAAATCACCGATGCCCTTACGGTGGAGGATGTCTTCAAAGTGGCGGTGGAAGGTATCTCGCAACGTCCAGAACCCGACTGGGTCGTCGCGGGTCAGCTCGAACCTCGGCAGAACCCCACGCACCTGCGCATCGTGTGGTCGTGGAGCCGCGACGGCGCGCCGATTCCCTTCGAAGCCTATTCGCTTGATAAAATCCCGCGTCTTGCTGGGCTGTTGCGGGACGACGAGAGCTTTGTCACATCCGACGTGACGCAAGACCCTCTCGTCGACGATTACTTCCACACCGTCTTCGGTCAGTTGGGGTTGCGGGCGATGGCGGCCTTCCAGTTGCGTGTCTACGGCGTGCAATACGGTACGATCATGGTTCACAGCCGCAAAGCGCGGGAGTTCTCCACCACCGAGTTGCGCTTCTACGAGAACGTCTCCCGCCAGACGTTCGTGGCCTTGCAGAACATCGGTCTGGTGGAAGAGACGCGCGCGCAAGCTGAACGGCGTGACATCCTCAACGAAGTGCTGCGCACTGCGTCAAGTTCTCTGGATCGGCTCTCATTGATGCGCGATGTCGGGCGCGTGATGGCGGTCCGTGTTGAGCGTCCCGTGCTGATGTGGAACTGGGATGGGCAAGTTCTCGCGCCTGTGTCGGTCCATGAGGCCGGTGGCAAACTGGTGCTTGATAGTGAAGAATCACCCCCACTGTCGCGGCTTGACGCGCCCGTGCTCTATCATGTGATTGAACGAATGACGCCGGCTTCCATAGATTTTTCCAGCGAACGTGGAACGTTCGCCCAACACGCACAGGCGTACCTGTCAGAGCCGCTCGTCGAAGGCTACGTCGTAGCGTTGCGCGTTCGTGGAACTGTCTTCGGCGTTATGCTGGTGGCGCGCCAGGCGCAGCACCCGGCTCTCGACGAGGAAATGCGAGACTTGGTTCGCACGGCAGGTGTCAACATCAGTGTGGCGCTGCAAACGGCGGTTCTTTATCAAGAAGCGCAGGAGACCAACCTCAAATTGCAAGAACTGGATAAGCTCAAGAACCAGTTCATGGCCAACATGTCCCACGAATTGCGCACGCCGTTGAACTCGATCATCGGCTTCTCGCGCGTGATTCTGAAAGGCATTGATGGCCCGCTCACCGACATGCAAAAAACCGACCTCACGGCCATCTATGACAGT
>JBJYXA010000219.1:0-3606 GCA_046259705.1 Caldilineaceae bacterium
CTCGCTAAATCCGCCGGCCCCCCGGAAACCCACCACCGGCAAGCCGGCGTCGAGGGCCTCCAGGACAACCGAGGGGAAGGGGTCTTCACGAGATGTCATCGAGTAGACGTCGGCGCCGGCATAGAAGAGGTCCGTTTCCGATTCATGCCCGGGAAAGACGAAGCGGGAGAGTAGTCCCGCTTCATCGATCCGCATGAGCGCCTCGGACTCGAGGGCAGAATCGAGCATGCCAACCCAGAGGCACACGGCGCGGGGTTCGGCCAGACAGATTTGAATCCCCGACGCGACGAACAGATCGAAGCCCTTGCGTTTGTCCCCAAATCCGACTCCGAGGACCACCAAAGCAGCTGGATCGAGGCGCAGCCGGCGGCGCAGCTCGACTCGCGCGTGTTCCTTTTCCCTTTGTTTGAAGCGATTCCGCTTGTAGAGACCTTGGGGGCAGGTTCGCACACGATCGCTTGAAAGGTGGCCAAAGCGTGCGTAGCCGTCGCGTACCAGTTCTGCTGGAAACACCAGGACGTTCGCGTGGGTCGTGGCAATCCGTGCATGCTGCTCCAGTCCGTGCCGATGGATGAGGTCTGGCAGCTCGTGGACCAGCGCGAGGACCTTGATCCCCGCCTGCTTTAGAAAAGGAATGGTGTGCGTAGATGCGGTGGTATTGACGATCGCCAGGTTGATTCCCTTCGCCTGTACCTCGGCAACATACTCTGCAATTCCTTTATCGCCGGACTTTTCGATGTCGATCAGGTGTACCTTCGCATACCTGGCATACTCCCCCATGAGCGGGCCGGAACCTAGGGAGAGAAGTTGAACTCGGTAGCCGAGGACCTGCGACAGCTCCTGCGCCATATGTAGCGCCAAGTATTGGGCCCCGTGGGGAAGGGCATCGTGGGAGACGATCAGAATGTCCCGGCGCCAGCGCAGACGCGTTGCGACCAGCGCATCGCGTGTCGCCTGCAGATAGGCATACCCGTAGCGTTGGTCAGGTTCTAGATGAGCACCTTCCGCCCATTCATTCCATGCATTAACGAAAACAAGTCGTTCATCATGATCAGAAAAACGTGTGACGGTATCCTCAATCGCGTTTTCCAGCCATTCTCTATAACCGCCAGGGGACGAACCATAGAAAGTAGCGCCGCGGTTTGGGCGGCGAGCCTCGTTGTCCCAGGATGGGTTAACCCCTCTGAAGAGCTTATAGCCAGGCATTGCGTAGGATCGGCTGCGCTGCGGGTAGACCCCCCAATCGTAGACGATTCCGCCGAAGTCCGATCCAAGTAGCTCAACTTGTTTGGTTACATCTCGTGGGGCAGTATTGTTAGGCGGGAACTCGACGGCAGCATCGAACCCGTAGTCCGTCGGATCTTTGGATTCGAAGGATTGGGTATAGGCGAGAAAGATGTCGCCGACGCCGCGGGTTCGGCACCAGGAGCGCCAACGTTCGGCGGTTTCTCGCGCATTCGGGAAGAGATCGGGGCGGTAGACGATTAATAGGGGCCTTCCTCCAACGCGAATGTAACGCCTGTCCGTGAAATAGGTCGTGACGTATTCGATGAACGCGAGGTCGTCCGCAGGCGAATGAATTTGTGGCATCAATACGTCTCGGTCCCGCCCGTCCCAGCGCCGACTCCAACTCTCGTTGGCCCAGCATAGGCAAAACCGAAGGTCTAGGCCGGGGTCGGCGAGATAGTGAAGCAGTGGCCGTTCGAGCAATCGACGCCCGCCAAACCAGTAGAAATAGAACACGAAACCGGCTATGCCGTAGAGCTTGGCGAGCTCGACCTGCCGGGCCTGTACCTCGGGAACCCGCAGGTCATAGAATCCGAGCTCGCCGGGCAGATGCGGTTGGTAATGACCAACGAATCGCGGCTGACCGCGGATCACGTTGCGCCATTCAGTAAAGCCCTTGCCCCACCATTCGTCGTTCTCTGGAATCGGATGATACTGGGGAAGATAGAATGCAAGGATCCTCACCGGGGGATCGGTGGGCGGTGGAAGCTCCGACAACGGAACTGACGCACCCCAGTCGGAAATCGAGGAGTCGAGGGGATGGGTAGCCGATCGGCGATGTTCGAGCCACGTTTTGTAGGCCGGGTGATTTCGGAAAAGGAAGGGGAAAACAGAAAAGACCGTGGAACGTATGCGCTGCTTCGCTCGGATGGAGATCGGAAGCCTCCGCCAGAGCTCCTTGATGCGAGGAAACATGATTGCGGAGCCTTTGTTCGTGAGATTTAGTTTGCGCGTGCCCATGGTGGCGAGACGTACTGGAGAGCCAGGCGGGTAAGCGGGCTTGTGAAGCAAAACGCCCACCCGACACAGGCAGCAGGGCGCTGTCGATTATAATCCCTACGCGTGCTGATGGCTCCCAGCGGTTGCCGGAGCGTAGGGTTGGCGTAAGGATCGTCGTAGCCACGACGAGGACACCACCACGGAGCTGCTGCGACCCTACCCAGGCGGCCGTGGGTTCTCCCCCACCCAGGGGACGTACCCAGGCCGGGGTTCTGGCTTGCTGACTCCTCTTGGCTGTCGATAACTCGTCTTACGCCGCCGCCTTGGGTGTATGCTATGGCGCTTAGGATGAGAACGGCCAGCGGCCCCTTGATCGCTGTCGCGTCTTCCTCGCGGACCGCGGCGCCTGTGCGCCGTGGTGTTTTTTTTCCAGGAACAGGCGCCCTGTCCGGAACCCGTGTAGAGGCGGCGCCTACGAGCCTGGTTTGCTGCTCGAAATCCGGCCTGTGACCATGTCGAACACTGAAAACGCAAAAAGTCCGTCGTGGCTTGTCGTACAGATAAAGTATGCCCTCGATAGCCAACAGTTACGCAGGGCACTCTTAGATATTTGGGACGGCTGGACGAAAAGGAATCTATGGACGACGATCGGTCTACATGATGTGCGCCAACGGTATCGCCGTTCGGTCATTGGTCCGTTCTGGATCACCTTGTCGACTGGAATTATGATTGGCGCGTTAGGCTTCCTTTATAGCCACATCTTCAAGATCGATATGAAGGAGTATCTGCCGTTTCTGGCGGCGGGGTTCTTCGTTTGGGGCCTCATTTCGAGTCTCGTAATTGAGGGATGCCAGGCCTTCAATTCAAGCGAAAATTTGATTAAGCAGCTGAGCGCGCCTCTTTCGATCTATGTGTACCGCGTGCTATGGTCCAACCTGCTGACCGCAGCGCATAACGTCTGGATATTTGTGTTGGTGGCCTTTTTTTTCTCAGTGCAAATCAACTGGTCAATTGTACTTGTCGCGCCGGCCTTGGCGCTTATACTTCTGAATGGCCTCTGGGTTGGCTTGCTTTTGGGGCTTCTCAGTGCTCGCTTCCGAGACATTCCGTTGATTGTCTCCAATATCATTCAGGTGATGTTCTTTATGACTCCGGTAATTTGGAGGGCGGACATGCTGCCGGAGCGGGTTCTGCTCCTCTATGCTAATCCGTTTTATCATTTCGTGGAAATTCTCCGCGCTCCGATGCTGGGCAATGCCCCTAGTGCCGAAAATTGGCTTTCTACTCTGTCGATCACGGTTGTCGGCTGGGTCATTGCGCTGGCTTTCTATACGGCTTATCGCTGGCGCATTGCTTACTGGGTATAGGTGTGGTATGGCG
>JBJYXA010000220.1:0-8988 GCA_046259705.1 Caldilineaceae bacterium
GTACTGATTTCAATCTTTGCCTGCGCCATGCACTTGGTGAGTTGCACGCTGGTCGGAGGCACGGTTTTGGACCTAGTCACGTGACTAGGTCCAAAAAAAGATTCTACCACAGAAGCTGGCTACAGGGGGAATTTAGCGGGGTCAGTTACCAAACAGGTGCTGCAAACTGTATGGATTGCATGTCTCGCACGAGCTGGTAGATCATCGGTCCATAGCTGAGAATGATAAGGCCTATGGCGCCTGCCAGCCAGGGCGTCCACGAGTCCAACCACTTAGGCGTCGGGCCCGGATGATAGGGCTCTGCGACCGGCATGTCCTCCTGCATCTCCTGTTTGCGCCGGCGCGGCGAAAATACAGTGAAGAATATCACGGCAAAGAATGCCGTAGCACTGATAAACAGCAAGGTAACCCCGAGGACCGTTTCCATTAGGTACGGCGTCCACTCGGCGGCGCGGTAGGGCGCTTCGCCAAGCATAGAACGGCGCGGCGCGCCGTAATGCAGGCCCAGGAGATGATAGCCATTAGCGAACAGTAGCATACCCAAGAACCAGGTCCACGCCTGCACCAAGGCCAGCCAGCGCCACGCCAGCTTCTTGCCCGTCAATTTGGGAATGAGCCAGTAACAGATGCCGAAGAACGTCAGGGTGGTGGCCGAACCCACGGTGAGATGGAAATGTCCGGGTATCCAAGTCGTGTTGTGAACCACCATGTTCATGTTGTACGAGGCGTTGGTGATGCCGCTGATGCCGCCGAACGCAAACAGGATCATGGCGAAATTCTGCGCTGCGTAAGAAGGATCGCCCCAGTTCAGCTTGAAGATCCAGCGCAAATAGCCTTTGCCGCCGCGGACGCGTGACCCGATCTCCAGGGATGCAACCACCGTGAAAGCGGTGAGCAGCGAAGGAAACGCGAGGGCGAACGTGAAGGTTGCGTGCAGCAGTTTCCAGACTTGAGGAATGCCCGGGTCCGTGTACTGGTGATGGAATCCTACCGGTACGGACAGCAGCAGGAAGAGCCAGAAGACCAGGCGCGCCAGATTCTCACTGAACATCTTGCCCGAAGTCTGCGCCGGCAGCATGCCGTACCACGCCAGGTAGGCAGGCAGCAGCCAAAAATAGACCAGTGGATGCCCGAAGAACCAGAAGAGCGTGCGCGAGAGCAGGGGATCGGTTCCTTGAGTCAGGCCCAATGCACCGGGCAGCAGTAAGAACAAGATCTCCGATGCCACACCCAGCGTTGCGATTTGCCACATTACCATGGTGATCAGGGCGCCGAGGGCCAGGAACGGCGTCGTTACGCCTGGGTTCTCTTTCCGCCAGCTCCAGTAGGTGAAGTATAGGCTCCATCCGACCAGCCACGAACCCACCACGACTAAGGTCAGACCCACGTAAAAGGTCCAGTGGGCCAGCATGGGGGGATAAAACGTGTACAGCACGGATGCCAAGTTGGAGAGCAGCGGATAGGCCGCCATCAACACGCCGACGACCATCATAATGAACGCAAACCAGCTAAGCCAAGTATAGCGCAGCGGCCGTTTCAGGCTATGGACGACGACATAGGTGAAGAAACCACAGATGAAGAAGGTGGTCCAAACCAGAGCGTTCAACACACCATGGATGGTGAGACCCTGATAGTAGGTCTTGATAACCGGCGATAATGCCCCGTACAGGTTCAAGCCGGCATGTTCCAGACCCTGCATGACGCCGAGAGCGAGCCCGATGGTCAGCGCGATGATCCCGACCCCCACGTTCCAGGCCGTGATGCGGCGAACTGTCTTGCGGTCGGAATCCGTCAGCGCGACCGGCTCAGGATCCTGGACGACTTTGGTGGCAGACATTGTTTGTACGGACATTCAGTCGGTTCCTCCTTCGGTCTCTGCAACCTGCTCGGGTTCGACGATCAATTGGCCATACATAGTATGGTGCAGTTGCCCGCAGTATTCGTGGCAAACGAAGTCATACGTGCCCGGATTCTCGAATTTGGCCGTCAGCGTATTGATCTGGCCCGGCAATACCATCATATTGACATTCGTATCCTGCAGCTTGAATCCGTGCTGGACGTCCGCACTTGTGACGTAAAAGGTAACTTCCGAACCGGCGGGTACACGCACCATGTTAGGCGTGAACGACCAAATTTGTGCCCGGATGTACAGTTCGTACTTGCCGGGAGCAAGCTCGCGCAAGCCCGGATCAGCCCACGGGCTACCTTCGTCGTACAGCGTGGTTGGGTCGATACGTTCGTAGACGCCAGGAAGCTGAAAGCCGACCGCAAAGGCCGAAATCACCACCGCTATGAAAAAGACGGCGATTACGACGGCCGTAATGCGCATCCACGTGGCTTCAAAGAAGTCAACGTGGAGCATCTCCTTCGTCTCCATCGGATCCGGGGAGGCGGCATCTTCGGCGAGCACGTCGTGCTCGTGCTCAGCATGCTCGTGTTCGTCCGCCGGAAGATCCTCCTGAGAAGCGGCCGAGACCTCAGAGGCCGTAAGCTCCTCCGCGTTGGCCTCGGATTCGGGTACAGGCTCTTGCGCCAGAGGATCGCGTTCTTGCTCGCTCATTGAGTGACCCCTCTCGAGAGCATGGTGAAGTATACGTTGCCCCAGAGCAGCAGGATGATGACGACATAGACAGCCAGTAGCGCAATGGTGCCCATCGGTGTTTCAGGCTCTTTTCTCACGAAGTCGGTCTCCTTGTTGTACGTGTCCGCATTGTACCCAACCGCAATGTACCCTCACGCATGCACTAAATTGTTTGCCGATCTCAACGCTATCGCATCATGTAGGAAAGGTCGGCGGCCATGTCCTCCCCGGTTGTGCCGTAGGGGAAAATCATGCGCACGTGCCCCGTATCATCCACCAGCGTGACGACGGCCGTATGGTCCACCAAATAGCCGGCCTGTGTGTCGCCTTCCTGACGCTCGAAGAAGATACCATAGTGGCTCGCAATATCTTGAATGTCTTCCACGCTGCCGGTCATTCCTAGGAAATCTGGGTTGAAATAGGCCAAATAGGTCGATAACTGCTCGACGGTGTCCCTTTCAGGATCGACGGTCACCATGATGACCTGAACGTCCTTCGCCTTTTTTGGTCCCAGCGCCTCCATCATGTTGGATAGATCATTCAACGTCGTCGGACAGACGTCCGGACAGAAGGTGTAGCCGAAATAGAGCATCACCATCTTCCCGCGGAAGTCGGAGAGGCTCATGGGTTCGCCCCTTGACGTCATCAGGGTGAAATCCGCGGCCTCATCGGGAGATTGGATCAGGACACCGTGAAATTCCGGAGGGCGAAATCGCCAGACAAGAACGGCAGCCAGCAGCGCGACGAGTATGCCCCCTACCAAGATCCATGCCCACGTGGGAAGCCCTCCTGAGGTCGAAGCCGAGGGTCCTGGAGCATGTGATGCCGGCTCCATCGGTTGCGCGGCCGCGGCTGCAGCGGAGTCATGCTGCGCCTCTGTCGGGGTAGTTTCAGCGTTGGACGCCATGGTCATGCCCAATCGTCATGTGTGCTTCGTAGTTCGGCTCAATCCGGATAGCAAAGAAAAAGGTGCGCGGCTTCATACGCCACCCGGTTCAGCCCTTCACTGTTCGCGTATTCGTCCGCAATGAAGTTCAGGTCGCGTTCGATGAGAGCCGGATCGGGATCGTCCGTTCGATAGACAGCTCTACGGATGCCCCAACCATCGACGAGAACAAACTGCGGGTCGAATTTAATCGATCCATCTTCGGTCTTATCGTAGTAGGCGCCGAATCCGCCGCCGATCACATTCTTGAGCTGGCGTGCGTCTCCAGTGACGAAATGCCAGCGGTCCGAACTGACCTCCTGCGCTTTGGCAAATTCCGCCAGACGTTCAGGTGTATCTCGCTCCGGGTCGATAGAGATGGCCACCAATTCCAAGGGCAAACCAGCCGTATCGACCCGCTCCGCCACAGACTCAATGGTCTTCAGACCCTTCACCGGGTTGGGACAAGGGTCTTCGCAATTCGTATAGGTAAATGTATAGAAGGTCAGCTTGCCGCGCTGATCGTCACTGGTCAACCGCTCGCCGTCCTGGTCAACAAAGACGTAGCCGGGCGCGAGTGAGATGCGCGGCAGCACCTGGATCGGCTGAAAGATGGCAAAGGCCATGGCGCCGATGATGGGAATTAGCAAGAGGCCAAGCCAATAGACCGACGGGAATCTGCTCTTGCCTTTGGCGGTGGATTCGGTTACGTGTACGGCGGTGCCCACGCCAGCTCTCAATCAATGTGCGCATAACGGGTATTTTTTCGCGCGCAGCAGTGTACAGCACAAGGTTGGGGCGTGCAAGTGGAACGCGGCCGAGCGGAAAAAATGTGGATTAGGCGCAGATGCGAATGGCTCTGCGCGCTACTCTGTGGTTCCGGCGGCGGCATGTATGCGCTGCCACAGGTCGTTGCTCTGCGTACGAACAAAATCCGCCACAAGCGTGCGCGTGGCGTCGCTCAAACCCTCGCCATGATCGAAGTCGGTACCAGGGATAGATAGCAACCAGCCATGTCCGCGAAAACCGAACAGATCGCGAGCGTAAAGTAGCACGACTTCTGGCGTCACGTGGTGGCCGAGGCTAGGTGAAAGCCCCTCGTGCAAGGAAGGCACGGGAATGGGGAGGGCCTCTATGCTGGCGCCCGGCGCGCCGGCGGCTGCGTCGGCGAAAAGCACCAGTTGCGCGCCGCTGCGCACGATATCGTCGGCGAGTTCGGGATTGAGCTGGTGGTCTGTGATCAACGAGACGGGCAGGCTCTCTGTCTGCCACGCATGGACAAGCGACTGGGCCAGGATCAAACCTGCGCCGTCGTCACGGCGCAGGCTGTTTCCATATCCAATTACGAGTACTGGGCGATCAATCACCGTCAGTCACGGACCATCTCGTCGATTACTTCGCCGTCGGGGGAGAGCACCTGTACGTGCAACGGCATGGCCCCGATAGCGTGCGTGGAGCAACTTAGGCAGGGATCGTAGAGACGAATGCCGTGCTCCATTCGGTTCAGAATGCCCTCTGTCAGCTTGCCGCCGTTGATGTGGTGCTTGGCGATCTGCTGTACGGTTCGATTCATGGCCAGGTTATTCTGTCCGGTGGCAATGACCAGATTGAGCTTCTGGATAATGCCGTCATGATCCACGTGGTATTCGTGGAAGAGCGTACCGCGCGGCGCTTCGCTCACGCCCACACCGATCGTCTGGTTGGCGTCGGCGCGGCTGCGCACATATTCGTCGAGGATGTTCGGGTCTTCCAGTGTCTCGGCGATCTTTTCGAGCGAGAACAGAATCTCGATGAGACGCGCATAGTGATAGTGAAAAGCCGTGTTCACTGGATGGCCCTGCGGCGACAGCTCGCGAAAGGCGCGCAGTTCCTCGTCAGCCTTTGGCGTACCGGCGAAATCGCACACGTTCAAGCGCGCCAGCGGCCCGACCCGGTACATGCCCATGCGGTAGTAGCTGGAACCGCTGACGGCATACGGCTTGTAATAGGGAAACTTCAGATAAGTCCAGGGTTCGACGGCCTCGCCGATAATCTCACGATAGCGTGCAGGGTCGAGTCCGGGTTCCAAGACCTTGCCGCCGCTGTCCACCACGCGCAACAGACCATCGTAATGCTCTAGCCCGCCTTGAGGCGTCACGAGACCCATATAGAGGCTTGGGAAATTTCCGTAGGAGTCAATCTCATCCGCGTAGTTTTCGCTTGCCTGGCGGAGCAGTTCGAGCGCGTTTTCGATGATATCGAATGCTTCCGGAAGTCTTCTGCGAATCTGGTCACGCCGATCGGCGTCCAGCGGTTCACGGACGCCGCCGGCTACCGACCAGGCGGGATGTACGCTACGCCCGCCAAGGATACGGATCGAGTCCTGGCCGAATTGGCGCAGACGTATGCCGTCGAGCGCGACATCGGGATACTTCTGGACCAAGCCGGCAATATTGCGCATGGCGGGATCGCTGTCCATGCCCAACAACAGGTCCGGGCTGCTCAAATGATAGAAGCTGAGCGCGTGGCTTTGGACGAGTTGAGCCCAATTCATCAGCCGTCGTAGCTTTTCGGCCGTTGGCGGTATCTTTACGCCAAGGATCGCGTCGCCGGCCTTAGCCGACGCCAGCAGATGGCTCACAGGACAAATACCGCAAATGCGCGCCGTAATGCCTGGCATTTCCCAAAAACTGCGGCCTTCGCAGAACTTCTCGAAACCGCGGAATTCCGTCACATGAAAACGGGCATCTTCCACCTGCCCGTTGCCATCCAGTTGCACGGTTATCTTCGCGTGCCCTTCAATTCGGGTGATCGGATCGATTGTAATCGTCTGCGACATGGTCGCCTCCCTATGTACAGGTATCTATCATGCTGCCTGCCGTACGTCCCGCGCACCGCCGCGGCGGTATCCGCGGAAAAGACGGTCGCCCGCTCCCGTGCGTCCTAGCCGAACTTGCGCATTTCGGGCGGCAATTCCGGCGTTTCTCCCGCAATCAGGGCGCTCACGGCAGCCCAGATGCGATCGGGTTCGGGTGGACATCCGGGGATAAACGCATCCACATCGATGAGCTGGTGCAGCGGGATGACCCTGGGGATCAGCTCGGGCATGACCTCATTTTCATCTCCGTGAGGCGTGGCGCCCGGCCCCTCGTGATACACGCGGTGCAGCAGATCGTCAACCTTGAGCTTATTGCGCAGGCTCGTCACATTGCCTGTGACCGCGCAGTCGCCGAAGCTCACCACAAGTTTGCTCCGCGAGCGGATTTCCTGCGCCAGTTTCACGTGGTCGACATTCGCAACCGCGCCTTCGACCAGAGTGATATCCACGTCCTCCGGAAATTCCTTGATATCGGCAATCGGGCTATACACGAGATCGGCCTGTGCAAACAGGTCGACCAGCAGCTCGCCCAGGTCCAAAAAGCTCATGTGACAGCCTGAACAACCACCTAACCAAGCTGTCGCCAGTCGCAGTTTCTTATCAGTGGTGGTCGCAGGGGGCTCACCCTGCAACTCAGTATTTGTCATTGCCATTGCTTCGTGTTCGCCTTTTCTTGAAGTTTCGACTCGAGATCCTACTGCGAGAACATGGCCAACCTTCGCGGCGCACTTGCGCGCGCGTTTCCTGGTCCGTTCCTTCCACGCAGGCCTGCTGCGCAGGGGCCTATGCAGTAGGCGTCGTATGATCCCACATCTTCTGCTCCCGTCCCGTAACGATCCAGGAGAGGAAACTCTTCTTCTTTTCCATTTCGGCGACGGTCGATCCGCGGGCGGTAAGGGCGCCCGTAGGGCACACCTGCACGCATTTTCCGCAACTCGTGCAACTCTCACTGGTGCCCCAGGGCTGCGCCAGTTCGGCGATGACGCGCGTCTGCACACCTCGTCCGCTTAGGTCCCAAACGTGTGCGCCTTCGATTTCGTCACAGACGCGAACGCAGCGGGCGCACAGTATGCAACGATTGGCGTCGTGCACGTAACGGGCATGGCTGGCATCCACCGGCAAATCCGGGCATAAGTAATCGTAGCGAACGTGGTCCATACCGATCTCGGCGGCCTGCCCCTGGAGCTCGCAATTGCCGTTCATCACGCACACGGCACATATGTGATTGCGTTCCGAGAAGAGGAGTTCCAGGATCATCTTCCTATACTTGATCAGGCGCTCGGTATGGGTATAGACAACCATGCCCTCTTGCACGGGCGTGACGCAGGCCGCGAACAGTCGCGGGTTGCCTTGCATTTCGACCATACAAAGCCGACAACCGCCACGCTCGCTCAGGCCTTCCAGGTGGCAGAGGGTGGGTATGTTGATGCTGCGTTCTTCGAACACGGAAAGAAGTGTTTGTCCTTCCGTGGCACTGATCATTTCACCGTTAACGGTAAGTGTGACTACGGCCATTATGGAAACTCCTCGAGGCTAAGCAGTAGCTGTTTCGGGCTGCGCGCCGTTGGCCGACTGCGCATGGCCGTTCGTTCGATATTCCCGCAAGGGAACCTGATCCATGGTACAGGCGCCGGCCGGGCACACCCGATCGCGAATATGCGCTTCATATTCGTCACGGAAATAGCGCAAAGTGCTCAAAATGGGATTGGGCGCCGACTGTCCGAGCCCGCAAAGACTGGTCTCGCGGACCATGGTGCAGAGTTCTTGCAGCGTTTCCAGGTCTTCCGGGACTGCGCTGCCATTGGTGATGCGCTCGAGAATGCGGTGCATCTGTACCGTGCCGACACGACACGGCGCGCACTTGCCACAGCTCTCGTCCATGCAGAATGACATGAAAAACTTGGCGACGTCGGGCATGCAGCTTCGGTCGTCCATGACGATGAGGCCGCCGGAACCCATGATCGAGCCAAGTTGCCGCAAGCTGTCATAGTCGACCGGGGTATCCAGGAACTCGGCGGGAATACATCCTCCGCTGGGCCCACCCGTCTGCGCGGCCTTGAACTCGTGGCCGTCGGGGATACCGCCGCCGATCTCGTAGACGATCTCCCGCAGGGTCATGCCCATGGGAACTTCGATCAGGCCGGTGTTTACCACGTTACCTGCCAGGGCGAATACCTTGGTACCCTTGCTCCTATCCGTACCGTATTCGGCGAACCATTCCGGCCCATTGTTGATGACGGAGGCGACGTTGCCGAACGTTTCCACATTGTTGAGCAGGGTGGGCTGTCCCCACAGGCCGCTCTCGGCGGGATACGGTGGTCGGGGTACCGGCTGCCCGCGTTTGCCCATAATGGACGCCATCAGCGCCGTTTCTTCACCACACACGAAGGCGCCTGCGCCGATGCGCACATCAATACGGAAATTGAAGCCGCTTTCCAAAATACGGCTGCCGAGCAGGCCGCGGCGCTCTGCCGCACGGATGGCCCGCTGGAGACGCTCAGCGGCAACCGGGTATTCACCGCGCACATAGATATAGCCCTGCTCCGCGCCGGTGGCATAGCCGGCGATGGCCATGCCTTCGAGCACACGGTGGGGATCCGACTCCATGAGCGTGCGGTCCATGTA
>JBJYXA010000221.1:0-4696 GCA_046259705.1 Caldilineaceae bacterium
GTGGATTCGGGGCAGGTTCAAAAATAGCTGGCTATGATGCTCGGAGCGGATGCGTAACATCCGGCCAGATTCGTGATTCTTACGCGCCATGCCGGGATCTGGCGATCCCTGGCAAGCAAAAATGGGAAGCTAATTGTGTCGAGTGGTGCTAATCGCTTTCCTGGCGCAGGTAATGGATCAGGCGACTCAACCCAAAGACGGCGATCAATCCCAGGGCGAAGATCACGCCGAAGCGCAGCGTGAGCTTGACCGTCAAGGCTAACGTGCCCAACAGCAGCCCCGCACCGCTCACAATGGCGAGCCGTTGCAGGTGTGCGCGTTCCAATGTGCGCCTCTCTGCATCCATCTGTGCCCCCGTGTCCTCACGGGCTATGTCCTCAGAGGCTGTGTCTTTAGAAGCCTTGTCCTCAGGGCCTGTGTCCCCATGGTCCGTGTCTGCACGGTCCGTGTCTGTAGGTGTTGCTTCTCTAGGCTCGCTGACACGTATGTGCTGGATGAAGTGATGCAGGTCCCACGTGACCAGCGCTGCCGTGATCCCGACCAGCAGCCAGCCGTCCTGCACGCCATACAACGTTCCAAGCAGCGCGCCAACGGCGAATCCCAACAACCCGAGGCCGGCGAGGGTTTGTTTCTGATATTTCTGTCCCACCAGCCATAACAGCCCCAGCGCGATGAAAGCCAGTACACCGATGGGTTCCCGAGCCAGGCCGTATCCGAGTGCCAGCGCCGCCGTAGCGACAAGCGTGCTGATGGTCATGATTTGTGTGGTTAGTTTCACCGTTCGATCCTCAGGATGCGGTTAGGGGCAATAGGGCGGACAAGCGCCGTGCGCATCACGTTGGCGAATGGCTGGTCCACCTGCCAGTTGATAATCTGGATGCCCACTCGACGCAGGCGGCGCAACATCAACTCGCGCTCAACCCGCGTGATGCGCAATGCAAGCTGGATGCTCTCACCCACCTCTGTGGGGGCCACGCCTTCTGTGAATTTCCGTGCTTCGAACGCCACCGGATCGGGGCTGATGACCAAAACCTGGTAGCCGCGTGCGCGCAACCGGGTCAGGATCGCTAAATCTTCATCACGCAGCGGGCTGACGAGGACAATCTGTGATTTGGCGGGGAAGAAGCGCACCGGCAGGTAGTCCAAACTCTCGAAAACCAGGCTGTCGCCGGTCTTGGCGTGGGCCAACGCCTGCATAATGCGCTCGCGCTGGACCTTGCCGTAGCCGGGATAGGTCATCTCCAACCCGCGCCCGTAGACCAACATCCCTACGCGGTTGCCGTCGTTGATGAAGGCCTCTGCCAGTCCCGCCGTCGCGCAAATCGCGTACTCGAAAAGCGAATCGTTCCCGACGACGACGTTGTTGTTCTGCCGTGCATCCAGGATCAACCCTACGTCGGCGATGCGTTCCATTTCGAATTCGTTGGTGAAGAGTGCATGTTGGTGACGGGCGCTGGTACGCCAGTTAATCCAGCGCAGGGGATCGCCCAACTGGTACTCGCGCACGCCGAAGAAGTCGGTGCCGGAGCCGGCCAAGCGTGAAGGAATGGGGCCAGCGTAGCCGCGCGTGCGCAGCGGACGAATGTCGAGGTGTTCCAATCGCAGCAGTTCCGGCAAGACCATCAGATTGCTGTTGACTTCCAACCAACCCTGATGCCGGAAGAGGCCCAAGTGCTCGTTGACTGTCACGCGCAGGTAACGGAACGAATAATTCCCCCGCTTTCCCTCCACGGTGTAGCTGAACTCTGCTTCGCCGTCAGCCGGTAGCGATAGTTGCACCCACGGATCACCATCTGTGATGGTCAGCCCCTGCGGCATAACATCCTCGATCAACACCTCTTCCAACTGCGTCCCTTGATTGTGGATTTTCACTGTGACCGTGGCCGGTGCGCCGTGGTGGACGATGGTCGTACTGAGTGTGCGTTTGATCACGAGCCGAGGTTTTTCCGGGCTGAAGACGAAGGCCGCAACCAGGTAGATAACCAGGGGCATAGCGAGCGCTAATGCATTGCCGTGTAACGTCGTTACCCCGGTGATGATCAGCCCGTAGACCAGGAGGCTCAAGAACAGCAGTCTGCGCATACCTGTGTCCGCTGCTATTAAGACCGGCGCATAAAGCTCTGAATCACCGGCACAGGCACCAGGCGCAGCAGTTCGGTGACCACGTCGGGGGCGGCGTGACGCTCGGTCCAGAGGTCGGGTTCCAGGATCAGACGGTGGCTCAACGCTGGCACCGCGAACAGCTTGACGTCATCGGGAAGCACGTAGCCGCGGCCCTTCATCGCTGCCCAGGTGCGCGACAGCTTGAGCAACGCCAGCGCGCCGCGCGGGCTGGCCCCGACGGCAACGTAGCGGTGGGTACGGGTCGCCTGCGTCAGTTCGACGATATATTTCTCGATGTCGGCGTCTACGTGAACATCCTCGATGGCCTCGCGCATCGCCAGGAGTGTTTCGTTGTTGATCACCGGCTCCAATGAGAAGTTATCTTGTCGTCTCTCACGACGGCGGCGCAGGATTTCCTGCTCATCCGCTGCGTCGGGATAGCCGATTGCCAGTTTCATAATGAAGCGGTCAAGCTGAGCTTCGGGCAGTGGAAAGGTCCCCTCGTATTCGATGGGGTTTTGCGTGGCGATCACGATGAAAGGCGACGGCAGTTGCATCGTCTCGCCTTCTAGCGTGACCTGGTATTCCTGCATCGCTTCAAGAAGCGCCGACTGCGTCTTGGGGGAGGCGCGGTTGATTTCATCGGAGAGGATGATGTTGGCGAACAACGGTCCCTTGCGCAGGGAGAACTGGTTCTGCGTGCGGTCGTAGATGTAACCGCCGGTGATATCGCCGGGCAGCAGGTCGGGCGTGAACTGGATGCGCTTGAACGTCAATCCCAGGGCTGTGGCGAAGCTGTTGGCGATAAGCGTTTTCGCCAGACCGGGATAATCTTCCAGCAATACGTGCCCACCAGCGGTGAGGACGGCGGCCATAATCTGTTCCAACACTTCCCGCTTGCCCACGATAGCGCGTTCCACTTCTTTGAGTACGCGATCGGATAGCTCGGCAACTTGTGCGATGTCGAGGGTCATAGTTTTAAACCTCCAGTTGATCTTCTAAAAATTTGACGACGGTTTCTAGCTCGGCGCTCAGACGCGCCGTTGATGGCTTTTCCAAATTGAAGAGACGCTTGAGCCGGGTGAGGAAGTTGGGGCGAACCTCAGTATGCGCCGGTCTCAACCGTGAGAAGAGGTAGTCGCGCACGGCCGGTGGGGCGTCCATTTGGCCTTGATCTATACGACGTTCCACTTCCCTAAAACTGAGGCGCTTTTCGTACGACAAGACATCCAGAATGAGTTTGCCGACGAAATAGCCGAGGCGCTGCCGGGAATACTTGCCTTTCAGCAGCATATCGACGCGTCCTTCCCAGACGTTGATCCGGCCCGTCGGAAAGCGAAAGGGTTTTTCCGGCGCAGGGGGTGGTGGCTGCCGGTCGCGGTCCAGGCTACGCATCGCGATGACCAGTGCAATAACAGCCAACCCGGATAAAAGCCAGATCTGCGGGATCGTTTCGATCACGATCCCTATGACCCAGATGATGTATGATAGCGGTAACGCGAGTGCATCGCGGACGAAATCGCGCAGACCGAGCATCAACAGGATGATCAGGGGGATGCCGACCAACGGCGTCCACCAAAAGCGCTTGATGAGATCGCGCGGGGTGTTTTTGGGTGTGTTCTCGCTCATTGGGCAAGCTCCGCGACGGCTGTGACGATGGACGACAGACATGCGACGGCGCGCTGTTCCTCGGTTGGGCCGGGATCGCGGTCGCTATAGCGGGCAACCTCGAAGAGGTGCGTGAGTTCTTGGACGGGCGCTTTGGGCAGGCCTGCCTTGACCAGATGTGCCTCGAATTCGTGACTCGTCACCGTAATACCGCGCTGGATGTTGCGTTTTTCGCTGATAACACGGCTCATTTCGGCGTAGCAGCGGATGACGGCGTTCCTGAGGCTGCCGCCAGCTTGGATATCGTCGAGAGCGTCCTGCGCCTCACGCGCCAGGTCTATCAGCGTGGTATCTTGTATCGGGCGTCTTCGCCACCAAAGAATGTAAAGCGCGGTAATGATGACGATCGTCAATCCTATCGCCAGGACCAAGCTTAATGTTGTGGTGATGTCCTGCATGTCGCCAACTACGAACTCCGGCGGAGGTTCCAATTGCACTTCCTCTGTGGGTGCTGATTCGGGTACTGCCTCCTGCGGCACTTCGCCGAGGTCGGTTTGTCTCTCGAGAACAATAGATATCAGGAGCATAAAGAGAAAGAGCTGCAACAAGGTACGCAGGGCACGCTTGCGGCCTTCTTTGGTGATAATCATATAAAGGATGCTGAGAGGAAGCAGGATCAGCATGAAGATCCGCAAGATGGTGATTAGCAGAGTACCATCCATCATCGTAGGGTAGGCCAGAGGTTCACCCGATTCTACCATAAACAATCCCCAGGGAAATGGCTTTCCTGGGAGAAGCTCTACGTTTGAGATACTGGTAGACAGAAGAAACAGCGCGACGATTGCAATCGCTGCTGCAATGAAGATCCAGAGTTTTCTACGCGTAAACATAATGCGCTATTATAACACTAACTGCCAAACTGTGAATGTGGTCAGGGCTATCGCATTTCAAGTTTTCCCCCTCCCCAACCCTCCCCCACGCTTCG
>JBJYXA010000222.1:0-9581 GCA_046259705.1 Caldilineaceae bacterium
TGATGACGTACTGCAGGAACATGACGTCATCGAGATCTTGGAACGAACGCGTGTGCGGTAGGCGGACCGGCGGACGGGCGCGGCCAACAAGAGTTGGCCGCGCCCGTTCAATCTACCTATTCCCGTGCAACGTACACTACTCCCTGATCTCGAGAGGAGGCAGTCGTGAGTACTATCCGACAGCAACGTTTGGCTGGATTGCTCTTTGAGGAGTTGAGCATTTTGATCGCGGGTGAACTCGAAGATCCGCTGATCAGTATGGCCCAGGTGACACACGTCGACGTGAGCCGTGATCTGCGTAACGTCAGGGTATACGTAAGTCACGATGACGGCGAAGTAAGCGAGCAGCAGATCCTGCAGGGATTAAAACGCGCCACGCCATTCTTGCGCCGAGAGATCGCCACGCGGTGCACTATGCGCGCTGTCCCGGAGCTCACATTCAGCTACGACGATACACCGCAGAAAGCCAGCCGCGTCGATGAGTTGTTACGTCGGATCGCCCAGGAACGCGAGGAACGGTCCGGTGACGAGGGTATCACCGCCACAGTAGACGAAATTGGGCCAAACACCGATAGCAGTTCCGGCGGCATTGCCGGAAGTGAATAGCGCGATTTGAGTGTTTTCGCCCAGACAACGGGACAGCGGATCGCAGAGGCGCCAGACCTAGATCGGCGACAGTACTCCGCAATCGCCGGTTCAGCAGATAGGTTTGCGTCCACATGAGTATCAGCAGTCACATCGACAGTCCTCTACTCGAAGCCCTCAGATCAGGCCGCGATATCCTCTGCGTTAGCCACGTAGACCCGGACGGAGACGCGGTCGGGTCGCTGCTCGGAATCGGATGGATACTTCGCCGCTTGGGCAAGGATCCGGTTCTGGCCTTGCAGGACGCTGTGCCGGTTGAGCATCGCGTATTGCCGGGGGCGTCCGACATCATTACATCAGGGTCTGCCGAGTACGAATCAGCCGTACGTTGGCGCAGCTTCGATCTCGTTGTCTGCGTGGACGCATCCAGTCCGGACAGAATGGGAACGACTTATAATCCAGAACTTCACGGTGATGCCACGTTGGTGGTTATCGACCACCACGTCACAAACACCTACTTTGGAAATCTAAACTGGGTGGATCCGGATTGCGCTGCCACCTGCCAGATGCTCGTCTATCTCGCGGATGCGCTGCAAGTGCCATTGGAGGGTGAGCTGGCGGAGTGTCTTCTCACTGGCTTGGTTACGGATACTCTTGGTTTTCGTACCAGCAATACGACAGCAGACGTGCTGGGTGCCGCCATGCGCCTGATGGAAGGTGGGGCAGAACTGGGTCCGATCACACAGCGCACCGTCAACCGCCGTCCGTACAGCGTGATCAAGCTCTGGGGTCAGGTTTTGCCGCGCGTGCAGCTCGAGGACGGGGTCATTTGGACATCGGTCTCGCTTGACGACATCGCCCAATCCGGCAGCGCCGAGCAAGACATCAGCCTCAGCAGTTTTCTTGTTACAGCGGAAGAGGCGGATATCAGCGCGGTGTTCACAGAAAGACAGCACGGCGACGGCGTTCCGATGATAGACTGCAGCTTCCGCGCCAAACCTGGTTTTGACGTCAGCCAGGTCGCCTTTTCACTGGGCGGTGGCGGCCATCCGCCGGCCAGCGGTTGTACCTTACCCGGGCCGATGCAGGACGCCATCGAAAGGGTGGTGCCGGCCCTCAAGGCAGCTCGGCAGAATTCTATCGCCGACGACGGAGCCGACGGCGATCATGCCTAGAGGAGATGGTCCGTACAACGGTCTGCTCATCGTCGACAAGCCAGGCCTTCCCTCTGGAGACTTACCTACAAGCCATGATGTTGTCGCCGCTGTCCGAAGATGGAGTGGGCAGCGACGCATCGGGCATACAGGCACGCTGGATCCCATGGCCAGCGGTGTGCTCGTACTATGCCTTGGCAAGGCGACGCGCCTTGTCGAATATTATCAGGGCCATGACAAACAGTACCTTGCAGACATCGCACTCGGTTCGGCAACGGATACATACGATGCCATGGGCACAGTCACGCATAGTGCGCCTGTACCAATATTCGATATTTCCGCACTTGACAGTGTTCTAGATGCCTTCCGCGGGGAAATTGTACAGGTCCCACCGGCGTATTCGGCCATAAAGAGCCGAGGCGAATCATTGCATAGAAAGGCTCGGCGTGGGGAGGCCGTCGTTGCTCCTACCAGGCATGTGAGTGTCAAGCGCCTAGATCTGCTCGACATGGAGCCCCAGGGCGTAATCCGCATACGGGTAGTATGCTCGGCAGGGGCGTACATCCGCAGCCTTGCCCACGACGTGGGAATCGCCTTAGGTTCATATGCCCACCTGGCCGGCCTACGTCGCGAAGCGGCTGGGTCTTTTACATTGGACGACGCTCATTCTCTGGACGAGATCGAGGCCTCGGCAAAGAAGGATAGGCTTTCAGAATTACTGCTCCCCTCGGGGACAGGTCTCCAACTGCCCGTCGTAAACGTTAATGACGACGCTATGTCCAAACTGGGATATGGTCAGCATGTGACCCTCATATCCGCCGCTGGATTGACTGGCGTGCCTGCATCGATGGATGTCTGTGAAGAGGGCGGAGGCGCGTTGGCACAAGCGGTCGCACCCGATGGTACGCTTGCAGGAATTATCAGATGTCTCGGAACTGCTGATTCACAGGATCACGGTGCAATCTGGCGGGCAACCAAGTGGCTCCGTACGACTTGAGACGATGCGATGCAGATATACGAAGATCTTGAGCAGGTGCATTTCGACGGACCAACGGTCCTGACCATTGGCAATTTTGACGGGGTTCACCTGGGCCATCAGGCGTTGCTGGAAACCGTGATTGACTTGGCCGGGTCGTGGCCCGGAATGGCCGCCTCCAGCGTGATCGTTACGTTCGAGCCACATCCGTTGAAAGTCCTCCGACCGGAATTATCCCTCGACTTGCTCACTACGCCGCTTGAGCGGTTGCAGATATGCGCGGGCATGGGTATAGACATCGGCATTGTTCAACCATTCACGCGCGAGTTGGCAACCTTCACCGCTTCGGAGTTCATCGCCCTACTACATGAACATCTCGGTATGGCCGCCCTTGTCGTAGGTCCCGACTTTGCGCTCGGCAAGGATCGCAGCGGTACGCTGGACGTCCTCGCCGCACTGGGAGAAGAGTTCGACTACCGGCTGATCGTACAGGATCTAGTTGACAATGGGCAGCATTCCATTCGCAGTAAAACCATACGCCAGCTTCTTTATGAAGGAGATGTGTCCGCGGCAGCCAAATTGCTGGGAAGGTATTATCATATGGTCGGCGAGGTGGAATTTGGCGAGCAGCGAGGGCGCGAATTCGGCATCCCCACCGCAAACCTACTGATTCCTGAGGACAAGCTTTGGCCCGCCAACGGTGTATATGTTACCCGCACGTGGATCGTCGAGAAACGTCGATCGTTTTCGAGTGTCACCAATGTCGGCTACCGACCCACGGTCAACGGTCATAGCCGCCGCATCGAATCGCATTTGTTGGATTTCCCGCCACGGGGTGAGTCCGGCAACCTATACGGGAAACAGCTCGTGGTTGAATTTCTCGGTCGGCTCCGGGGTGAGCAGAAGTTTGACGGACCGGACCAACTGATCGCGCAAATCCACGCCGATATTACCCATGCCCGTCAATTCCTGGACGATGCTCCGCCGGCGTCTCCTCCTTTCTTCTTGACGCCACTTAGCGAGACGTAACCGAGCGTCCGCAACTGAGGCGTCTCTTTCGACTACGACCACTACGATTGGGGGCGCACAGGCGCCGCCCCTTCGGTGCCCGCCTTCAAGTTTCGTAGCTCGTCGCCACCTGACGGTATAATGGCGGCCATGCGTATGCTTTTCCTCTCCGCCCAGATGCCCGGACACATCGATTGGGGTGGGTTGCTCCTCACCGCAGCAGAGTTAGCCAGGCGTGGTCACGACGTGCTCTGGGCAAGTGGTGCCGAAGTCGAGCGGTTCGTGGTCGATGCAGGCGTTGGTTTCCATCGCCTGGAAACGACCGGCTGGCGCTGGCCTCCGCCGCCACCGCTTCCGCCTGACGAAGGTCTGCGCCCCGATGAACTGCATATGCTCAAACAGCAGCGCGCCCTAGATCAATGGCTCGACGTGGATCGGGTTGCAGTGGCCACGGAAGAGATCTCCAAGCTTGTCCGCGCGTACAAGCCCGACCTTATGATCAGTGAGATGTTCGTCGCCGCTGCGGGATTGGTGGCGGAACTCCACGACGTACCGCTGGCCATCGCGGGGTGGCCGGCGCCAAATCCACAGGCGTCGGGGCAGAACGATTCGAGCAAACGGATGCAGATGGCGCCCGACGTGACGCAACCGGATACAATGGTGACACTGGCCCGCGTCCGGCTGCAGGGGTTGTTCGACCGCTTCGCGGTTTCGGGATCTAATTGGACGGCATTCGGGCCGCCGGCGCTACTGTCACCGATCCTCCACCTGACATTCTGGAGTCCATCGTGGTTTGGCGGAATCGCCCAACCGCCGACTCGTCATGTGGGCGGCGTAGCTCCGCTTGGCAAGCCAACGCCCCCTACCGATTTACCGTCACCCGAAGCATGCCCTTGGGTACTGATTACGCTCGGAACGAGCTTCAACCGTGATCCCAATTTCTTCATCAACGCGGCCCACGCCGCCCATCGTATGGGCTGTCTGCCGCTTGTTGTGTTCGGCGCCGATCTGGAAGCGGATTGGGTTCAGGAAGCGACCGACCGTCTACCCAAAACGGCGGTCGTACGAAAGCGGCTCGATTTTGCATCCACCCTACCATTTGTGCGCGTCGCCATTCACCACGGCGGAGCCGGTACAACGCATGCTTTGGTCGTGCAAGGCATACCTCAACTCGTAATACCCCACGCCGCGGATCAGCATCGCCAGGCCAATGGCGTTGCCAGAACAGGTGTTGGAATTTCGATCTCGCCGCAGAACGCCTCGATTGACGCAATAGTAGCGTCGCTGAGTGTCCTGCTGCCCGATCTGTCAGTGTATCGTCGGCAGGCGGGCGAGCTTCAAAGCGAGTTCCGCAGCCTTGGCGGCGTACCCGCCGCCGCCGACCTCCTCGAGTCAATTCCAACCACTATCCCGCGCTTGTCCGCGCTTCCTTTCGATCCGCCACGTAGAACCCCAACGGAGGACAACAGGTGCAAGCCCTGATCGATCGCATTCGTTTGGAAGGACGTAATCTTGGAAACGGCATTCTCAAAGTAGACGGTTTTGTCAACCATCAGCTAGACCCGATGCTCACCATGCAGATGGGTGAGGAGTTCGCGCGGCGCTTCTTGGCGGTCGGCGTGAATGGTGTGACCAAAGTGATCACAGCAGAGGTAAGCGGCATTGCGCCCGCACTCGCATGTGGCTTTGCGCTGCAAGTACCGGTGGTGTATGCAAGAAAGAGTCGCCCCATCACGATGCAGAACGGGGCATACAGCGCAACTGCGCCGAGCCACACCAAGGGTGGCGTGGTAGAGCTGATCATTTCACCCGAGTACTTGTTGCCTTCCGACAGGGTCGTTCTAATTGACGATTTCCTGGCAAGCGGGGTGACGATTGCGGCCCTAGCGGACGTTATCTCTCAATGCGGAGCCACGTTGTGCGGCATAGGCTGCGTGATCGAAAAGGTATTTGAGGGCGGGCGTGAGCAGCTTTACCATCTCGACGTTCCCATCGTCTCACTCGCTAAAATTCAAAACATGGAGGGCGATAATATTCGTGTTTTAGATGAATAGCTGGATGGTGGTCTAGTAGAGTTCAGGCCTGCGGTCGTCGAATACAGTGATCTGTTTGCGTACCGCCTGGACGGTTTCGAGATCGACGGTTACGATTAGCAATTCTTCGTCACCCCCGCCTTCGACGAGAGTTTCGCCTAGAGGATCGATTACGGCCGACCGGCCACAAAAGGTCGTGCCGTCACTGGCGCCAACGCGGTTGCAGGCGGCTACATAGCATTGATTTTCGATTGCACGCGCCCGAAGAAGGGTGCGCCAATGGTCTTCTCGTCCACTGGGCCACTGTGCCGGTATGAGTACAAGTTGCGCTCCGTACACCGCGTAGCGGCGAAACAACTCCGGAAACCGAAGGTCATAACATATTGCCAGTCCCACGCGGCCCCAGGGAAGATCGATAAGTGAAGTATCCTGGCCCGGTGCAAGGTACCGGCCTTCGTTCATTATCTGAAACAAATGAATCTTGCGATAGGCCGCTACTAGGCCGCCGCCTCGGTCAAAGAGTGGCATGCAGTTGTAGTAGCGCCCATCCGCCTGTACTTCGAGAAGAGAACCGGTAAGCCACACGCCGTTCGCTTTGGCGAGAGCGCCGAAACGGCTGAACCAGTTGGTTCGTCGTGGTCGACCGGTGAGTACAGAGGCGTGCAAACCAGCGTTCTCTAGGTCATACCCTGTGCTAAAAAGTTCGGGAAGTATGACCAGGTCGCTTCCTCGTCGCCTGGCCTGTGCGATCAAAGAGGCAGCGCGTTCGCAATTGACTTTGGGCTGGCCCAGAGTTACATCCATCTGCCCCAGAGCGATCGTTAGCCTACTCAGAGGCGCAGTAGATGCAGTTACACCAGATGCGGTCACATCGTCGCCTCCGTTCCGCAGGCATATTTGATGGCCACCTGTGTCCCTGTAGCCTGAGATTAGCGTATTCGCTTAGTCATCGTCGGACTGCGAAAGGACTTCGACACTCGCGCCGGGAGCGGGTTCCGAGTATTCACCAAGGACGCCGCTCTGTTCCTTCCGCGGTGTCGGCGGAGGAGTAGCAATCCGTCGATTGCGATCGGCGGTTCCTGGCGCCGCGTTCACTTCCAGCTTCTGTGGGCCTGTCCTGCTTCCAATGGATTGCCATCCCATGCCCAACCCAATCACGATCAGTAGGATGGGCCACCAGCGAAGCAGCGCGCTCTCCGCAGTACTGCCCCCCGAGAGTATATAGAGTCCAAATAGCACCAATACCAGACCAGGAATGATTGGCCACCAGCGCACATCGGTCGGTCCCAACACAATCAGCAGTAAGAATACTAGGCCGATACCTATCAATAGGAAAGCAAAAAGCATTTGGAGATTGTCAGTCACCATATACAGACCGATGATTATGCTCACGACGAAAAGAAATCCGCCGGGGATGACGGCCCACCAGTTCGTATGTCTATTGATCAGATAGATATTGGTGAATGCGAGTGCTAACCCGACAAACAGCACAATCGGGATGAACAGTGGACCAACACCGGAAAGCGTTGTGAGAAGCACCATGACGGCGACGGAGAGGAGGGTCCACCCGGGTATCAGTCGCCACCACATGGAGCGGTTGGATATGTAGCCACCGAAGAAGCCTACGCCGGCAGCGGCAAAGGAACCGGCGACGACATATTGCGCCACTGGTTCGAATCGTTCCAGAAGTCCGAAGTTGAGAAGCAACAACAATATGCCGGTCACGACCAGACCACCTGCCCAGAAGACTGCGCTCAAGCGGTCGTCGTTCATACGCGTCCCCCTATATGCGGCAACAGGTACTTCTGCTGCCCTGTTGCCGCCGCAAAACCAAACCCCCGCTCAAGAACATCGTCCTTGCGGATCTGTTCAGAGCAGGGGTGCCCATCGGATTTCTTTGCCGATCTCAGTCGCTGGCCGGCATAGCCAACGACTACTGAACCACGGGTATCGATTCGAGTGCTGTACTCGTCTCGACGGACTTGGCAGCGACCCAACCCAGATCGCCAGTAGTGGCAAGCACCTGAACCCAAGCCCCATCGGCCGAGCGGCCGGTGACTGGGATCACTGTGTTGCGAGCATATTGGATCAATTTCTCGCCGTCAGCGCTGGGAGTGCTGAAGACAGGTACAACCACCGTTCGCATCGTGGCCGTAACGCTGACTGCGGGCTCCTCGGCTGCTGCCTCAGGTTCAGACGTAGGTGCAGCCTCGGCGGTCGTGGGCTCAGGCGCCGGTGTAGGTTCGGCCGGAGCTTCCTCTGTCGCCGCCTCGGCTGGCGCCTCCGTGGCCACCGGTTGCGGTTGTGCCGTAGCCGTGGGCGATTCCGCCTGAGCGGCAGCGTCATTCACTGCCACGCTGTTGACGTCGCCGCGCGGAATAATAGTCGCCCGGAATATCCATGCCGTAGAACCATCCGGCAATTCGACCTGCAGCCATTGACCATCGGATGTCCGCGCAACGACGGGTAGCGCGGCATTCTCGGGCAATATCGTGACGACGCCCGCATCCGCGCGTGGCACCTCGCGTGCGTTTACACCGGCAGCGGAGAATACTATTGCGCCTGGTACTCCGGCCGGTAGTTCACTCGTATACGGTTCTGGTGGTTGTACCGGCGTGCTGATGGGTGTAGGCTCCGGAGTCGTGGTCTCCGTTGGCGTCGGCGTCGCGGGACCTAAGTCCCCCAGTGTGATGGCGGGCAATGTGGTCAAGTCGCCTACCACATTCACAAGATCCGTGAACACCCACCCGGTTGCACCGTCTCCGAGGTCGACGAGGATCCACTCGTTCGTCGCGTAGCGGCCAATGGCCGGAACAGCGCTCTTGTCTGCCAGTAGTGTGACGACGTCGGAATTGAGTTCCGGTGCAGTACGCACGTTCAGTCCGTTGACCGCATCGATAGTCACAGTAACTGATTCCGACGAACTGGGAACGGCAGGTTCGGTTGCGGAGCCGGAGACCGCAGAGGTACCGGGCGTAATTGTTGGCAGACCACCCTCTTCGTTGCCGGTCTCTGTGTTGGCTTCAGCAGTGGCTTCGGCTACGGTCGGCGTAGGTGGAGCGGGTGTCGCCGTAGGCGTTATGCCGGCCGCGTCCAATACGCGTAGCCAGAGATCCTCGGCAAAAGGCTGCATACCCTCAGAAAGGTATTCGGCAGATGCATAGGCTACGAAACCATCGATAGGCTGATCCTCCGTGAGAGGACCATCGGCAACAAACAGCTCGAGCCAGTCATCATTCACCTTCCCCAGCACGAGATATGTCTGATCTGGCTCCAGTATCTGCAGTACATCGTAATCGACACCAGGTCCACTTCGCGCGTTAACACCGTACTCGCTCAATACACGAGCAAACAGTTGCTGCGCAACGACAGTTGTAGGTGCAGGAGTGGCTGTCGGCGGCTCGTCAGTGGGTGTCTCTGACGGTAGCGGCGTCAACGTCGGCTCTTCGGTGGGGGCGGCTCCCTCCTCCGTTGGCGCAAGTGCTACAGCGGCCGGCTCGCTATCAGTGGGCGCCTTTAACGGTACAGAAAGATCTGCACCCAACACCTGTTCCTTGAGCGTATCAACTAGCTCCGGAACGAGCGTTACTGCGCTATAGCCAAGTACGGCCAACAGCGCAATAGTGACGACCGTAGGCAGAATCCACGCGGGGCCAGCCCGTCGCGGCTTGTCATACTCCACCGGTTGCCACTGACCGACAGGCTCAGGCGTCCCTTCCAGGTCCCATTCGTCACCAAGTTGTTGCTCAGACTCCTCCAGGACCCATCGATCCTCGGCGGCGCCGGCATCCTCCAGTTCCCAGCCTTGTGATGAGGTATCATCTT
>JBJYXA010000223.1:0-3063 GCA_046259705.1 Caldilineaceae bacterium
ATTGTCTACGTGCAAACCTCGAACGTAGCAACGGATAACCAGCTGGCACCATAACATGTAACTGGGAACCCCGCTTACTTCACTCAATTCACTGTGCCGCGTCAGCGTCTAGGTGTGCAGTTCGACGATATCGCCATCTTGGAGGACGTGGTCCCGGCCCACCATCTGCCCATCATGAACCGCGCTACCCCACAGGCGTGCTGACTTCAGGTTGTCAGCGACATCACGGTGCACGTGTGCCGCAAGGTCGGCTACGGTGTCTCCGCGCTTGAGAACAAAGGGTGCGTCAAAATCTGTATCTTGTCCGGGAGGCTTGCTGTACACGCGCACGATGTCAAGCTCACGTAGTAAGGTCTGCCGTAGACAGTCCAAGTTGCGTCCGGTCGCGGCGGACAGCGCTAGGATAGGGCACTCTTCCCCGAGAAGAGCGCGAAAGATCTCCACATTCTCGTCGTAGCCCTCGTCATCACACTTATTGGCGAGAACCAGACAGTGGCGGGCGGTCACGCGATCCCCGTCCTCATCGCGGCCTTCCCATCCACACGGCACGATGCGGTGCTCAGCCAGCAAGTCAAGCGACTCTTGCAACTGCCCGACCGGATCGGCCTGCACGTCGACCACCAGCAGGATATAGTCCGCCTGGCGGATCAGCGCCATCAGGCCAGGGTCCATGTAGTCGCGGTTCAGCGGCGGAGTGTCCACCAACTGGATCTGGATGTCCTCCACGGGCATCATGCCGGGCGTGGGCGTCCAGGTGCTGAGGGGTGCAGCGGACACCTCTGGCGAAGCATGGGTAAGGGCATTCACTAGACTGGACTTGCCGACGTTAGGCAGGCCCACGAGCACGATCTGGCCAGGGCCTTCCCTTTCCACATGAAAGGGCGACTCGTGGCCGGTGCTCCCCTTTCTGCTATGGCCAGCGTCCTTCAGTTTGGACAGCCGCTTGCGCAGGTCTGCGCGCAGCTTATCAGTGCCCTTGTGCTTGGGGATCTTGGAGAGAAAATCCTCCAGAGCGTCGATCTGTTCCGGAATCGTCTCCGCTTCCCGATAGCGGCGTTCTGCTTCGATGGCTTCAGGCGGAAGATTAAGTGGCACGAGCAGGCCTTTCCGTCACGGTTGGAAGATTGCCCAAGCAACAAATCGCTCAGGCCTGTAGGACCAGGGCTGGGGCCGGTTCCACAGGAGAGCATCCGTATTGGGACAGCTCTTTGGTGACTATCCTGAGCAGCCGCTCACCAGGAACCCTACGACATGCTTTTACACTACCAGTCACTCTGCGCGCCGAGCCGTCGTTCTGGACCGACGAGATCGGAACATCACTGCCGTCCTACGTGACGCTCTGACAAAAGTATCGCGCTACTGATCCACTTGTCAACCGACCCGGGATTGCGCCTGCCGCAGAGGATAATTGACCCGACCGCACTATGCACTCCCCTGATCCGCTGCGCTATTTCAAGCGATTCCTTCTAGGCAGCGGGTCGTACGTTCGAATCCTACAGGGGGTGCTTTTCCATAAAGGCGTGCCACCATCTATTTGCTTGCTGCCAGATGTACTATGCCGACAGACTACGACGCGACCTGCGCCAACAGCAGTTGGCGCAGGCGTTCTTCACGAATAGAACTTGTTTCGCTCGTCGGTGTCGTTACGGCGAGGGAGTGGCGGTACCTGATACAATCGGTGTGCTTGCGCTGTCTACCGATGCCTCCGGCGCCGCACTGGCCGCGTCCGGCGTGTTACTAGCCTCCTCTGGCTGAGTCACGTAGTCGCTGCGCTGCTTGTTTGCAAATTCGTCGCCTGTATACGCGCCCAGGAGGACGTAGTAGGGCGAAGCCGACGACTTGAAGTAGTAGGCGTTGTCGGCCTCGTCCTTGGCGCCGACCACGAACGTGGTGGTGGCCGGATTGCCGTCCGAGTCCTTGGCTGTGACTTCGATGGTGGCCTGCGGATCGGCAAGTCCGTAGTCGGGCCGCTCGGTCTGGCCCAGGACCGTCTGCAACCTAATGGACGAGATACGACTGATGAGCGTGGAGATGTTGTTTGTCACGATCACCTCGTCCGCTGCCTTATCGTCCAGCGTCCATTCGCCGTCCTCACCGCGCAGGAATGTCAGTGTGCCCTGGCTGTTCTCCAGCTTGACCTGCTCGATGTCGTCCGTAGCGGCATTGAAGTAGGCCACGTCTATCCATTTGGTGGCCGCAGGGTCCAGTTCCCAGGTGTCGACCGCGCCGGTCAGATAGGTGTTGTCGTCCCCGGCCACACGCACATGGGTGGCGGCAGGGCCGCTGGCCGAACCGAAATAGAGCGTGTGCACGCCGCCGTCCGTCGTTAGGTCGAGCTTGCGAGCGTAGTTGTCATCGGCCACCTGGAGACGATCTTGGCTGGTCGTCTTGGTGGCGACCAGCCGGTCCGACTTAATCGCCAGCAGCTTGTCGAGCAGACTGGTGATATCGGCCGCCTTGGCCGGATAGCCGTCAGTCCCGGCCAGCGTCCAGTTGTCGCCGTCACGTTCCAGGGAAACCGTAGTGCCGGTGTTGTCGCTGATGGTCAGCTCGGTAACGGCATCCGCGGTCAGATCACCCAGCAGGGGATGGGCTTCTCCGCCGGCGGCCGGTTGTGGCCAGTAGAGGATGGCTACCAGCACAAGTTGTACGAGCAGGAGAACGCCCAGTATGACGTTGAACCTGCCATAACTCGTCCACGATTGCTTCATACTAGTGGTGCTCAAGGGTCACCTCCTGATCCACATTTGTCTGCACGTCGCCACTGAGCTGCATGGGTCGTTCGGCGCGCCGGCGCGATGACCACCACAGGCCAATCAACACCAAGGCGAGCAGGGCAAAACCGTAGTTGGCGAATTCCCAACCGGTCTGCTCATCCCGCGTGAGAGGCGTCAGGAGACGCGTCGAGGCGCCGCGGGAGCGGATCGCCAGCAGGTCGAGGTCTTCGACCGACCAGTCGATGGAGTTCTGCACGAACTGCAGACTGTTGAGATAGCGGTCCGCGGACAACTGGGACGAGATCTGAATAACCGTGTCGTCCACAAAGTTGCCGCTGCCGATCAC
>JBJYXA010000224.1:0-1760 GCA_046259705.1 Caldilineaceae bacterium
CCCTAAATAGGGCGCGGCTGGCAATCCGTGCCAATCGCGCAATAGATGATAGGCCGGCGAGGTGAGCAGTTGGCAGGCTTCCACGGCTTCCCGCCAGTGCGGACGGCGAATCTCCGCGACGGTTTCAGCGGTGGGCAAGATGCCGAAATCCCAGGCGGCGCATAGCCGCGCCAGGAAGTCCACGCGCGCGCTCAAGGTCTCGAGTTGCACAGGGGCACGCTCGTCGGGATAGAGCGCGGCATCCAGCCAGGAGGGGGGTGACTCAGAGCGGGAGGGCATTGAGGAAAACCTCCTTTGAGAGATGCTCACCCCATCCCTGCCGTGCCAACGCCTGCAAACAAGCCTCGGCGTAAATCGACAGATGCGCAGGGCGAGACGGTAAACTGATTTTACCCATCGCGTATCTCCTTAATTCAACTCGCAGTGAAGGCTACAAAAGTCTCAGCACGTATTGGGGTGTGCAGATCATGTGTTCAATCTAAGCATCTGTGCAGCCAGTCGCCTCGCGAGACTTTTGCAGTCTGGCGCTTATTGTCAGTATAACACCTTGGCTTGGACTGTCCAGAGGCCGCTTTAAGTCACGTAAAATGTTACCGAAGGTGTATGGTTCACCCAAATGATAATGTTACCAAGGAGAACCATGGCCACAGACAAAATGAGCATCGAAGAACGTTACCAATACTTAAGCCGAATGCAGAGTCGGTATCAGCAAGCCGGTCGCGAGACGAAGCGACAATTGCTGGACGAAATGGCAGCCTATACGGGTCTGCACCGCAAGTCGTTGATCCGGCGATTGAGTGGTTCGTTGCAGCGCCAGCCGCGGCGGCGCGAACGTGCCAAGAGCTATGGGCCAGAGGTAGATGCGGCGCTAGCCATCATCTGGGAAACGCTGGACTACATCTGCCCCTTGCGCTTACAGCCGCACCTGGTAAGTACCGGACGGCGTCTGGCTAAGCATGGAGAGTTGACATGGAGTCCGCACCTGGAAGCGCAGTTGGCGAAAATCAGCGTTAGCTCGGTAGGGCGGCACTTGCCTCCGCGACCGCCAGAGCAACGCAGACGCCAACCCGCGGCACCACTCAACCGCCACCAGCAGGCGATTCCGGCCTATCGCATTCCACGCGACATCGCCGCACCGGGCCACTTCGAGATCGACCTGGTGCATCACTGTGGCGCGAGTACGCAAGGTGAATACGTGTACACCGTGCAGATGATTGATGTCGCCACCGGCTGGAGTGCCCGCCGCGCCATCCTGGGCCGCAGTTACATTGTGATGGCCGATGCGCTGAGCTATCTGTTTGCCCAACTGCCCTTCCCCGTGCTGGAGTTGCATCCCGACAATGGCAGTGAGTTTCTTAACGTGCATCTGTTGGCCTTCCTGGAACGTGAATACCCCGCGACCGAACCCTCACGTAGTCGGCCCGGCTGTCCGAATGACAATCGCTTGGTCGAGGAGAAGAATGGTTCGGTGGTGCGCCGTTGGCTGGGCGATCGGCGTCTCGACACAGTCATGCAAACGCGCTGGCTTAACACGATCTATGATCAGCTCTATCGCTATCACAACTACTTCATCCCTGTCCTCAAGCAAATCGATAAGGTCTGGATGCCGCCAACGGCGGGGCGTCAGGGCTACATCAAGCGTACCCATGACACGGCGCAGACACCCCTGGAGCGCTTCGGCGACCTGGACAATCCCGCCTACGCCGCCCAGTACCAGGCCTTGTGCCAGGAACGCGAAGCCCTTAACCCGCGCCAACTGC
>JBJYXA010000225.1:0-19992 GCA_046259705.1 Caldilineaceae bacterium
CAATGTAACATGAATAGGCATTAGTTGTCCACTATGGCAAAAGATTCTGTAGCCATTCTAGGACGCTTCGCACCACATCCTGCCGATCTCTCTGCTGATCGGTGACAAACCTGCGATGAACCTCTCTAGAATCTTCGTGTAGTCCCCAAAGCAGTAGCCCGACCGTGGTCGCATAGGCGGGCGTCTGCAGCGTACGGTTGAGGCCGGCTATCGGTAACCTGTGCGACGGCGCGCCTAGTCTAGTCGGGACGCCTAGAATGCTGCGCGCCAGGTCGGTCATGCCCGGCAATAGATTGGCTCCGCCGGTGAGAACGACGCCGGCCGGCAAGCGATCCTTGTTACCGCTCTTTTCCAATTCATCACGGATCAACTCGAAGATCTCTGTGGCTCGCGCCTCCAGGATAGTTGTAATGAAATGGCGGCTGAAGCTTTGTTCCGCCTTTTCACCGAACACTGAGGCCCATACCTTTTCGTCTTCGGCGACCCGTTCCGGCAACACCGTGCCGTAGTGAATTTTGAGTTCCTCCGCCGTCTCAAAGGGCGCGTGCAATCCGTAAGCAATGTCGTTGGTCAGATGATTGCCGCCGACATTGAGAATGAACGTGTGCGTAAGGCCGTCGTCCGCAAACACCGCCACGTCCGTGGTTCCGCCGCCGATGTCGATGACGGCGACGCCCATCTGTCTCTCCTCCGGCCGCAACACGGCTTCGTTTGCGGCCAAAGGTTCCAGAACCAATTCGTCGATATCGATATTGTGCCCGAGTACGCATTGGGCCATATTCGTCAGCGCCGTCGTACTGCCCGTCACGATGTGCGCATCCACCTCCAGCCGGTAGGCGCTCATACCGAGCGGGTGTTGCACTTCGCTTTGCCCATCGACGATCCACTTGCGGGCGATGGTATGGATGATCTCTTGATTCTCCGGCAGCGCCACAGCGCGAGCGCCTTCCAGGGCTCGCTGCATGTCTTGACCGGTGACCCCGGTTCGCGCATCCACCGGGCTTACGCCCTTGCTGTTGAGCGTATTAATGTGGTTGCCCGCCACGCCCACATATGCGCTGAGCACGTGGTGTCCGGACGCCTGTTCACATTTTTCTATGGCTTCGCCAACACAAGCCACAGCATCGTCCACGTTGATGATCATGCCGCGCCGTATACCCTGGCTGGCTACTTGCCCTTGGCCCATTATCTCCAACGCGGGTTTGCCCAGGCTGTCCGGCACAACGGCCGCTGTCAGCACACAGACTTTCGTCGTTCCGATGTCAATTGCTGAGATTGTCTCTTGCACGAATTCCCCTCGCGCTGCGTTCTGTGGCGCCCGCTATCGCAGGTACGGCCTATGCGTGTATCGAACATCAATTAGCGTCGCCGGCTCCTCCAATTCGGGGAGCAGCGCTTCGGCAGCCTGCAGGTTTTCTAGTTTTGTACTAGTATCCTGGCCGTCTCCCCAATATACCCAAATATCTTGATCGGGCAAGGGGAAATTTAACCCAAAATTGCGGTTGTATCGGATCTTGTCGCCGAGATCGGGCAATCTATCCATGAGCGCCAATGCGCTGGCCAAGATACTCGGGTCAACCGCCAGCGTGGATCCATCGCCGATTGCTTCCGCCTCCCCCAATGCGTCGATGAGCTGTGGCAATTGTTCGTCCGTGGATGCGATGGCTGGCACCGCGACACCGTCCGCCGTCAGCCAATACGTAGCGTCTTTTGTGACCCACAGGGCAATGGGCTGCAGTTCCGCCACATCGATCTGGATTTTGGCGGGAAGACGAACATCCACTCTCGCCGACTCGACATAGGGATTGGCTTGAATACGATCGCGCACCCCATGCCGCGTTAGCCAGAAAATATTCCAGCCATCGACGCCCGACATTCGGTAGATATCATTGCTGTGCAGATAGGACAGGTTGTCGACCTCTACATCTTCCGCATACACAAACCAAGCATCGCCGGTCTGTGAAAGGCCAATAAAAGCTACGGCGGCGATTGCCAGCAATGCCCCGGCAAGCTTGGCAGGAAACCAGGCCGTTCCGTGTGGTCGCAATGCGATCCAGTTGACGCGCTGCAGACGATCGGTGACTTCGAACTGCGCCACAGCGCTCTCGAACCGACGCTTGCCGCGCGCAACGCTCCGTTTGCCGCCCTTGTTGACGCGGGTGGACCGGGGCGCCTCCCGGCGGGAGATGCTCACCGAGTGCACCGTCCGCTCACTCTTCTTGTCGCCGGATGATTCGTTCTGAGAGTTGCCTGTTCTCGCCACGATATCAGCCCCTATTGACGATTCGCATAGTTAGCGCCCATCATGTTCGTCACCGCTTCTGGTTCTCTAGCGCGTCGTACGGTTGCGCTGCCGGTCTGCATACCGCTCCATGGCCAACTCCAACAACCGATCTACCAGCTCCGCATAACTCACACCGCTCGCTTCCCAGAGTTTGGGATACATGCTGATACGTGTGAATCCGGGCATGGTATTCAGTTCGTTCAGATAGATTTCGCCGGTCGCATCGTCGACCAGAAAATCTACACGCGCCAAGCCGCTGCCTTCCACCGCTTGAAAGGCGCGCACCGCCAGTTCGCGAACTTCGGCGGTCTGTTCGCTTGTCAACGGCGCCGGGATAAGCAGTTGGCTGCTGTCGTCCACATACTTGGCGTCATAATCGTAGAAGTCGCCGCCGGGGAGGATTTCGCCGGGAACGCTGGCTACTGGGTTGTCATTGCCCAGCACGCTTACCTCGATTTCGCGCGCATTGGGTACGGCTTGCTCCACCATCACCTTGCCGTCATAGAAGCATGCCGTATCCATCGCGCCACGCAGCTCGGCGCGACTGCGCGCTTTGGTGACGCCGACGCTGCTTCCCATATTGGCGGGCTTCACGAAGAGGGGATAATCGAGCTGTGCCTCAAGCGCCTCGGCGATGGCTTCCGGCTCTGCTTCCCACCGGGTGCGCGTTATCGCCTGCGACGGCGTCTGTTTTAGTCCGGCGGCCGCAAAGAGTTTCTTGGCAACCGCCTTGTCCATGGCGGCTGCGCTGCTCAACACGCCGCATCCCACATACGGGAGTTTGGCCATCTCCAGCAGACCTTGCACCGTACCGTCTTCGCCATAAGGTCCGTGCAGAACCGGGAAAATGACATCGATGGTGGGAAGCTGGGTATCGGCGTTGTTGTGCGGTAGCATTGCCCAGGAGCCCGCGTCTTCCAGCTTGTCCTGACCGGCTGGAGACTCAGAAATGGCGGCTGTGGTGGTTGATCCTTGGCCGAGCAGCCGCGCTCGCTCGCCGGTCACCCATTGCCCATTTGGCGCGATGCCAATGGGGACCACGGCGTGACCCGCTTCCTGCAGTGCAGCCACGACGTTCTGCGCGCTGGATAACGAGACTTCGTGTTCGCTGCTCCGTCCACCAAAGATTACGCCGACGCGGTATCTGTTCTTTCCGCTCATCACCCTCTGTTTCCCATCTCGACCGTAGTTTTCACGGTCGTTTGGCGGCGTATTGAGCCTGTCGCCGCTCCGCTTGTCCGGTCCCTTACCACTCTCCGGCAAGCTGAATTTCACGGTTCAGTTCGACGCCAAACTCGTCGCGCACTCGCTCCTGAATCATGTTCACCAGTTCCATGACGTCGGCAGCCGTTGCGCTTCCCACGCCGCCGGGATTGACCAGGAAGTTCGCATGCGTTTCACTCACGCTGACTCCGCCGACCCGAGCCGCTTTCAGCCCGGCTGCTTCGATCAAACGCCCCGCATAGTCGTTTGGCGGATTCACGAACGTACTGCCCAGGCTGGGCTGAACCGGCTGCGTGCGGCGACGGTGTGCCAAGAATTCGTCGGCGCGCCGGCGCAGGGCATCTCTGTCGCCCTCGTTCAGACCGAACCTCGCCTGCAGCACCACCGGACCGAAACCGGCGCGCAGCGTGTGGCAGTCCTTCAGAATACTGTTCCGATATGTGTACCCTATCTCTGCAACATCGAGACAGCGCTCGTCGCCGTCCGGAGCCATTATGCGGGCCTGGATCAGATTATCTTTCACCTCGCCGCCGTAGGCCCCGGCATTGCCTACCACCGCGCCGCCCACTGTGCCCGGCAGGCTCACCGCCCACTCGAGACCCGCGAATCCTCGCTGCACCGTGGTTCTCGCCGCTCCGGCCATGGCAGCACCGCTCTCTGCATACAGCACGGCATCGTAGCCAGAAACGGTCGCAACCTTTTTCACCGCCTGGTCGTCGACTTCGTCGCCCTGCAGCCATATAGCGCGGCAGCGATTGTAGATTACCAATCCGCGTATGCCGTCGTCGCTGATCAGCATATTACTGCCGCCGCCGAGCACAAAATAGGGCAGTTGGACCGCCCTCGCCCACCGCACAAGCACCCGCATTTGGTCGAGCGTGGCAACGCTCGTGAAGTAGTCAGCCGGACCACCAATCTTCATGGTCGTATAAGGCGCAAGGACCACGTCGCGGTCCACTGCAATCCCTATTTCTGCCAGTTTGCTGGCATCGGCGGGCCCGAGTTCGGTTACGATATTCGTACTCCCCACGCAACGGCGCGTGCCGGTAATGACTTGCGCCGAGTAGACGTCATTCGGATCCTTGCCGCAACAAGATGTCGCCCACGTGATTCACATCGCCCGCGCCCAATGTGATGACCACGTCGCCACGCGCACAATGCTCTCGTAAATATCGCGCCACATCATCAAGTGCGCTGATGTACCGAATCGATGGATGCGGGCTGGCGGCCACTAATTCAGCCGACGAAACGTTGCGATCATCAGCTTCTCGCGCGGCGTAAATATCGGTAACGAGTACCTCGTCCGCATCCTGAAAGCTCTCGCCCATGCGATAAAGCATTCGTTGTGTGCGGCTGAAGGTATGGGGCTGGAACACGGCCCATATCCGTTGCTGCGGATACCGCTGGCGTGCGGCAGCCAGTGTCGACCTGATCTCGGTCGGGTGGTGCGCATAGTCATCATACACGTCGACACCGCTCGCAGACGTACCCTTAAGCTCGAATCGGCGACCTACACCGCGGTACTCGCCTAGGCTGCGCAATGCCTCCGCAGTCGGCACATCGCACCAAGTGCTGACCACGAGCGCGGCCAGCGCATTTCGAACATTGTGTGCACCTGGTATTCGAAGCCGAAGCTGTCCGGCCGGGGCGCTCCACCATGTAAGGTCAGCCGTATTAGGGGCTGATACGTCGGCGCCGGTGGACTGTGTCGGCGTCGCTCGCACATCCGCACTGCTATCGAATCCGTACGTAATCCATTGCGGCCCGCGACTTTGGGCGTAGGCGCGGATCGCCTCGGCCCCTTCGTCGTCCATGCACGAAACGATAAGCCCATCGCGATCAACGCGATCGACAAACTGCATAAATGCCTTGCGAAAACTCGCCGGCGTCGGGTAGCAGTCGGGGTGATCCCATTCCACATTTGTGATCACGGCGACTACAGGCGAGAGGCCGAGAAACATGCGATCGTACTCGTCGGCCTCGATAACGAATAGTTCTCCGTTGCCCGCGCCTGCATTGCCGAGCCCCGGCAATTCCGCGCCGACGATGAACCCCGGGTCCAGGCCTGCATCGCGCAGTACACTGATGATCATGGATGTCGTTGTGCTCTTGCCGTGCGCGCCGGCAATCGCAATGACCTTCCGCCGGGCCAACAGAGCAGACAGAAACGCGTCCCGTTTGGTTACGGGAAGTCCCGCCTCGCGACACGCGATCAGTTCCGCATTCGAGTCCCGGACCGCGCTGCTGATCAACACCACGTCTGGCAGCAGCAACTCGGGCATTTGCTCGACGTTGGCTGCGGTCTGTTGCGCATAGATCCGCGCGCCCGCCTCTGCGAGACTTTGCGTCACAGATGTGGCGCGCATATCGGAACCGCTAACCGCCATGCCCATTTCGAGCAGCGTACGCGCGATTGCACTCAGCCCGGCCCCTCCGATGCCGATCAGGTGCACGCGCAGAGACGGATCTCTCTCTGCGAGACGCTCTTGCCAAGAACGCGTATTGAGTTGGCTACTGCCGATGCTGGCGGCCATCATGCAGACCTGCTGACGAGTGTAACCTCTCCGGTTCGGAACGTCCCCGAGTTGCGCCCGCTTTATCTTCCTGCAGGCAGTGCCTCAAGCGCTTAAGGCATACCGCAAGACGGACGTGCGTCTATCGACTTGGCGTTTCCACCGTGCTATGCTCCGACGAAACGACGTTTTCGCCATCTTCGGAAGCACCAGGAACGCCTAGTTCCTTACCCGAACCAACAATAAAATTGCGACCGGTACAATCCACCACACGGGATTGTCGAACAATGTGGGCGGCAGCACGTCGATCATATGCTGAGCCGTCTTGGTAAAGTCCGGTATAAACGGCTGATACCAAGGATATCCGTTTGCCTGCTGATAATACCAAAGCGTACCGGCAATCAGATAACCATTGACCAAGCCCACCAAAAGACTTATCAGAAATCCACCGGGCTGCTTTGCCGTTTTGCCGTTGAACTCCAGTGTCTTGCCCGCATAACCTGCGTAGACAATTGCTATGAAAAGTAGCGAGTAGGTTGTGGCGAGTATCCGGTTCAGCTGCGCCTGAGTGTGATTGCCGTACATCGCTCCGGCGATGTGATCAATGAGCGACGTAATCTGTTTCTCAGGAAACGTTAGGATAAAGATACCCGTGAGAATAATCAAAGTTGCGCCCAGCTCCTTGACGTAGCCGCGCGCAATCGCTATCAGTAATATGACGGCGCCTATACTCATGTAGACGACTTCAATAGGGCCCATGACGAGTGCCGATTACAGATTTCTAGACAAAGGATCGTCGACCGAGATAGCGGTCAAGATTTGGATTTCTTTCCGGTAGCTCGAAACGCAGCATAGACTAGTATTCCTGTCATAATGACGACCAGCGCCATCGGTCCCAGCGGGTTGATCATCGCCCAGACAGCAGAGACGCCGTCCCACAACAGTTCCAGCCCTCGCCCCAGCAACGCCAGAAGATCCCACTCGCTCTGTCCGGCGGAGATATCTCCGCTCCAACCAAACAGCGCTGCGAGACCCGGCATGACAATAATGGCGAACAAAAGAGCATTCAGCGCACCTAATAAGATTGCCCATCCGTTGCTCTGGCTGCTACTGCTGGGGATGAGCCAGTTGGTACCCAGATAAACCAAAACGACGCCCATTACCCAGGCAAGATATAGAAATCTCGCCTGTTGTGCAGCAGGCACTAGCTTATCTGCCGATAGAATCGCCTGGACAGCCTGTTCTTCGCTGCCGTTGAATCCGCCGGCAAACATAAACTGGATTCCTGCCCCGCTTAAGTTGGCGATACTCACCAGGGCAGTGCCCTTTTGCTCAATAAGGAACCAGCCGAGCAGCGCAGCGATAAGAACCGTGAGTTCACGCGTTACGCCGCGCCGGTACCCCAGCCATGCGAAGAAGCTGAGGTACAGGATGAACGATAACAGCGCAACGTTTACGGCGTTCACTCTACGCTTCGGTCCGATGTACTGGTGATACGTTGTCCTCCGTCAGCGATCCGTCATCTGCACCGGCGGCCAATCGAACTAGCTCATCGACGATGTTCTGGGCGGCACGAGGATTGGCAAGACTCCTTGCCGCATTCCCCATCGCACGTAGCCGTTCTTCATCTTCCAACAGACCATTCACGGTCGCGGCAAGGGTGGCCGACAAGTCGTCATCGTCGATTACGACAGCGGCGCCATGGTCCTGTAGCGCACGCGCATTTAGCTGTTGCCCAACGCCCGCTATCGGTAGCGGTACCAGAATCGAGGGCAGCCCCGCAACCGTGAACTCGCCGAGTACGCTTGCTCCCGCTCTGGCAACAGTCAGATCGGCGGCAGCCAGCGCGTAGGGCATCGCCTCATGCAAGTAAGCGACTGCATGGTACCGGTCTGTCCACTCAGGCTGCCATTCCGGCGCCACCCGCGCTGCCTCTATGATAGGTTGCGCCATGTCCCAATCGCGCACGCCTACAACATGTACGACGTGCATATGCGGTAATAGGTGCGCTAGAGAATCCCAGGTCGCCAGATTGATGCTGCGAGAGCCCTGACTGCCGCCCCATACCAACAACAGTGGCAACGCCCCGTCATCCTGTGCGGCTGCATGTTCTTGTTCTCCAGCGGTTGCCGGCGCTTGGGCGGGTTGCCGAAGTGTCTCGTCCAAACGCAGTCGCGCTTGCTGCCTATCCTCCGCAGCAGCCAGCAACTCAGGCCGGACCGGATATCCGGTTACCACCGCCTTTCCGCCCTCTTCCACCGTTCCCCCAAAATAGCTGGCTGCATCCGGCAACGTCACAGCCACGCGTTGCGCGAGCCGGCTGAGCCACCTGATGGCCGAACCCGGCGCCATGTCAGGCAAATAGATCAACACAGGTACGCGCTTCTGCCGGCAAGCCACTACCACGGGTGCGCAGACATATCCGCCTGTTACCATACAGACGTCCGGTTCATATCCGTCGAGTATCTGACGGCTTTGCTGGATACCCGAAAGCATCTTACTGGCATTGCGCGCTGCAGTCAGCGGGTTCTTGCCGCGTAGTTGCCCCGTGTCGACGCCCCGATAAGCTATCCCCGCGCGCCGCACGAGTTCTTCCTCCATGCCGCCTGAGCTGCCTACCCAAAGAACTTCGTGCGGAGCGTCTGGTTGGCCGGCAACGTCAGACGCTGGGTTGAGGCTGGTGGCCTGCGGAATCCGCTCGCTTCGTTGTGCGGCCGATTCGCTCCTCTGTACTGAGTTCGGGCTTAGCAGAGCCGCCACTGCCAGCGCCGGATACACGTGCCCCCCGGTCCCGCCACCCGAAATCAAAACGCGCATTTGCAGGACCTCCCCGCTTCGGTTTGTCTGATACAGCCGGCGCCCTTGCGCGGCTGATGCTCAATAGGATGCCGGCGCCGCCCAGGACGCTGACGAGCGAACTCCCTCCATAGCTTATGAAAGGAAGCGTTACCCCCGTAGGCGGCGACAAGACCACGGCTACGGCGATATTGAGCAGAGCCTGGAGTATGAACAGCGCCGTGATACCCGTAGCTAACAGCATACCGAAACTGTCCGGAGCGCGCAGGGCCGTGCGTAGACCACGGTACGCGAACAGAGCAAACAGCACGATGACCGTGAGCGTGCCGATAAGGCCCAGTTCCTCGCCGATCACGGCAAATATGTTGTCGCTCCAACTGACGGGCAGATGGCCGGGTAACTTCGCCATGCCGTTGCCCAGGCCCACGCCAAAAATACCTCCGTCGAACAGCGCCTTTGCGGCCTGGCCCACTTGCCATTCCTCGCTCTGCAGAGGGTTGTTGAACGAATCGAGAAAGGCATCAATCCTTCTCCCGGCATACGGACTGTACTGGATGGTTACCCAAAACGTTATCGTGCCCAGCACGGCGATAATCACAAGCTGCCGCAGCTTGGCGCCGGCGATAAAGAACATGATGAATGCCGTCGCCACGATCAAGATCGCCGTGCTGATATCCGGTTGAAGCGCCAGTAATAACGTGATAATGCCCAACAAAACGGCAAACGGCGCCAGACCGACCTTCACGTCCTGGATGCTGCTTCCTTTGCTGGCGAGCCACGTGCTGATATAGATGACGATGGCGATCTTCGCCGGTTCACTGGGTTGAAGGCGTCCGTTCAAGAATGTGCGCGTCGCTCCGAACGTCTCGCTGCCCACCGCCACGACTGCGATTAGGAGGGCGAGAGTGAGCGCCATCATGGGCACACTCCATCGCTGCCAGAAAGTATATGGCAGCCGCGCGGTGAATACCATCGCGCCGAGTCCAACTGCCAGCGCCAACAGCTGGTTGATGATGAAACGATAAGGGTTTCCGTAGCCGTAGATTCCCTGTGCAAAGCTGGCGCTGAACACCATGACCACACCAAACACTAGCAAGGTGACGATGATGGCCAGTAGACCCCAGTCGATCGTGGCCGCTTCAGTCTCAAAACGTGTCTGCACGGACATCTACGCGTAACCCCCGCCATGCGTCTCTTGCCGGCTTATGCCTGCCGACGCTTCCTCTCCCGCTAGTTGCCGCACCAATCGACGAAAATGCTCCCCGCGAGCCTCAAAATTCTTATATGCGTCGAAGCTCGTCCCGCCGGGCGAGAGCAATACCACGGCGCCAGGCGTCGCAATCTTGCTCGCCAGCGCCACGGCCTCGTCCAAACGCGTAACGCTTGCGCAACCTGGGGCTTGTATTTGGCCAAAGCGAGCCTGTTCTTGCACGTGATTGACGATCATCGCGCCGCTTTCGCCGAAGCCTATTAGAAAGCTTACACGACGGATCACTTCTGCGGCGAAGCTTTCCCAAGGGAGATTCTTGTCCTTGCCGCCTGCCAGCAAGATGATTATTTGGCCCGGTTCGTCAAAGCTACGCAGGGCCGCCAGCGCGCGTTCAGGCGCAGTCGCAATGCTATCGTTGACCCAGGTGATTCCACCCTCGGTGGACACAACTTCGAGCCGGTGCGCTACGCCCTTGAAGTGTTTGGCAACATGGGCTATCGATGACAAATCCGCGCCCGCCCGGCGGCTCAATAAGGCGGCCGCAAGTAGGTTGCTGACATTATGCTCCCCGCGCATCAGCACCTCTGAACGGCGGCAGATCAGCTCTCCGTCAACCATCAACCGATCTTCCTCCAGCCACGCACCCTCAACCAACGGCTGGCGTACGGAATAGGGCGCTATCTCAATCCTACGATGTGTAAGCACGGCCATTGTCTCGTTCAAGAGGTCAGTCAGACCCCATTCCTGCGGGACCTCAGTATGCGGGCCCAGTTGGCCCCCCTCGCCATCGCCTGCGGCAAGCGTGCCGGTTACGGCGTCGTCCCGGTTCAGCACGAGTAGCGAACCCGCCGGCATCGCATCGATCAGGTTGAGCTTGGCCGCCGCGTAGTCTGCCATCGAAGGATGCCGGTCCAAGTGATTCGGTGTGATATTCGTGATGGCGCCGTAATGCGGACCTACTCCGGAGATCGGAGATTTCGTCAGCGCCTCGTCGAACAGCTCGAGCTGGAAACTGCTCAGTTCGAGCACGATGGGTTCGCCCTTACCGATAGTGTCCATGCGGTCGACGAGCGGCGTCCCGATATTTCCCCCAACATGCACCGCCGTCCTTCCCGCCAGCATCTCTCCGACTAGGGTCGTTGTCGTCGTCTTGCCGCTGCTGCCTGTAATGCCGATGATGGGACCAAGCCCGTCTTCGGATGCTGCCTGCAGCGTTAGCAATGCGTCATTGCTGAGTGGAATCCCGCGTGCGACCGCCTCCTGTACAAATGGTATCAGTGGGGGTACACCCCCGCTGACAACGACCAAGTCGCAATGGTCAAGCAGTTCCACGGGATGGCCGCCAAGCGCGAACTCAATTGGCAGTTCTGACAGTTGCGCAATCTCGGCGCCGAGCGCGCTTTCACTGGCCCGATCACTCACCGTGACTTGCGCACCCAGGCCGCACAGGTAGCGAGCTACGGCCATCCCCTGCCGTGCTAGGCCCAGGACAACGACACGGCTGCCCTGGAACCGCCTTGATTGGTCAGCGTCTTCACCCATGCTGTCCGCTCATCCACTAAATCAACGCCAAGGCGACGCCGAGCATGCCGCACAGGACTGCTATAAGCCAGAAGCGTTCCTTCACCTGCATCTCACTCCATCCCAACAGTTCAAAATGGTAATGGAGCGGCGACATCTTGAAGATTCTGCGCCCTTCACCGTACATCCGCTTCGTCCACTTGAAGTAGCCCACCTGCAGCGTGACGCTACCCGCTTCGGCCAGGAAGACGAATCCCACGACCGGGAGGAGCAACCATTGTCCGGTCATCACGGCCACCAACCCCAAGGTAGCACCTAGGGCCAGGCTGCCGGTGTCGCCCATAAATAACTGCGCCGGATGTGCGTTGTACCAGAGGAAGGCCAGCGACGCGCCAACGATGGTGAAGCAAAAGGCCATCAGATAAATCTGATTCTGCAAATAGGCGATCAGTCCGTAGCAGGCAAAGGCAATGCTGCTGATGCTTCCCGCCAGGCTGTCCAAACCGTCGGTCAGGTTCACCGCATTACTCATGGTTACAATGAGAAATATGGTAACCGGAATGATCAGCGGGCCGATACGGAAGAACGCAGGAAATCCAGGGACGCCAACATAGTCCCACTTTGGAGGGCCAAAGTAGAGGACTAGGGCGATCATGGTAGCGAACAATACCTGAAATCCGAATTTCATACGCGCGGTCAGTCCCTCGCCCTTAACGCGCGAGCCTTTGATGCCCTGCCAGTCGTCTATCAGCCCCAGAATGGAATACGAGCCAAGGCAGAAAAAGAGGATCAAGGTACTCTGGCCGATGTAGTTGAGGCCCCACAGGTTCGCAATGTTTAGAATACCCGTTATTAATAGGACAGGAACCACGATTAGGACACCGCCCATGGTGGGCGTGCCGGTCTTCATCTGATGCCGATCCGGCTCTTCTACGCGGATCTGCTTACCCATGCCCCAGCGTTTCAGCTGGGTAATCAGCGGTCTGCCCCAAACCACAGCCAGCAAGAAACTGACGGTGCCTAGCGTCAATGCATAGGACATGAATCAGCCTTTCATCTGCTGCTTGGCTGGCGGCCCGTCGTCGGTCTCGTTGATTGCGGCAACGATGCGGTCCATTCCTACGGCTCGACTTCCCTTTACTAGTACCAGGTCACCGGCACGCAGAATTTCCTCCAATAGGCGTATTGTCTGTTCGTCGTCCCCAACCGTGAACAGGCTATCCCTATCAAATCCAATATCCAGGGCTTCCTTACCGATGGTGGCGCCTAGTTCGCCCACCGTTACCAAGATTTGCGCCACGTCGGCAGCCCTGCGCCCCACCTTCTTGTGGCCCTCCGCGGTATACTCGCCTAGCTCCAACATAGGGCCGAGAACAGCGACGCGCCGCCCACCTTCATCGGGTGTAAGGTCGTGCAGTAGATTTAGCGCTGCGATCGTGCTGTCCGGTCCCGCGTTGTATGTATCGTCGATCACGGTGCTGCCGTTGATCCCCGGCACGACGACTAGACGGAGTTGACCGGGCATGTTCTGCATCCCTTCAATGATCTCTTCCCAACTTAGCCCCTCGGTCAATCCGGTGGCCGCGGCACGAAGGGCGGTGTGGACACTATGGCGGCCCAGGAGAGGCACACGCACGAACAGCGAATCGACCTGTTCGGTATTCGGTCGCCTGTAGTGGAATCGGAAGCGGATGCCTTCCATGCCCATTCCTTGAATTTCGTCCGCCCAAAGGTCGGCTTCCGGCGTCAGGCCGTACCTGAACACCTTAGCCTTGGTCATTGCGGCCATGGGGCGAATCAGGTCGTCGTCCCAATTCAGAATCGCTACTCCTCCGTGGTCTGCATCGGGCAACGCGCGTACAAGTTCCGCCTTGGCCTGTGCGATGCGCTCAATTGAGCCCAAGCGACTCAGGTGGATCGGGCCGATGTTGGTCACGACGCCCACATCCGGCCGCGCCAAACGGCACAAAGTGGCGATCTCGCCGATGTCATACATAGCCATCTCGAGGACAGCGTATTCGTACGACGCATCCAATTCGAGAAGGGTGAGCGGCAGACCCTGCTCGCTGTTGAGGTTCCCCTTGTTGTGCAACGTGGTCCAGCGCTGTGCTATTACGGACGCGGTCAGCTCTTTTGTACTCGTTTTGCCGACGCTTCCCGTGATTCCGATCACTCGCAGATCCGGTCTGGCATGGTGCGCACGCTGAAAACCGCCGACGGCCTGAAGCGCCTCGGTGGTGTTGTCCACAACGTAGACCATCTGCCGTCCGTCGAGCGCATCCGTCGGCGCGTCTCGCCATGCAGCGGACACCTGTTCAGGATCGTTTCCGGCTGTGCGGCAGTCCACGATCGTCGCGCCCGCTTGCAGCGCCTGGTCTAGGCCGCGAGATTCGCACAGAATGACTTGCGCGCCGTTCTGTATGGCTTGGCCCACAAAACGATGCCCATCCGTCTCCTGACCCGGGAATGCAACAAACAGGCCGCTTCCCTTGATCAATCGACTATCGAGCGTTGCCGTCGGGATCGGTGTGGCAGGCAATGCCAATGGCGGCAACGTACCCGTGACCGCCTGCCAAAGCGTATGCTGAGTGATTTGACTGCTGAGCGCTGTCGGCAATGTCTATCCTCCGCCTACTACTCCGGCTTCGGCTGCGGGAATGGTTTCGATATCGTCGTCAGCGGCCGGCGCGCTCGCCGCGCCCGGTGTGGGTTCTGACTCATCTTGCTCCGGTAGCGGCGGGATATTGTAGTAATCCAGCAGCCTCTTGGTGATCCGGCTGAAGACCGGGGCTGCGGTATGGCTGGCCCACTGGTTAATGTTGAAATCTGGTCTATCCATCTTTACGAGAACGACGAACTGCGGATCTTCTGCCGGTGCAAAGCCGACAAAGCTGACGATAGTGGCGCGGTCCTCATAGCCTTCGGGTGTAGGAATCTGTGCCGTACCGCTCTTGCCGGCGACGTGATAGCCCGGCACCCTCGCCTTGGTGTTGCCGGTCTCGACCACTTCGGCGAGCATGTTCGTCAAAGTCTCTGCCGTCTCAGGCGACAGAACCTGCCTGACGGCCGTGGGCTCGATCATTTGAACCTTGTCTCCCACGATGCGAGCCTGAACCACATGCGGTTGCATCATGCGCCCGCCATTCGCAATCGCCGCGGCTGCGTTGATCATCTGCAGCGGCGTGACTGCCAGCCCCTGGCCAAAACTGTTGGTGCCTAGGTCCGACAGGCTCCAGGCGGAATTACCGGGCGATTTCAGGGCGCCGTCGATCTCGCCGCTCAGATCCACATTGGTTGCTTCACCAAAGCCAAATTGCCGCACATACTTGTAAAAACGTTCAGGACCTAGCAGCCCCGAAATCTGAGCCGAAATTACGTTCAAGGACCGCGCCAGCGCGTCAGTAGCGGTGACCTGTCCGTACGCCATTCTGTCGCTATTGAATATTACGCGGTCGCCGATTGTGATCGTGCCCGTATCCGTGAAGATGGTCGTAGGCTCGATGATCCCGGTATCCAACGCAGCACTGTAGGTGATGATCTTAAATATGGACCCGGGTTCATATTGGGCGCTGATGGCTGGGTTTGAGAAGAGCTCGATCGGTTCATCCTCGAACCGGTTCGGGTCAAAATCGGGAAGATTGACCATACCCAGAATCGCACCGGTGCTGGGCTGCATGACGATGACAGTGCCTCGCTCAGCGCCGAATTCCTCTAGTCCCTTCGCTAGTTCTTCGTGAATAATCCATTGTACGGTGCGATCCACGGTTAGGATGAGGTCCTTGCCCGCCGGCGACGGCAGGAACCGGCGCACCTCGGCCGGCAACGCCTCCACGCTCTCGCCGTCGTCGCCCAGGAGTCCGATGCCATCAGCCGGTAGGAATTCGTCATAGTACTCCTCAATACCGCTGACGCCGCCGCTCACCACCGAGACAAAACCGGTCAAGTGAGCAGCCAACTCCGCCTGGGGATAGGAACGACGCGTCATCGGCTTGGCGTACACATTCTGCAGCGGGACCAGACCGCGTTTAGTCTCCAGTTCCTCGATCTTGTCCAACAACATCTGTACGTCTTCGGCCGTAAGCGCATCGGCAAGTACACAGAACTGATGATCGTCTTCGCCACTAGCCTTCAGCGTCGCGAATGTGTCGCCCGCGGGAATGTTGAAAAGCTCCTCCAGCTGTTGCGCCACCTCCAACCGTTCGGCGTCCGTCTTAATGTGATTTGGCGTAGCGGCCAATTGGTAGTAGTGCCGGTTGACAATCAAGGGCACGCCATGGGTATCGACGACGGCGCCGCGTTGAGCCGGATCCACTTCAACTGCTTGGGCGCTAACGGCCTCGCCGAGGCCAAATACTTGGTGTTGTAATGTCCTCAATAGAATGAGGATAACCATGGCGGATATGGCTACCGCCAGGATGCTGAATCGCCAACTCGATCGGTTGCTGCTCACTGGTCACCTCTATGCCACGCCGCTAATCATCCGCAGCGCGCGCGAATAGAACGCCTACGTTTTTCATCAACTCGCTGAACCAATCGGGCGTCGCCGCGTTTGGCTCAGTCTCGACCTGCGCCGGCTGCCCAGTAGCTGCCACATTCTCGTCGTCGTCGCTCTGTCCATCAGCCGGCACTCGACCGTCATTCGCCGGTTGGGCAGGAGCTCTTTGGCTGGGAAGAATGGCCCCTCGCCATTGGCGCATCACCTGCAGGCGGTCCGGCGCGGCGGAAGTATCCTCCGGCGCAGATTGACTGGCCGTCTGCGGCGACGCTTCCGCCTGACCAGTTATGGCCTGCAGATTTTCCCCGGCGGCGGGCACAGGCGTCTCTTCTTCTGATTCTGCGGCCGTCTGTGGCTGCGCCCCTTGTGACGTGTCGGCGACCGACAGCGGCTGGGCATGGTCGCCGGAAATGTCGACCTGTACGAATTGTCGATCCTTGATAGGGGTATATCCTTCGGCCAGTGCTTTGTCCCGTACATATTCGAAATTCGTGGCCCTGCCGATCAACCACAGTAGCTCACCGTTCTGTCGCTCAACGACGGTTAGGTAGTCTTGCATATCCGCGAGCTCTACCTTGGCCTCCAGAATCTGAGCAGAGAGCAGTACATGGATCAGCATCCCGGCTGCGATGCCTGCGAGCACGGTGCAATAGATCAGAAACGACCGCAGGTCGCGAGGTAGGGGTATCGACTTGTCGAGGGAATCGATAATATGCGATAGCGGGATTCCCCCGTTGCGCAATGTGCGCCCGGAATCTGTAGTCTCTGCCATTTGGCTCGGCCGGCGCTCATTGACAGCGAACTCCATCACGTGGCTGTGCGCCGTCTCATTAGGGTATGCACGTGAACCTGCCGTTTTCGCTGCCATTTCCATTATACTATGTTGTGCCGAAATGTCAGATGGCACACTTTTCTGCAACGCGCAGTCGGGCGGATCGGCTGCGCGGGTTACGCGAGACTTCTTCGGCCGATGGCATTACCGGCTTCCGCTCTACCAGTCTGACCGTCGGGGTACGCTCTACGCCCCCAAATGGGTGCGCGGGATCGCGCAAGAAATCTGCGGCCTCTTGCTGCATCCATTGTTTGACGATGCGGTCTTCTAGGCTATGGAATGAGATCACGGCAAGCCTTCCCCCCGGCCTTAGGACTTCCAGGCACTGGGGCAATACTGACCGGAGTGAATCCAGTTCTCCGTTAACGGCGATACGCAGGGCCTGAAACGTGCGAGTCGCGGGGTGGATGCGCTGGCCGCGACGTCCACCCACGGCATCTGTGACCACGCCCGCCAACTGGGCGGTGGACCGGATCGGCCGTTGCGCGACAATACGACGCGCTATCCTCCTGCTCTTTCGCTCGTCACCGTACATATATATCGTGTCCGCAAGCTCCGATTCCGGCCACTCATTAACGATGACGTAGGCGGTCAATTTCTGGTGCGGGTCCATTCTCATGTCGAGCGGACCGTCACTTTGAAACGAAAACCCGCGCCCTGGTTCGTCAATCTGGAAACTGCTGACGCCAAGATCCAACAGGACCGCGTCGGCGTCGCCGAATCCTCGTGCACTGGCTACCACCTCAAGCGAAGCGAAGTTGGCATTGACAAGGACCAGCCGGCCGGACGCAATTTCTTGAGTAAATCGCCGTTCCCCCCGTTCGATGGCGGCAGGATCCGCATCCAATGCCAGCACTCTTCCGGATGGCGATATTCTGGCGAGGATTTCCGCCGTGTGCCCGCCTCCACCAAACGTGCAGTCGATGACGATGGACGCCGGTTTCACACTGAGCCTATCTACCGCTTCGGCAAGCAAGACCGGCAGATGTGACTTTTCCGATGATTCTCCTGTGAAGTCGCGACGATCACCCTGCGCTGAGTCGGAACCTTCCGGTTTTGATCCTGAATCGTGCCACGTACCCTTATTTCCCATTGCGACTAGATGTCCAGCGCCGCATAGATCTGCGCATCGATGGTTCCCGCTTCAAGGGGTTCGAGTACCCTTTCACGCCAGCGGTATGGCGCCCACAGTTCTATGTAGCTATACACGCCCGCGATGACCACTTCGTCTTCGATGCCCGCATACTCGCGCAAGCGCGGGCTTAGCAGAATGCGGCCCTGCTTGTCTGGCCTCAGATTGTCGGCCGCGCTGAACACGGCGCGGCGAAACGCAGCCGAGCCTGGATCGGCCAGGGGGAGTGCGTTGACCTTGGCGGCTACCTCTTCCCACTTGTGTAGCGGCATGACGAGTAGACAGCGTTCTGCTGGATTGCGCGTGGCGACCAGACCGGATGCCAGATCAGTTCGATATTTTGCAGGAACCGTTAGGCGACCTTTGTCGTCTAGAGTGTGGTTGTATTCGCCCAAAAACACAGCTTGTATCAGCTTTATGGCTATGCGCCAGAGACGAGAATCCGCTCAAGTGTCCAAGTCGAGGCGCTGTTGGTTGGACCGATTACGAGTACCGGTGACACGATGCAGATCCCATCCTCCACATCGTCCCATAACGCCCCACATTATAGTTGATCCAAGTGTGTGCGCCAACCGCGCCGGCAAACGGAAGGCGTCGGAATTTTCGAAAACTGGTAGTTGACAAACGCATATAGGTATGGTATCATTCGTATTTGCGTTATAGGGCAAAGTCAGTTAGGGTAAGTGACATAATATTCTGCGATCGAGGCGCGTTGTATTTGTGTACACGGCTTGTGTCCGCATTTAGGAATGAATGTCGTAGTGGCTGACTTTTCCTGATGGGTTATTGCGGAAGCATTTTCAAAATCGGGCGATTGATTATCTTCTATTAGGTATAGACGTTGCCGTCATAAAGACACCTATGGCAGGTGGTAGTACCGGCCAAAATGCCTGGTACCACCCGCTCGGTGTCTTATTGCCATTTTCACGGTTCTCAATGCCTGAATGTTTGTGGCGAGTGTGTAGGATCGATAGCCGTTAGTTGGTGTGTTTTTTCCATGCATTGACTGTGACGGATGTACCGAAGTGTCCAGCGGGTGGGTGAGAAGCACGCATGCGTGCGCATGAGTTGTTGTAAGGAGCCGAGACTTAAATGAGTATCTCCTCAAATGGCGCCAATGTGGCAGCACCGAAGACGCGAATTGACCGCAAATCGTACGCACGGACGCCTACGATTAAGGATCTGCCTCGTCTTACGGAGGTCCAGCTAAACAGTTTTGATTGGTTCAAGGCGGACGGGCTCAAAGAGTTGTTCGCTGAAATTTCCCCCATTGTCAGCTTCAACAAGAATCTGGAGCTGCATTTTGGCGATTTCGAATTTGGCGAACCCAAGTATCCGGAGGAAGAGTGCCGAGAGCGTGATATCACTTTTGCGGCTCCGCTCTGGGTGAAGGTGAGGCTCGTTAATCGCGACACCGGTGAGATCAGTGAGCAGGAAGTGTTCATGGGCGATTTTCCGCTCATGACCGACGCTGCGACGTTCATTATCAATGGTAGTGAGCGCGTTGTTGTCTGCCAGTTGATCCGTTCGCCGGGCGTCTATTTTGCGGTGGAAGAAGACCGCGCGACCGGTCGTGAGCTAGCAGGTGCTAAGTTAATCCCGAGTCGTGGCGCTTGGCTGGAATTCGAAACCAGCAAGCGTGACATTATCAGTGTCAAGGTAGACCGCAAGCGGAAGCTGCCGGTCACCATATTGCTGCGCGCAGTCGGATTCGGCACTGACGACGAGATCCGTGAGCTGTTTGCCGATGTGGACACCGACCCGGATCATCCCTTCATCGATTCGACGTTGGAACGTGATTCGACCAGCAATGTGACTTCGGACTCGGAGCAGGGCGTAGACGACGCTCTCTTGGAGTTCTATAAGAAGCTCCGCCCCGGCGATCCACCTACGCTGGATAACGCCAGGAGCTTCGTCGAGAATCTGTTTTTCACGGCGCGCCGCTATGACTTAGGGCGAGTTGGCCGCTATAAGCTCAACCGCCG
>JBJYXA010000226.1:0-3178 GCA_046259705.1 Caldilineaceae bacterium
CCTTCCGGCACGTGCCCGGCGCCCTGCCGCCCAAGACACCGCCGCACCTACGCGCTGGGGGGATGTCCGGCCCTGAAGGCGGCCCCATCCAGGTGATCATGACCTGCCTCAGACCGCGTCACATATCGCCGTGACCGGGGTCAAATCTCTGTCTGTCTGGATGGTGGCGGTCGTCCTGCTGCTGTCGGCGCCGTCCGGCTTCGGCGATAGAGTGGAAGCCGTCTTCGGCCCGGATTGAGCCCCCTGCGGGCGGAACTTTGAACCTCCTGATCCCGTGAGACAGAGCGCGGTGGCACATTGCCCCTTCGTCCCGCGAGTGTCTGCTTTGCGCGGGGCTGCCGATCGCCGCTTCTCCCGGTGCAATCCCGGCAAGCTCAAGCCGGGTTTTCACCAAGCGTTCAAGCGGACGACTTAAGTTGACGACATTGAGTGGCGTACTCGATCGCAATGATATCTGACGCGATAACAGGAACCAAGCAAGGCTGCCGGAGCGGCCAAATCTCGTTGGCAGTCAGGTAAGGTATTTCCGAGAGCTGTCCAGTACTTCGGGCCTAGTGGAGGTCACGCCACACGGTAGTATCCGTAACTTATCGGTTGCTGCTTATGTGACAGCCATTGTCACCTACTCTTATAACGTAACCTTAGCGCATGTCGCTCACATCTCTCGATGCTGCGCAGAGCTTGCGACCGTTTATTGACCTAGGGCAAGCGTTCGGCCCCCAGCGTGACGCTGGGACGTTTCACTGGCTACTGTTTTTATAGAGTCCTTGCAGTGTGCCTGGCTGAAGATCGTCCGCAGGCCCGCGACACCGAACTCGACGCGCCGGCAATCACGGCGTATTGATGGTCGACCGTAACCTCCGCGGTATAGGAGGGAAATCATGAAATGCACTGCCTTTCTGCGTACGTTATTCCTGGCGCTCACCTGCTTCGCATCGGGTGCCGTAGCGACCGAGGGCACAGCGCTTGATGAGTATGTAGCGAAGCCGGATTCAAGTTACAGCTACGCCTACGAGGAAACGCGACACAGAGCCGGTTACAGCGTCCATGTCCTAAACATGACGTCACAGCAATGGCGCTCATTCTCAGAAGTCGACCGGGTGTCGTGGGTACATGAAGTACTCATCGCAGTACCTTGGTTTTTTCACTCGGGGAACGAACACACGGCATTCTTAATCGTTAATGGTGGCAGCAACGATAGCTCTCCGACGACCGAGAACGATGACCTGCTGGGAATATTGGCTGACGTAACAGGGTCGGTTGTCGTCATTGTCAGCCAAGTCCCCAACCAGCCACTGGAGTTCGTGGATGAGGGATTTCCCAGGGAAGAGGATGCGCTCCTAGCTTATGGCATGAATAAGTATCTCCTCACTGGAGACCCGGAGTGGCTCGTTCAGTTGCCGATGACCAAGTCTATCGTCCGGGCACTAGATACCGTTCAGGCGTTCTCGCAGACGTACCCCGACCTCTGGCCGGCAGTACCTCGGATTGATGATGCGATTATAATTGGCGGTTCTAAGCGCGGGTGGGCGACCTGGCTAGCGGCGGCGGTGGAGGCTCAGGCAAGCGCCGGTTCTAGAGTTAAGGCGATTATACCCGTTTCAATCGACCTCCTAAATCTGGATGAGCAGTTCACTCACCACTGGGAGGCGTACGGCTTCTACGCTCCTGCCATTGAAGATTATGTCGATTTCGACCTACCCTGCCGCGTGAATACGCCTGCAGGGCGTGCGATGCTGGATCTGATCGACCCTTATGCTTATCGTGATCGTCTGACGATGCCGAAGCTGGTGCTTAACTCAGCAGGTGATCAGTTCTTTCTTCCCGATTCTTCACAGTTTTACTGGAGTGGATTACCCGGACCTAAACGATTACGCTACACGTTTAACACGGACCACTCCCAGGGCGAGGATCTTCCGAATGTCATACTCCCGACTCTATCCTGGGTTAGCGACATTTTAGACGCGAAGTCGCCCCCTGAAATCGAGTGGGCGCTAGAGCCTGAAGGTTCGATCCGAGTCTGGACACACTCGATACCGAAGGAGGTTCGGTTGTGGCAAGCGACAAACGCGGACGCTCGTGACTTTCGCTTGGAGGCAATCGGGGATGCGTGGACTAGCACCGAGCTTGTCGAGGTTGCAGCAGGGGAATACATCGGGTACGTACCGCCGCCTCCAGAGGGTTGGACGGCCTTCGCAGTAGAGGTAACCTTTCGGGGTTCGACCTTGATCCCAACGCCGTTGGAGAGCGATCAAGTCTTCACGACCGACGTTCAGATAACTCCAGACTTTCTGCCATACGCCGATACGGCGTGCCCAGAGAGCGCAGAACCACCGGTCGTTGGCGGGCAAAATCCGGTCTACCGATTCTGGAGCGACCGGTACAGGGGCCAATTCCTGACCATCAGTATCGCAGAGCGCGATTACCTTATCGAGAATTTTCCTGATGTTTGGTCTTACGAAGGGTCCGATTGGTCGGCGCTGGTTTTACCGCAGGACGGGGCATCTCCAGTATACCGATTCTGGAGCGATGTTTATCAATCCCACTTTTTCACCATATCCGAGGCAGAGAAAGACTACATCACCAACAACTATCAAGCGTGGTGGAACTATGAGGGCGTCGGATGGTATGCGTATATGTTCGAGGGCTCGGGGCGGATGCCGATCTTCAGGTTCTGGAGCGATATCTATCAAAGCCATTTTTACACTGGCAACACGGGAGAGCGTGATTATATTATCCAGAATTATCCGGAATGGACCTATGAAGGAGTGGCATGGTACGCGCCGACCGGTGGATGAACGATGCTCGACGGCGCTGGTGAGCTGGCTGTCGGGACGGCAAGAGTGCGTGCTTGAGCCTCGCCCGGTTGGGCTCATGAGCGGCACGGGGATTTGATCCAGCAACCAAATCGAGTCAGTGCGTCCCTGAACCCTGAACTGCTTGATAAAGCGACACCACTCCGGAGCTAGTTGTCAAGTCCCCGTGGGAGTTAACCACTTCAGGCTGCCGGTGGCGGCTGAGGCAGTCGCTTGTGGCCGACTGGGTGAGTCACGCCACGCTAGGGCGAGGTCTGCTTATGGCCGTATGCTGCCGCGGGAGGCTGGGGCCGTCAATGCCGGCTTCTGGCCGACAGCCGCCTGTCGCCGACCGACGGTGGACGTCTGCTTGGGATCCCTGT
>JBJYXA010000227.1:0-4212 GCA_046259705.1 Caldilineaceae bacterium
GTATCCACGGGCAACATGACATAACCGATGCGCATGGCAGGATAGGGGTTGGTTTCGTCCACGCCCTTGACGAGCAACACACTCACGTACACGTTCGGGATATGCTGCTCAGTGATGGGAATCTCCAACATTTCACTGTTGGCGGTCAGAGTCCGCACCTCTGCGTTCAGGACGCCCGTCTGTTCCTCGGTGACAAGCGCTGTCGTATTCCCTTGGAATGGGCTAGGCACGAGTATGCGCGCCACATCGCCCGGTGCATACTTCGTTTTGTCGGCCACGATCTCGATGCGATCGTTGTTTTCCATGGGCCACGAGACATACTCACCGTCGCTTGCAGCGCTTACCCATACAAACGCAGCGCTGGTGGTGGGGTTGCCGGCATCATCCTTGGCAGATGCCACCACCTGATATTGCCCAGCTTTACTCGTAGGCCATGTCAATACCGCGCGGCCGTCGTGGTTCGTCGTTGCCGTATCCGTATACACCGGGGTGCGCTCCACACTGGTTTCCCAGCGATAGGTGCCGTCCGCCGCCTGCTCATAGACGCTGTTCCAGTTGAAATCGTAGACAACGAGTTCAATTTCGGCGCCGGGGTAAGCCTCGGCCTGGGGCGTGAGCGTCACGATATCCACACTTGCCTCTTCGCCCGCGTTAACGACGTAGCTACTCGGCGAGAGTCCAATATAGAACTGCGCCCGATGTACCGGCACGCTGACCCGGCCGGTCACGAACTGGTTGGTTCCGCTCTGCACGGTGACATCAAAGGCCCAGTTCTGACTGGACAGAGATTGACTCAGGTCGGCCGGCACCTCGATGGTATAGGACCCATCGGCGGCCGTGACGCCCGAGCCTTCGTTCACTAGGCCAAGCGAAAAGATGCCGCGATAAGGATCGTAGGTGTCGGACTCGGGGTCATACGGCGAGAATGAGTACCATCTACCGTCCTCATCGCTCCACGAGAAGGTATATGGGTCCGCGATCAATCTCCAGGTCAGGGGAGCATCCGCCAGCGGGCTTCCGCTGAAATACGATGCGTCCACGTCAATACGTACGGTATCGCCGTGGATATATTCAGGCTGCGCGGATTGCACGGACAATTCAAACTCGGGCTTGCGATACTCCGCGACCTGAAAGCCGACGCCGGTACTGTTACCGTTGGCTTGGGCCGGGTCGAGCGTGGCATCTAGGTAGTAGTAGCCAGTACCGGCCTCGGACGAGAGCGTGGTCGAGCCGTTCACCGTGCCCATATCATTCGGGGTCACGACTACCTGCGAAACAGTCGTACCGATATCGTTGCGAATGGTAACTGAGATCGGCAGCCCCGCGGGTGGCAGCTCGTAGGAACCGCCGTCGAGTACCCGGATGATGCCCTTCCAGTTTACGGTGTCACCCGGGCGATAGATAGGCCTGTCCGTGTAGAAGTTACCCACGAGCGGACCGACGCTCCAGCCGCTGGACAGGCCGAATTCCCACGGTGCGATTCCGGAATTCCAGCCGCTGGACGCCATACCGTAGTTGTCATTGCCGGCTTCACCGGCGGCCGCAATGACCGGCAACCAGGAGGAATCAGAGGGGATGTCCAATCCTAGAATGGCCACACCGTCGTCGCCTGTGCGGGCGGAACCAATTTGTTCACCGTCGAAGTAGAAGGATACCGGGGCGTCTGCAACGGGTTCGCCGCTGATCAGATCCGTGAGCCAGGCAAGGCTGGGACCGTTAATGCTCTTCTTCACGACAAGGTTCGTGTCGGTGATGAGTATGGCCGCCTGATCGCGCAGGGCGTTGCCGTCCGTGTCGAGGATACCGGGCGCCTCAACCTGCATGAAATAGGCACCAGGGATGAGCTCGTCACCCGCTTCGTTTGTGAGCGTGATGATCTGACGAATGGACACGTTCGTATCGCCGGACGTGTCGTAGGTCCTGGACCAAACTGTGTTGACACCTGCATCGGGTGCAACATAGTCTTGCGGTATCTGCCATTCGAACATAGCGGCCAAGCGCAGCGCCTCATTCTGGGGAAGCGCGTATAGGTCCACGTCAAGTTGATCTACATTTCGATAGAGAACCCCAGCCCGTGCTTCGTCACCGGCGGTGAAATGCGTGAACCAGTCCAATTCCAGGTTGACGAACGGCGAGTAGTCACCGGTAGTGAAACTGAATTGCCTGTCCTCGCCCAGGGTGTTCCCAAAATCGTCCTCAGCTTCACCGCCGACGGTGATAGAATACTCCGTCTGCGGTTGCTTAAACCAGCTGAGAATCAACTCATTGTTGTAGGGCGAATAGTAGCTATAGACGGTTGTCGTTGAGATCATGGGCGATACCGTCACCTGATCCATCAACAGCGTCGAACTCATGGCTGTGTTGAACATGATGGACACTGTGGTGTCTGGCGATACGCCGGTTTCGCCGTCGTACGGCGTAGTGCTCAGGATGTCCGGGTAGGGAGCAACCGAGAATTGCGATGCGAACGGCTCGCGCAGTCCGCCCGAACTGCCCGCAGCCAGTGCAGAATCGCTCACAGCGACAGTGTAGTTCGCCCCGAAGTCGAGCGCCATCGTTGGGGTGAAGGTGAGCGTGCGCCGTGCTTCATCCCACGTAATCTGGCCATCCACCGCTGCGGCGCCCTCTTGGTCCAGGGGCGTCAAACTGAATGCGCCGGCCGCGGACTCTGCGTCCATGGGCTGGCTGAACTCAACCCTCACGGCTGAGTCCGGCCGCACCTGGTCGCCCGTGGGAAATGCATCCACGACGATGGGTGCTGCCGTGGTGAATGTGAAGACGACCGGTTCGCCAGCCTCACCACCGCTTGCCGGCGACGGCTGGTCGACCGTGACCGTGTAGCCGGCCGCGCCCAGGAGGGATTCCTGCGGCTGGAACGAATAGACCGACGTACTGACCCATCTGCCCTGACCTGGCGTATTGGGCTCGACAGTCAGAGGCTGGGGAAGGTTTTCCTGGTCGTCGACCGACGTAAGCGGGACCACGGGCCGGTCAAACACCACGAGTATCTGCGTGTACGGATCGACATCTGTGGAGCCGTCAGCCGGCTGTGTGGCCGAGATGCCGGCTATAGGCTGGTTTTCATTCGACGGCGATTCCTGGGGCACCATCTTCGCCAGCTTAGGCGCGGCAGCGTGTGTTCGAGAGATTCCCCGTTCGAGGGCGATTGGCAACCCACTGCACGCGGACATCAGTAACATAGTCACTGCCAACATGAAAGCGATGAAGGCCGGCGCTGATGGCCTGGCCAACTTCCTATTCTCTTGGTTCATCCCACCCCTCCTGCATTGGTGCTGCGAACGAGTGCTGTTTGAATCTACGTTCTTGGGAGTAAACAGTTTCGTCCGATTGCTTCAGCTATTTCTGTGCGACCTCCTGCACAGAGGCGGCAAGCGGATTTTCTTCTTCGTTTTCAAATTCCCTGACGACAACGAGCGCCGGGATCGAGCGAAGGGTGTCGCCCTCAGCGGACCGCTCGCCTTCGACCCATAGGCGGTGTTCGCCAATCGACAACGTCCACCAATTCTCTATGTACGCCGCATCCTTCTGAGTAGATATGATGGTTCCGTCTACAACAAGACGCAAGGTATTCCACGTAGCTCCGTCACCGCTCTCGCCACGCACGCGCAGGCGTTGATTGGCGGCTGGCAAACGCGGATGCACCTGATACGCCGTGTTCGAGACAGGCTGGTCGAGCCGGAGCAGGGCGCCAGCCTGTTCGTCGAGCGCGGCCTCTATTGCAGGCTGGTTCGCCGAACTCGCAGGAGCCTCGTTTGCCTGCGCCGCTAAGGCGAAACCGCGAGCCGCGGCCCACTCCCGATATTCTACGGGCGCGTTCCAGCGCACGACCTGAGAGCGATATTCCTCCGGCGTATCATCCGTAGCGAGTGCGCCCGTGCGAACGTCCACCGTCTGAGCAAGAAACTGATTATCGACTTCGACCGGTTCGGTGCCACGAATGAAGTACTCGCTGCGACGCTGGCTACAGGCTGGCGATGGCAGCATTCCGCTGGGGACGCATACCTCCGTGCGCGCGATCCCCGGAGGAACGGTGAAGGGTGCCGGCGGCGTCCGATGCGCCAGGAGCATGAGATCGCGCCAGATAGGTCCGGCGCCGTCCACGCCGCTCACATCGAGCATGGGCGTATTGTCAGCGTTGCCTACCCAGACGCCGGCGATACGTTCCGTCGAGTAGCCTACGGTCCAGTTGTC
>JBJYXA010000228.1:0-4559 GCA_046259705.1 Caldilineaceae bacterium
CGGCGTCGATATCCTCTTGCATACGTGCAATGGCATCATCCATCGTTAGTTCACCGACGATGACCTGCGTGAGGCGGTCTCGGATGGAGTCGAACATCACTCGGTTGTACGGATAGGCCTGGAGATCGAAGGCAGTCTGGTCGATCTTGCCTACCTGGCTCACGAATACGGCCAGGGCATTACTAGCGAGGCCCAGGTCGGTCTCGAACGGAACTCCGGTCTCAGACAGACCTAGATGCGCTGGAATGAAGAGCGTCCGCGCCGAGAACTCACTCAGGATTTCTGGGCTAGAAAGGTACTCCATTACTCTGGCGACTTCCTCAGGATGCTCGGTGGTGCCAATGGCCACCAGTGCGGCCCCGCCGGGCATGCCTGTGCACGCCGCCGGCCCGCACGGATTGGGAACTGCCTCCCAATCAAATGCGTCACCTATCTGTTCTGAGAACTGTCCGACCTGCCAGCTTCCGGACATATACATGACCAATTGGGCATTGGCAAACTCCTCATTCGCTCCCGCATAGCCTGTATTTCCTGCCCAAATATCCAACGGCATGGTCCCGTCCTGGTGCCAGCCGACGAACATATTGGCCATGGCTCGGAAGCCTTCGTCGTCGATAACCGGGTAGCCCTCTTCGTCAAAGAACTTGGCGCCCATGCTGATAGCAGGCCCTGCGAAGCGATGCCCGCTTCTATCCATGGCCATGGGCATGTCCACACCGACCGCCTCGGCAACCTGACGTGCGGCCGCGGCCCATTCTTCCCACGTCACTTCGTCCGACTCATCGCTGGGAACAGGAACGCCGGCCTGCTCGAAGAGCGTGCGATTGATGAACGGTCCCGTGATGGTCAACTGCGTCATGAAACCATTGATGGCCTCTTCATCGCCAGATACGCGTAGCCATTCTAAAAACGGCCCAAAATTCTCTTCCCAATAAGCAGGATCGCTCAGATACGGTGTCATATCCAGGTAGTACTGCGCCAAACCACCCAGATCGGTGACACGAGCCATGTCCGGTCCTTCACCAGCGGCCAGCTGGATCGGCAGATTCTCCAGAATTGAGGAGTAGGCTACTGTGTCCATGACAACCTTGATGTCCGGATTCTCGGCCTCAAAGCGGTCGAGCAGATCACGCATGACCACGTCTTCGTTGCCGTCCGTGTACCATGTCATGCGTAGCTCTACCACGTCGCCAGATGCTTCTTCCGCCGGCGCTGCTTCGGCTGCCGCCGCTTCTGTTGGCGCCTCCTCCTCGGCCGGCGCTGCTTCTTCGGCTGCCGCGGGTTCGGCAGACTCTTCAGTAGCCGGTTCAGCGGGTTCGGCAGGCGCAGCGCTAGGCGCACACATCGTGGTAAGCATTGCGCTGATGATCAACACTGATAGAATCAGCCAGGTTCGTCGTTTCATGTTTTCCTCCAGTTGCATGACTGTGTGAGATTTGGACTGGGAACGGGTTCGCAAGCGAGACGAATACGGACCTACCCGACAAGCTTACAGCGCAAACCTAATGCGAGTCCTCTATAGAACGCACCATCACGAGGACGAATGTGAGATTAGTGAAGCTTATCCTGAAACAGTGGAAGTCAACATTTGCGCTGTCCTACACAAAGTGGAGGGCGCCACTGCTCTGTCACTATATCAGATGGGCGGGGGACGGCGCAATTCGCGGTGTTCAACTTAGGGGCGCTCCTAAGTACCGTATCGTGGTTACATGCCTACTATCGCACCTTGAAAACACCGCCCAAAACAGGTACCCTATGCACATGCTCCACACGGACTGTTGCCGTGCCGCCTTGGACCGGCCCGTTGTCGTTGCCCATGATTGACAACCATAGAATCTATCAGGGAGGCTCATATGTCGAAAAAGGAAAAAGACATCGCGGGATCCCACAGCAACGGGCACTCACAGGAGCGCACTGACCGCAAAAGGCCGAATCACGAAGACTCCGCAATGGAATCGTCGATCGCACCGGCAGGCCATCAATACGGTGAGTCGCTGCACCCCCAAGAATATGTCCCAGAGGACAATTCGAACCGCAAGAAGATTTCCCGCAAGAAATATGAGAAGGAACTGGCCGATCTGCAGGTAGAACTGGTCAAGTTGCAGGAATGGATACGATTGAAAGGCCTAAAGGTCGTCGTTATTTTCGAGGGGCGCGACGCCGCAGGTAAGGGCGGCGTCATCAAACGCATTACGGCGCGCCTTAACCCTCGCGTCTGTCGTGTGGTGGCGTTAGGGATCCCCAACGATAGAGAACGAACGCAGTGGTACTTCCAACGCTATGTCGCACACTTGCCCGCGGCGGGCGAAATGGTCCTCTTCGACCGCAGCTGGTACAACCGGGCCAACGTGGAACGCGTCATGGGATTTTGTACCGAAGACGAGTATCGCGAGTTCATGCGTTCCTGCCCGGAGTTCGAGCGGATGTTAGTCCGCTCCGGCATCGTGCTTATTAAGTACTGGTTCTCCGTTAGCGATGACGAGCAGGAAAGAAGGTTCCAAGACCGCATCAACGACCCCAAGAAGCGCTGGAAAATTAGCCCCGTCGACGTCGAGTCACGCGCCCGTTGGGTGGAGTACTCGCGCGCAAAAGACGATATGTTTTCGTACACGGATATCAAACAGGCGCCCTGGTATGTGGTCAATGCCGACGTCAAGAAACGGGCCCGCCTCAACTGCATCAGTCATCTGCTGAGCATGATCCCGTACGAGGACACTACGCCGGAACCAATCGTGCTACCACCCCGTCAAGACAATGCTGGATACATACGCCCGCCGTTCCATGAACAAACATTTGTTCCAGAGGTGTTCTGATCAGCACCCCTGCTCAGCGAATCGTAGAGTGTTCAGAGCACGCCTGGCGCGGTAGAGAAGCGAGCCTCTTGGAATGAAAATGTGCAGCGGGCTCGCGAATGGTAGGTGCAGGCTGACGGATACGGTAGAGTAGTGCCAGGGCCTCTGAATACGAGGACTGGCTTCGATGAGATGAACACTAGACCAACTTATCCCAGCAAAGACGTGGATACAGACATCCACACAAGGAGGCACACGTGAGACGCATCGGCTGGATGCCCATAGCCCTACTCCTGTTTATATCCCTGCTCGTTGCTGCGTGCAGCGCCGAGATCCGCCCCGCCAACGTGGAGACCGTTACTACGGAATCACGAGAGGGAGCCTACACAGTTTTGGTCGAAGGTCAACTTCCTGATGCGTGCAGCGAGATTGGCGGAACGGTACAGACCGTTGACGGCAGCACCATCCGTGTCGGTGTCTTGCTCGCTCCGCCGGACCCGGAGATGATGTGCGCCCAAATGCTCACCCCGTTCAGCGAAACGGTTGTGTTGAATACGGAGGGGCTGGCGCCCGGCGAATATGAGGTCAGTGTCAACGGAGTCACGTCTCCACTAGAGATTGGTACGGAAATGGTGGCACAGCCCGCAGCCATGCCTGCTCCGGTAGCTTCGGTCGTGGTCGAGCAACGTGGTGATTCGTCGGTGCTGGTGATTTCCGGCGAACTGCCCGATCCATGCCACGATATTGGCGAAGTCACCCAGCGCACGGATGAAAGCGAGATCACGGTCAACGTGGAGATGACGCCGCCGGCCGAAGATATGATTTGCGCGCAGGTCATTACGCCCTTCACAGTAGAAGTCCCCATCGACGTACGACTGGAACCAGGGGATTACACGGTAACTGTAAACGAGACGGTAATTGACGTCACGGTAGAGTAACGGTATTATCTTTCGGCTCTAGTAATCACCCAGTGGAATTGCCGGTACTGCGGCAATTCCACTGGGTTTTCATGTGTGTATTTTAGTTGTGTGATCGCGGTATCACACGGAAAAGCAGGATAAGCTTGAGCGACAATTCAGGGGTCAGTCTGCGCAGGGTCTTCTTTGGCACCTGCATCGTACTAGCCACACTTGTCGGCGCCTACGTGCTCTATCGCCTCGGCAGCCTGATCGTTATCCTATTCATATCTCTCATCTTCGCGTCCACCGTGCGACCGCTCAGTGAAACGCTTCAGCGCTGGCGAATCCCCGGCAGCGTGTCGATTGCACTGGTCTACGGTGCGGCGATCATTGGCGTAGTGCTTCTACTGGTGTTGGCACTCCCGCCGGTGATTCAACTCGCGATGCAAATGTCGCAGGGAAATCAGTTGGTCAGCGATCTTAACTTTGCCCTGATCAAAACCAGCTTCTTCATCAATCAGCAGTTCGAACTCTATGTTCCGATCTTGCAACTGCCGCAACAGCTCAAGGACGCGCTGAGCTCGGCCGACGAAGCGGTAGCCGAACAGGCCGTGCCGTTCGCCTTGAATGCAATTTCGGTAACCGGCCAGATCGTGCTCGCCATTGTCCTGAGCGTCTACTGGTTGGTGGCGCGCCGGAGCGCATTACCCAAGTTTCTCATGTGGCTGCCCAAACCGTACCGCGAACCCGTGTACAGGGTCTGGGTTGATACGGAAGACTCTTTGGGTAGATATTTGCGGGGTCAGGTGGTGCTGGCCTTGATCATCGGAGCGGTCAGCTATGTGGGGCTGTTGGTGCTACAAGTGCC
>JBJYXA010000229.1:0-13431 GCA_046259705.1 Caldilineaceae bacterium
GTACCCACACCGGTCAAAGCGTTGTGTGTCGTACCCTATGGCATGGAGGAAGGCAGCGAGGCCGAGATCGTGGAGCGAGAATTCGGCCTGGTGGTGGGTGAGCCGGCCGTGTTCCAGTTTCTCGCCTCCACTACGCGCAAGACCGACCGTGTCGGTGAGATTGTGGAGGACTGGGCCGGGGATATCCACGAGGTGACCACCCTGGAGACCATGCTGCCCGCAAGCGAATCAGAGCGCAGCGGCACGGTCGTCCCGGTCTGGCTGCAGACGCGGATTGAAAAACGCGACTCCGGCGGAGACGCCGATGCCGGCAATTCTGGAGATACCCTAGGCGGCGTTGAGATCGGCGCCGGCGTGCTAGAGATGTGGTGCATCGAACGCGACGGCGACCGCGAGTGGAAGCTAGAGTTCGACGTGCGCTACAACCCGACGTAGCATAAATTGTCAAAGCAACTGGCTATTTCGTTCGGGGCCAGAAACCCGACCACGTAATCCGCACGACCTTCTCGTGGCGTGACATCAGCCAGTTGACGGAAACGACGACTTGCTCGGAAACCGTTCAGAAAGTGAGCTGGCCGCCGTCAATCACCAGTTGGTGACCCGTGATGTACCCAGAGTCCGTGGAGGCCAGGTAGGCCACGGCAGAGGCGACCTCTTCGGGCTCCCCCGGCCGATTGAGCGGGATCAGGTCCATATACTCAGCGCGCCATTCGGGATCGTCCACGATAGTCCGAGTGAGGCGGGTCCGGATCAGACCCGGACAGACACTGTTGACCCGAATATTGTAAGGAGCGAGTTCGATAGCCATTGTCATTGTCAGGCCGACTACGCCGAACTTGGATGCGTTGTAGTGGGCTAACTGGGCCTCGGCGACCAGGCCGTTGGTCGAGGCCATGTTGACAATACGGCCTTCAATGCCTCGTTCGACCATGTGACGGGCGACCACCTGCGAGCACAGGTAGACGCCGGTCAGGTTGACGTCCAGCACCTTGCGCCACGCCTCTTCCGATAGGTCGAGGAAGGGTTCGAACAAGGCGATACCGGCAATGTTCGCGAGCACGTCTACATGGTCGTAGGCGTCCAGGGCGGCGGCGAGCATGGCCTCCACTTGGCTACGTTGGGAGACCTCCACCAGGACCGCATGAGCCTGACCGCCATCTGCTTGGATGGCGCCGGCGATCTGTTCTGCGGCGGCCAAATCGAGATCCGCAATGACGACCGCCGCGCCTTCACCGGCGAGACGCCGCGCAGTGGCCGCGCCGATGCCGTTGGCGCCGCCGGTAACAATGGCTACTTGGTCTGCAAAACGACGCATGAGTCTTCTCCCCTCACAGCCAGGCCGAGTTCAAACCGATGGAGTAGGCCGTAGTAAAGACGCCCTGACTCTCTAGTGTTTGGATCCCAGGCTTGGTCGTCAACTGTTGATCGTGGTCTTCTGGATCATCGTATCCGTACCAGGGCTCGATGCAGACATAGGGCGCCCCGCTCTTGGCCCAAATACCTAGGTCAGGGGCACCACCGGTTTCAAAGATGATCTGTCGGGGATCACGAGAATTGAGGAGCAACAACTGCCGGCAACGGATCCCAGTGAAAACCAACGCACCCTCATCAAAAATCGTTTCCGACAACGGAAGGTCACGCCCCTGCCAATCGAGATCAAACCGCTCCTTGCCGAGTTTTCCATCCACGATCTTTCGCCGCTGCCAGGCCATCCCTCGATTGTCTGTACGCAGCACATAGTCCGAGATCTGATGGGAGCCAAAATCCAGATTGAAGGCAGGATGAGAACCAAAAGAGAAGTAAAGTGTGCGGGTGTCGAGGTTCGTGATCCAATATCGGACGGCAAGCTGGCGGTCCGTGAGTTCAAACCTCACAACAAGCTTCCACCGAAAAGGGTAGCATTGTCGTGACTCCTTGCTATCACTGATCTCCAGGGTGACGTGCGTCTTCGCGTGTTCTGCCACCGTCCATGTTTCAGCACGCACAATCCCGTGAATTGGCATCGCGTATGTTTTTCCGTCGAGTAGGTACCGCCCGTCAATCAGACGGCCCACAATTGGAAACAGGATCGGCGCACTGCCAGACCATACCTCTGGATCACGCTGCCAGATCAATTCGTGCTGATTGTGGTTCAGCTTGAGCGATTGTAGCTCGGCCCCGAGGGGACTGATACTTGCAGTTAGGCGGTCGTTCGATATTTTGATCATTCCTGCGCACCTTTTTGCTTTGCTTAACTCATTCTGGGAGGTATCCAGCATCATCGGAATATCAGGTATTCAGACATTGTAGCCTGTTCGGGCATGTTCTTGTGTTTTGGTCGGATGCGGCGCGCCGTATCTAGAATAGCAGTAAAGGCGGCACAATAGTCGTTAGTCGAGTCCTATCCGAGGGCTGATGTCATAATTCCACCATTGCAGGGCCCGCCACAACGATGCCAAAGATTGCTGGCAACATTAGGTAGGTCAGGACGTACCGAAACAATGACCAGATGTTGAGGCGTCGTTCGATGAGGCGACCGCGAGTGGAAGCTGGAGTTTGATGCGCGTATCAATACTCTATTGCGCGTCGGACGGCAGTTACGGCAGCAACTAGACTGTCCGCTCCCGTGATTCTCTTTACCACGTAATCTCTCTGATCGGCGTCGAGTCCTGTTGATCCTACGAGCTTGCGGCCGTATACATCTGCGTACCAGATGGATTTGACCAAGAGAGGTTCGCCGGCGGCGATTGAGTGCAGCCGCTCCGCACACGAAAGACGTCCCATAGCTTTTTGATACAGGGCGGCAGCGGGGATGGCCGCAAGCAGAGCCTGATATACGCCACACTCCTCGGCTAGTCTCAAGGCTTCAAATAATGGCGACCCGGACGCATCTGGCGCATCCCTCAACAAACGCGCTGTAGCCAAGGCAGCTAGCGCCTGAGCCAACTCATCCATATGGCCGATCTTCCTGAAGAAAGCAATACTATCCATCAACAGGGATTCGGCCAGGGCAATCTCGCCGGTAGCCATGGCAATCCAAGCTTGACACAGTAAGAGAGCAGCCGTGCCTCTGAGATATTCCTGCTGCCGCGACAGAATCAGCCCTTGCTCGCTCTCCAGTCTAGCGATTTCATAGTCGCCCCTGTGCAGCAGCGCAAGACAACGAGTCCATCTCCCCATCGTTGACCAGTAGGGACTGTTCAAGGTATCAGCTGTCTTTATTGCCTGTTCGACAAGAGAAACAGCCTCATCGTACTTCCCTCTGAAGATGAGTGTCCAACTACATATCGTCCTCGCTTTGGCCAAATTAACTCGGTCGTCCGTCAACTCCTCTGCCACGCTCACACAGCGACGAAGATAGTCCTCCGATTCTTCGTGAAAACCTTGATTGAGTGCACAAAGCCCTAACCCCATCAAGCTGTCAGATTGGCCGACCGGATCGCGTAGGGAGAGAGATATCTGCATGGCCTCTCCTATCTTGACCTGGGCCTCAGCGTAGCGATTCCAATGCCAGTGGACGATGGCATCCTCTAGCAGTACCTGACTCAGCTCCCACGGTGCGTCAATATCTCGCAGTAGCATTTCGCTAGACTGGTATAATTGGTGAGCCTGGTCGTAGTCAGACAGGCGCACCGAGGCCATACCCATATTCCAACCCAATTCTGCGCGGATTTTGCGTTGATCTCGACCCACAAGTGTTGGATTCTCTAGCAATGAGAGACTATTGCTCCACTCCACCTGGGCTTTGCCAATTTCTCCACGCTCGCGGTAGAACACGCCTTGCCACAAACGGATGCGTGCCAACAGTACAGTAGCCTCTGCTGACGCCACCCGTTCCACGGACTGGGCCCCCAAACGGCACAGTTCAAGCCCTTCATCGACATATCCCCGATGTTTGCAGAAGAGAGACAGTCCGTCTAGCGCCCTTGCCAACAGATTCAAGCGTTCCTGTTGACAGGCCCATTTCCAAGCCGCGCGGACGTTGCCATATTCACGTTCGATTTCATTCGATGCGCGTTTCTGATCCGGACCCTTCAGGTCATCGACGTTGGCGCGCAACAGATCGGCGAAGAACGCTGCATGCCGGGCACGAGTCGCCGTAGCGTCCTGCTCATCAACGGCCAAAGCTTCCAAGCCATACTGACGAACCAGTTCATGAATTTCGAATCGATCGTCGGCAACCCGCTGCACAAACGACTTGTCCATCAGGCCACGATGGTCACGGAGTGAAGCCTGCGCAACGGCAGCAGCAGCGTCCTGCGTATACCCGCCTCGGAATACGGCCAGACGAGCGAATACCTGGCGCTCTCGCCGGGAAAGCAGTGCCCACGACCAGTCAAACAGAGCCCGCAGACTTCGCTGTCGCTCTGGAAGATCCCGAACGTCCGCCGACAGGAAATCGTAGTCTTCGCGAATGCGCTGCGCAATTGCATCCGGTGCAAACATGTCGGTCCATGCAGCCGCCAGGATGATGCCCAGTGGGGTTCCCTGAACGAGCCGACAGATTTCTGCCACGACGTGCATGTTTTCTTCATCCAGTCGAAACGATGACGATCTCTTTCGGACATGTTCAACAAATAGGCGTACGGCATCTGCTCCGGCGATAGCCTCTTTCTCTTGTTGATCGGGCGGGGTAGTCAATCCCTCCACTAAGAACAGATGCTCTCCTTCCACGTTCAATCGCGCCCGAGATGTGCAAAGCAAGGTCAATCCGGGCGCACTACTGAGCAGATACACTAGGTCTGGCGCTGCACTTCTGAGATGTTCGACATTGTCCAGCAACAACAGCATATGTCGGGACTGAAGGAAACGGCTCAGTTGCTGAAGTGGCTGTATTCCTGGCGCCAGTTCCAGGTTGAGCGCGCTGGCGATGACAATCGGCATTGCCTCGGCTGAGTCAAGACCGGCCAGCGGCACGAGGAACACGCCGTCGCCATACTGGTCTAGTAGACGGCGCGCGGCTTCGATTGCCAGTCTGCTCTTACCGATTCCACCAGGCCCGACCAGTGTAAGAAGTCGCGCCTCCGGACCGGAGAGAAGTGCGCCGACTGCCTTCAATTCCTTGTGTCGCCCTATAAGAGGCGTCGTCGCTGCCGGAAGGTTGTGCTTCGTTGCGACGTGAAGTACCCGAGAAGCACTTGGCTTCGCTTCGGATTCCGTCCGTATCAACGATTCAGTCCTGGCCGCAACCAACCTGGGAGCTCTGGCGACAATGGCTTCGTACAGCGCTTCAGTTTCGCTGGAAATCGATACGCCCAATTCCTTACGGAGGACTTCAACACATGTTTGATACTGCTGCACGGCTGCGGACCATTGGCCGTTCCGAGCATACAATTCCATCAGCATTCGATGTGTCGACTCGTCCATAGAGTCCAGCGCCAACCGCTGTCTTGCCCGTTCGATCGCTGGCCGCAACTGGCCGAACTCACTATGCAGCCTGATGAGTTCATCCAGAGCGCCCAATGCGTCGTGACGGTAAGCCTCCCGTTCAAAGAACTGCCAGTCGTCAAAATCTGGGCAGTCAGGCAACGTAAACCCAGCCATCAGATCGCCGCAGTAGAGGTCGAGTGCGTTGGATAGCAGCGTGAGTCGCTGGTTCAACTTCGAAGCGGGCTGCTCTTGTGCCTGATCCAGGAGTATCTGGAATTCAGTGGTATCCAACCATACGTTGTCGCACACAAAGGTAGCGCTACCTTTGTGTGCGACAACGTAACTACTATCCAGCTGTTTCCTCAATTCGTAAAGACTGCGGCGCAGATAGGTAGATGCAGAGGATTGGCTCGCGTCTGGCCAGAACAGCGCGGCTAGGTGTTCTCGGCTATGTGGACGGCCTGTAACCGCAAGATACGCAAGCAGCGCTTCCGTCTTGCGCCGACCAAGATTCAGGTCGTTGCCATCCAATTCAAGCCGAGGCGCACCAAGTAGTCGGATACGGAGAAGTGACACGGTCGCTGCTCGCAGTATGAATAATTGAGCTTCGTGACTCATTGTAACGAATGGCAGCGAACGGATCAACTCATTCCGGGAAAACGCGCCCGCTCGGGCTCCCCGCAAAGGTCCTTATACAGGTTCAAATTTGGATCGCGCTGAGGTACGTTTCTGGTACGCGGGCCCTGCCATATTGGAACGGAACATGCGCAGACGTGATCCCAACCAGTCAATCGGAAGGAGATTGAACATGCTACATGAACTGGGAAAACATCAGTTTCGCACTTTGGCCTTGGCCGCCATGTTCGGCCTGTTACTGCTTTCGAGCGTCGCCATCTATATGCAGTATGGCGAGTATGCTTCTCATCTGCCGGCTTTCCGCGCAAGTAGTGTCCGTATCGAGGATGAACAGACCGTAGCGCCCCCTTCAGTCGATGTGTTGCGCGCCGCAAAACCGGACATGGTGGGTGCATCCGTCCCCGAATCGACCATGAACTTGGATAGGCCGAGTGTCACCACACTCCGTGCAGCCAAATCCGACTTCTCCGGCGCCAGCATCCCTGAATCAACCTTCTCACAACCTGAACGCTAGGTGCATCACGAGAAGCCGATAGTACTGAACCAGGCAAATTCCGCAGAACACAACTGACGGGCTTCTTGCACAAACAAGTACGAGAAGCCCGTACTATTCGTCGGGAATGGAACATGTCTGCCAAGACTAAAGAGAAGCCTGGCTCGGCCACCTGTCACGTGTCACTGAAACAGAATTCGGCTCCATTAACGACCGTTCTGTGCACCCGTCCGGTGACTTCAGAGACAGCCTGCAGCCGCGCGATGCGTGGCTGGCGCGGCGCTCGGCGGCGTAGAAATCGGCGCGAAGGTACTGGAGATGTGGGGCATGGGGCGCGTCAGCGATCCCGAGTGGAAGCTAGACTTCGACGTAAGGTATAATCCCACATAATGGCGGTAGCGCGACCGGGATGGTACGCATCACCAGTTCGGTAGTGTGCCACGGTCACACGGTGTGCGTCGCAAAGTGTGATGTTCACCGAACGCGGGTCCGTGGAACTCCTGGCAGGCTATAGCGTTGGAGAGCCGTGCGTAAATGTACTGGCCAATGTCCACCACCCAAGTTTGCCGTTCACGCCAACTCTCACCGTTCAACAACTTTAGCGGAGGATACGCCTATGGTCATCGTGGACGCTTTGCCACTGTGGGCAGTCTACATTCTGACAGTTGTGCTACTTCTGGTGGCTGCGGAGATCGGTTTTCGCATCGGCGTTGCCATGAAACGCAGGGATCCCTCTTGGGGCACCTCGTCTATGAGAGGGGCAGTGGTCGGCGGACTCTTGGGTTTGATGGCATTCCTGATGGCGTTCTGCATTGGCATTGTGATTAACCAGCAGAGCACCCGACGGGATATGGTCGTTACGGAAGCCAATGCAATTGGCACGGCATGGCTGCGGGCAGGTTTTCTGAACGATCCTGACCGATCGAAGGCGCGTGAACTCCTGAAGGAATATGTCGAGGTTCGGCTGGCGGCTGCCGCAGATCCATCTCAACTTGATGCCACAGTGGCTCGTTCCGAAGCGATACATGGAGAACTGTGGGCTATCGTAGAAGATAACGTCAGGCAGGGCAACGACTCCGACATCATGGGGCTATTTGTCGAATCGATCAATACCGTGATCGATGTACATTTGCTGCGGCTGACCGCGGCAGAGTTGCGACTGCCTAGACTGGTGGGCATTGTGCTGTACGCGTCCACATTGATGAGTTTTCTTTTGGTAGGTGTGGCGAGCAGCTCCGATGGGAGAAGAGACAGCGCCGCCATTTTGCTGTTCGCCCTGGCGTTCGTAGCGGTCATGATGATCATCGTCGACCTCGACCAACCACAACGGGGGCTCCTCAGAGTCAGTCAGCAAGCGCTCTCGGATCTACTGCAGCAGATGACGGCCTTGCCGCAGTAAACCTGGCCTATCCGGCGTTGTCCCGCGACAGAAACTGTGCGGTGTAGCGTCCAACCAACGATGCCACCATCACCGCCAGAAAGATCTGATTGGTGACCGATTCCAAAACTGCCAGCGAACGCGCCACGCTGTTGACCGGTGTAACGTCGCCGTAGCCCGCAGTCGTGATGGTGATGAAACTGAAGTAATGCAATGTAGCGATGGTATCCGTCGTCAAGCGGCCGGGATCGAGCGCGCCGTCGGGTGAAGAGAGTCGAAACGACCCCGGGGCTACTACTTCTACCATCCCATACGCCATCGTCCACAAGAAACCGAGCAATAAGTAGACGCAGAATGCTCCGCTGATCACGTGCAGGGTCACGGTGCCTTCAGAGAAGACGCGGCGCATGAGTACCCACGTGACGTAGGCGACGAAGATCATGACGGCTGCGATGGCGACTATGGCAGCTAGCGTCGACTGGGGGTCCTGAAGATCAACCAGTGAGATAATCACAAAAGAGGGAATGGCCAGCACAACGGCTATGATGAAAGAACGTCGCTGTCCGCCCACGGCGTAGACCGCGGACAGTAATAGTGCATAGACCATGAGGTCAAACGGCTCGACAGGCAGCGGCGGCGTCAACGGCAGATAGACGAAGAACAGGAAAATCAGCGCGAACAGAAAGAATGTAAAGCGCCGATCAACTGAGGCCGTCCGCCCTGTTGTGGTTTCGGCCGCCTCGACGGGATCTGGTTCACTCATCGGCCCACTCCCTGTCAGAATTGGTGATTGATTCTACTCGATCAAATTGAGCTTCAGGCTTTGTTTCAGACATTGTACGTTGTCAGAGCATTGGGACACAACGAGGTCAATATCTAGACCCCTGCGAAAAGCACAGTGACGTTGAGTTGCGAACAGATTGCCATGACGGCCCCTTTACTATGATATATACTCGAGCAGTACCCAAGAGTGGGAACGGGCCTGTGGCTCACTGCAATCAGATCTAGTCGAAGCTCATTGATCGAACCGCTGTCGCTCCAGCCCATGTAGCCTGACACAGAACGAACCCAAAATGATCTGCCCAAAATGCCAGACAGCAAATGCGGATGGAAGCAAGTTCTGCAGCGAGTGCGGAGCGGAGTTGCCTGCGTCTTGCCCCAATTGTGGCCACCAGAACCCGGCCGGCGCCAAGTTCTGTAACCAGTGCGGCTTCAAGCTAGACATCGGGCCTTCGGGCCAAAACGCCGGTCCTCGCCCACCTGCGGACGAGCAGCATGCGACAATGCGCACGTCAGCAGCGATGGGCGAGCGCCGCATCGTTACTGCCATCTTCTGCGATATCTCCGGTTCCACATCGGCAGCGGAACAACTGGACCCCGAAGAATGGTCCGAGATTATGAACGGCGCCTTCGAGCGAATGATTGTGCCCATCAATCGCTACGAAGGTACTGTTATTCGACTGCTGGGAGACGCCGTTTTGGCCTTTTTCGGTGCGCCCATTGCGCACGAAGACGATCCCCAACGCGCAGTGCGCTCGGGTCTTGAAATACAGCAAGCAATGGGCCCCTATCTGTCCGAAGTGCGAAGGAACTGGGGCGTCAACTTGAACGTCCGCTGCGGCATCAACACCGGACTTGCAGTTGTCGGCGCAGTAGGTTCTGAGACACACGTCGAATACACAGCGCTGGGTGATGCAGTAAATGTGGCAGCGCGCATGGAACAGACAGCCAGACCAGGCACCGTACAGATTTCCGACGCTACCTATCGGCTCGTTGCGCCGTTTTTCGATGTGGAGAAGCTGGGTGGCATCGAAGTAAAGGGCAAGAGCGAACCGGTCAGTGGTTACCGCGTCTTGGGCGTAAGGGCTGCGCCGGGCCGCATACGCGGTATCGAGGGACTGGAGTCCCGGCTCGTCGGCCGCGAAGCCGACCTGGCTAGGCTACAGGAAGCGGTCGCCCGTCTCATGCGCGGTGCAGGCGGCATCGTCTTTCTGACCGGTGAAGCGGGCCTGGGCAAGAGCCGCTTGATTCGCGAGGTTCGGACAACGTCCGCGGAAAGGTATCCCAACCTCCGTTGGTACGGCGCCGGCGGCCTCTCTTATGAAATGGCCAGACCGTACGGTCTGTTTCAGCGCCTAATGCGCAACGTTTGCGCTATCGGAGAGGATGCAACTCCCCAGGAGATACGGCAGGGCATCGAACGCATACTTGAGGATGCGCCCGCAGAACATCGCGTTCCAACACAGAAGGTATTGGAAGCTCTTTTTGATTACGCAGAGCATTCCGTGAGCTCGCCCCGAGTGGAAGGCGAGACGTTCAAAGGCCAACTCTATGTGACGATGCATGCCTTGTGGTCTGCTTGGGGTTCGGCCGATCCCGTAGCGCTTGTGTTTGATGACCTGCACTGGGCAGACCCGGGTTCGGTAGCGTTGTTGGAGCACCTATTCACCGTCATCGACAACGCGCCCCTTCTCATCATCTGCGCCATGCGACCGGATATACATGCTCCAGGCTGGTCGCTCAAGCTCCATGCCCAAGACCGGCTGCGATTGCACTACCAGGAAATCAACCTGAGATCTCTCTCGTCCGACGATAGCAGTTTGCTCATCGACAATCTGATATCTGCGGACTTGCCGAACAATCTACGCACGCAGGTGCTGGACAAGAGCACGGGTAACCCGCTATTTGTGGAAGAGGTAGTGCGTACGCTCATCGACAGCGGGGTACTCATACGCGACAAATCGGAAAAGGGCTGGCTCGTGTCCGACAATCTGGACATGTTGCATATTCCTAACAGTATACAGGCATTGCTGATGGCGCGCATCGACCGGCTGGAACAGGGCGTCCGCCAGACACTTCAGTTCGCTGCTGTGATAGGACGTTCGTTCAGCTTCCGCGTGCTAAGCGAGATCTCTCACCTAAATCGAACTGTGCTGGGACAACAGCTGAGTACTCTTCAGCAAGCTGACCTCATTCGCGAGGCGGCAAGCGGGCCGGAATTGGAGTACACTTTCCGCCAAACCTTGGTTCAAGAAACTGCCTATAATGCGATATTGCACCAACAACGCCGGGAAATCCACCGGCGCGTGGGGGCAACCCTAGAGAAGTTGTTCGCCGATCAGTTGGAAGAACATGCGGTTGTGTTGGCATACCACTTCGATGAGGCGCGCCAGTACGATCGCGCCTGTCGCTACCATAGTCTGGCGGGCGATGCTGCCTATCGGTTGTATTCTCTTGAGGAGGCCATTTCGCACTACGATCGGGCACTGGAGCTGGCACAGCAGCAAGATGACAGTGACCAGAGTTCACGTAGCGACCTCTTGCAGCACCTCTACCTCCGCAAAGGTCGCGCGTTGGAACTGACAGGAAAATACGCGCGTGCGGTGGCAACGTACGATGAGCTATCAGAGTTAGGAGACCGCTTGGCATCCCCCCCGTTGCAGCTGGCCAGCCTCCTTGCGCGAGGCACGATTGCCTCGACAATTACGCCGGTTGCAGATGCCGCTCTGGGTGAAACGATTGACGATGAAGCCCTCTCACTGGCGCGTGCGCTTGGCGATCGCCGGTCCGAAGCTAGAGCGCTTTGGAATCTGATGAATCTGCACAACTTCCAGCTCGGCGTCATGGAAGAGGCGGCGCGATATGGGGAAGAAGCTATGTCAATCGCGCTCGACCTCAACCTGGACGAGCAGCTAGCCTATATCCAAAACGATCTACACTGGATCTACATCCATCTGGGTGATTTTCCGCGCGCATGGACGCTGCTGGAGGAATCCCGGAAGCGCTGGCGGAGAATCAACAATCTTCCCATGCTCGTCGACAACCTATTCGGCACCGCCACATACTATGTCTTCACAGGCGAACTCGACAAGGCGCTCGAGGTGTGCCAAGAGGGGACCCAAATCGCGCAGTCCATTAGAAATGTGTGGAATCAAGCGGCCCTGCGCGGAACGATGGCCATCATTCTCAGACAACGCGGTGAGTACGGCACGGCAATCACGAGCCTGGAACAGACGGCGAATCTGGTGGACGACGGTTCGCCTGGAATCCACGCCTCTTTCCTTTCCATGCTGCTCGCCCTGTTCTACGCGGAGTCAGGAATGGTGGAGAGAGGGCTCGCGCTATTCGAACAGACTAAGCGTCGTTTTGACAAGATGACGCTGACCTTCCGCATGACCGCATATCACGCCGGCATCGAGGCGCGGTTGCATCTGCTGAATGAGAACGTGCCGGCCGCGCAGAAGGCCATACAGGCGGTTGAGGTGAGTGCCTCCGGCAGCGATCTCTTTTCCATCCTAGGGCATTTCAATCCGTTCGTCCAGTGTGAGCTTGCGCTGGCGAACGGTGAATACATGCGCGCGAAGCAACTCGCGCAGGAATTCTCCTCGGCATACAACACTAACGGTGCGCGTTGGGCGCTGCCAGAATTTCGCTATTGGGAAGCGCGTGCGGTGCTCGGGCTGGGAGACAGAGACCGCGCCGAAACCACATTGCGCCAAGCTCGCGACGAAGCGGCGGAGATGGGGCTACGGCGTATCCACTGGCCAATCCTGCTGGCCCTGGCAGAGTTGGAAGCCGAGCGGGGCAACTATTCCGCTGCTGAAGAATTGCGGGAAGAAGCGGACAACATTCGTGAGTACATCGCCGCCGGCCTTCCGGAAGCCGAGCTGCGCAGGGCGTTCCTAGGCCGGTAAAGCTTCTTATCGTTGACCATTGCGAAGAGTTGCCCAATATGAATACCACTTCCAAAGCGGTTCTATTCACCGTTGGCGCTTATGTCGTCACCTTGGCAATTATCATAGCCATCGTTGCCGTCGCCATCGTGGTTGTGATGTCGCTATCACTCGGTTGTAGCGCTTTGGGTCACGCGCTGTTCGTGCTCTGGGCAACCATCGCTGGTGTGTGCATCGCCAGTGTGATCGCCGTCAGCGTAGTGATGAGGAAGCAGACGGAAAGTGGAACAATACGAACTCTGCTCTTGGCGGGATACATTGCGGCGGTGTTGGCGAGCTCCGTGTTTTTCGCCTTTGGCCTGATGGTGGTGTTCAACTGCTGAAGACTCGGTAACACAGGCGAATACATCGACAACGGCAGTGTCTCTGCCGGCCAAATCGCAGTCTTGCCCCCATACGCAGAAATCCTTACACCGCACCTCGGTTCTGTCACTCCCCGTCCGCCACCACTCGAAGCCCGTTGAAATTCTGCCGATCTTCGGGACGATAGTAGCGGTTGTAGCTTGAGACTAACGAATCAGCGTAGTCGAACCAGGATCCACCGCGCACGGTGTATTCGTCGTCGAAGCTCGACTGCGTACTGGTCCACTCGGCGACATTGCCGGCCATGTCCAGTGCGCCATACGGGCTTGCCCCTTCCGGGTGGCTGCCCACAGATGCAGTTTGTCCAAGCACTGCCGCATAGTTCGCGAGCCGCGCATCAGGAGCATCGTCACCCCACGGATAGCGAAACCCTTCACTTCCCCTGGCCGCCTTTTCCCATTCCTCGGCGGTCGGAAGACGTACCGTCAGACCTGACTCTCTTGAGAGCCAGGCGGCGAAGGCCTGCGCTTCGTACAAAT
>JBJYXA010000230.1:0-4106 GCA_046259705.1 Caldilineaceae bacterium
CCGTGTCGCCGAAGCTCATCGTCCAGCGCGCGCAGGCCGGCGTAAAGGAACGCAATACGCTTCCGTCCCACATAGCGCGAACGCAGCAGTGCCGGATCTAGCACGAATACCGGCACGACCCGGGATGAGATCTCCAGCGCTGCCTGCAGTGCAGGATTGTCGTTGAGCCTAAGGTCCCGCCGGATCCACCAAATCGTACAATCTGCAGATTTCAAGGGGTTAGGTCATCCGTGTGTGGGAGCAGGACTACGCTACCAGGTCGTTCAACCAAGCTCTGTGAATGGACCATTGATCGGCGGCCGGATCATAGCGCAGTTCATAGGTGCCATTGTCCACAGTCTGAACCAGATACACGCGTACCGTACGCCCGTCGACGCGCTCTTCCCAGCTTCTGCCGGTGTCACTCACATAGCGAGTGCGGTTTCGCCAGAGGAAAGACGTGGGGCGAACGCTGCCATCGTGAAGCACACGCACAAGTACGTCGATTTCCTCATTGACGAGTACTTCGCTGGCCATTGAAGCTCCTCTCCGGCTGGCGCGTGTCTCGATGCTCAACATACTCGAGCGTCATCGACAGAGCGGCTTGCGCACTCAGCAACTTGTTTCCGCTGCGGTCGGAATCCCATACAAACCGTCTACCGTCTTCATATCCGTTCGCGTCGCAAACATGGATATGCACAGTGCCGACCGGTTTGCCGGGCATGCCCCCATCCGGTCCCGCGATACCGGTTACTGCCACGGCAATGTCCGCACTGAACTTGCTTCGCGCTCCATGCGCCATCTGTGCGGCCACCGCGAAGCTGACCGCCCCTTCTGCGACAAGTGTATCGTGGTCCACGCCAAGACAGGTTTCTTTGGCTTCGTAGCTGTATGCGACGGCGCCGCCTTCGAAGTAGCGAGAACTGCCGGCGATCTCCGTCAATAGGTGACCGATCAAGCCACCCGTACAACTTTCTGCTGTCGCGAGGGTCAATCCTGCTGCGTCAAGCCGCTGACCAACGGCTCGTGCAAGCTCGATGAGTTCTTCCTGTTCGGGTCTATTCATGGCGGACAGTATACGGCAAAGGCGCAGCACCGGCGAATTACCACGTACCAACAAAAACTCAGGCGCGTTGCGCGATGATCATGGTGGGGGTGCTTCCTATGCGTGTAAAGAAAACCACGCCTGCAGAACCGAATGCCGGTAGTTTCAAGCGAGGACGAAGCGATTCCGGCTCAAATGGGGCGCCGCGCTTCTTCAATTCCACTTCAGAAATGCCCAGTTGCCGGAGGCGTGCGTTGAGGCGCCGCAGATTATAGGGGTGGACTTCAAGGATGTGGAACGCCGCCGCGAACGGGGTCCCTACTCGCGCCGGCGATACGAGATAGGCAATGTGTGGATCGACGAGACCAGCGTCGAGAAGCGCACAGAGTTCGGAAAATGCACCGGCTCGAATCACCGCGGGATCGGGCTCATAGAGGAAAAAACCTGGCTGAAGTGCGCCGAGCGGAGGTCGATCTTCCCCGGCCACTAATTTGTGCCAGCCTCCTCCAGCGTGTACGGAAGCCCAGCGGGTATGGTCCGCAAACGCGCCGAACCAAAGCACGGCTTCTTTGCACACGCCCGCGTGGCTGACGAATTCGACGCCGCAGCCCGCCGGTATTTCTGCATCCTTGACGCTGGGCATAACTTTGACGGCCAGATTGGGAATCTGCTCGCGCAGCCGCAGCAACTCTGACAGTGGTGGAACTGTTTCTTGAAGGCTGAAAACTCGCCGGCCGTCGATACGACGGGATGGGTCTACGAAAGCGGCGGACGCCATGGGGAGTTTGCTGGCGGCGAGTTCCGAGGTCCAGTCTGCATTGCGGAACTCGATGCGATCTTCGCGTCCGGTCGCACGGGCGTTGGCGCTGGCGAACTGAACTCGTACTGGATCTTTTTCAAAGGCGATGACGCGCCGGTAGGTTGCCAGCGCGAGGGTATCTCCGCCGATTCCGCAACCAAGGTCGAGTACTGATCCCGAGGGAGCATTGCGGTGGATCCATTCGGCACGGTGAAGCGCCACTGGCCATGCGGTCGCCTGTTCCAGGGCCTCTGGGGTAAAGTACATACGCTCCGCATCAGGAAACTTGCTGGCAGCTCTCAGCCGCAGGCGCGCGAGCGTCAGAATTGCTCCTGCCTCTTCACCGCTGAACTCGCCGCGCAGTCTCAAAAGCGTGGCGAGTGTCCGGTCTGCGCTAAGATCGTTCGACGTTAAGCCGGCGCACGCGCGCTGCGCTTCCCTTGAAAGAAGGAAGTCAGCCGTCGCTTGCGTGACGTCATCTAGCAAGGCATCGGTCATTTGCACGGATCGACCTACACTTGGACAGCGCTGAACGCTGGATGAGCACCAAATTTGTCGTGATTATAGAGTTGGCCGTTGCCTCGGGGCAAGAGAGACCCCCAGCTTGGGACTGCCTGTCCGTCAGAAATGGACGCAGATCGTTGGCTAACTGTCCGAATAGAATCCTTGACGAATACCCCGCTTGAAAGTAAGATGGGGTCGGTCGCGCGGTCCCAAGTACTATGCCATGTGCGGCCGGTCAACGTGGATCGATTGCGCTACGGTGTCTGATTCGGAGGCACGCGTACTCTTTGTTTGTGGAGATATCTTGTCGGTGATTCACCGGCAAGGCCAATTATCGTTGCTGACTATATTGGGCTGAGGAAGGAGTGGTATGAGCGTTCACCAGGAATCACTCGACATGAATGCAAAGATTGAGGGGGAAGACGCGGCGCCGGCGTTGGAGTACAATACCTATCGGCATGATTCGCTATCTATGTTTGGCGCTGCCATTGGTGGTGCCATCCTGGGCATGTTGCTGACGCTGCTTGTGCTGGCCATTATCAACGGCGGCACATTGAGTTTCACCGGCGGTGACAGACTTGCCGTAATGAATGCGACCATGCAACGCATCGACGAGAATGTAGGTGCGGTCGCCTATAACGTTGAGGTAGTGGCGCAGCAGGCCGCAACGCTGCAATCCGACTTGGCGGATACCAAAGCAAACCTGCAAGAGGCAATCGACGCCAATGCTACTGACATGACGACCATTGAGGGCGCCGTGTCGGATCTGGAGGACGCCAACGGTCAGTTTGTCTCATTCTTGGTCGCGCTCGACGAAGCTTTGTCAAACGCCTCGGAAGCGATGTCTTCCGTCTCGAAATAGGCATGACGTCGTGATGATCCGGCCCGCTGCCTACGTGCATTCACGCACGTAGCCGGCACGGTCGTATCGGCGAACAGAAGGTCCGCACTGATTCACGAGACCGCCTCATGAGGCGGTCTCGCTATTTCCCAGACGGCAGAGCATATTTTCCGTTTTTCCCAGCATAGACCAGGGCAGCCCGGAAACGGCAGCTAGATTCGGCGCCGCGTTGATATTTGGCTTGGGACGGTTGCCTATTGTTCCATGTGGGATGTATTGCGAATGTCTGGTTTGGCGCGGCTGCGTGTGGCGGCATGAAGGGGGTAATCACACTGTTGTGCGCACAAAGGGAGTTCGCTATGGGCAAGGTCACTCTGCGCCAGCTTCAACGGCATCGAGTGCCGCGCTCTCCGCGTAAAACAACAGTAGTACAGACCCGTATCTGCGCCGGTCGTATTCTTCCAGAATTGTCAGGTCCACTGGCTCATCTTCCTGCGGGTGGATCTGGACGATGACCGAACCGGTGGACGAAAGCAGGTGAGGCGATTTATCGATCAGCTCCAGAGCCTTCCGCCATGTTCCCCGGTATTGCGGCGGAGCAATGAAGACGAGATCGAAGGGGGGGCCACTATATTCCTGCAGAAATCGGAAGGTGTCCGTTTGCTTGACGATCGCTTGGTCCAGAAAACCGCAGTGATCGAGATTGGCGAGGATGGTGCTGATTGCCCTGCGTTCGCGGTCGACGAAGACTGCTTGTGAACCGCCGCGACTGAGCGCCTCGATACCGACTGCGCCGGTACCTGCGAACATGTCCAGTACATAGGTGTCAACCACCCAGTCACCTAAAATGCTGAATAGCGCTTCCTTTGCGCGATCAGTGATTGGGCGAGTCGAATCGCCCGGCACGCTTTGAAGTTTGTGGCCTTTGGCGGAACCGG
>JBJYXA010000231.1:0-1609 GCA_046259705.1 Caldilineaceae bacterium
CGGTTCTCGATCGTGAAAGCCCTTGTTTTACTGATTCGATCTCAAGCTCCACCGTGTCGCTGGAATTCACCGATAGTGAGATCCAGCGACAGCGCAAAATCTTGTTAAAACATGGCGTTCACGCATAAAAAACGGCCTCGCGTTTGGTAGAATTGGTGGCACCACACCGTCCAATAAAACCAAAGGAGACCGTCGACGTGAAGTCTAGCAGAGCCGCCATCCATCGTAAAACCCACTGTCTTCCCACCCTCCGATTCGAAGATCAGACATTGACCTCCTATGCCGGGCTGGTGCTGTTTCAGTCGTTGATCTCGAAGCTGGGATTGAAAGAGCGGCTGATGCGGTGCTTCCGCCATCTCACCGTCAGTCCGATCTTCGGCCATGGCATCGTGACCATGCTGTTGATCGTGCATCTGCTGCTTGGCCACCGCCGGTTGCAGGATCTGCGGTATTACCAGGACGATCCTCTGGTGAAACGCCTGCTCGGTGTCTCCCGCCTGCCGGATGTGGCCACGGTCAGCCGCACACTGTCCGGGATGGACGGGCGCAGTGTCGAGCAGTTGCGTGAGGTCAATCGGCAGTTGGTGCTGGATCGACTGCAATCCCTGGGCCTGGCGCGTGTCACCCTGGACTTCGACGGCTCGGTCATCGCCACCGGGCGTTTCGCCGAAGGCAGCGCGATAGGCTTCAACCGCAAGAAGAAGGGCCAGCGCAGCTATTATCCGCTGTTCTGTACCGTCGCCCAGACAGGCCAGGTGCTGGACGTCTGGCACCGCCCGGGCAATGTGCACGACAGCAACGGCGCGAAGGACTTTATCGAGACCTGTGTCCGGGCCATCCGTGCGATACGGCCCCACTACACCGTCGAAGTGCGCATGGACAGTGCCTTCTTCAGCGACACCATCGTCGCCATGCTGGAGACCCTGGGTGTGGAGTTCACCATCAGCGTTCCCTTTGAGCGCTTCGTTGCCCTCAAGAGCCTGGTCGAGAAGCGCAAGCGCTGGCGCAGCCTGAGCGAGCGCTGGAGCTTCTTCGAGGCGGACTGGAAACCGAAGAGCTGGCACCGGCGTCACCGCTTTGTGTGCATCCGCCAGCGCAATCGGGTGCAGCACAAGGAACCCGTGCAACTGAATCTGTTCATTCCCTACGAGTACGGCTACGACTTCAAGGTAATCATCACCAACAAACGGATGTCGGCCAGGAAAGTGCTGACCTATCACAACGGGCGTGGTGCCCAGGAAGGTGTATTTGCTGAGTTGAAATCGCAAACGCAAATGGACTACGTGCCGACGCAAAAGCTTGCAGGCAATCAGGTCTATGTACTGGCCGCGCTGCTGGCTCACAATCTCAACCGTGAAATGCAGATGCGCTGCCTGCCCAAAGCGCGAAACACGACTGAACGCCGCGCGCCGCTGTGGCAGTTTGAACAGCTGGGCACCTTGCGACGCAAGTTGATCCAGCGGGCGGGACGACTGACCAAACCCCAAGGGCAACTGACCTTGACGATGAGCGCGAATCCAGCCGTCAAATCCGAGTTGTTGCATTATCTCGATCGCCTGAGACATGCGGCTTAATCAACACTTGGCAAAATTTATGCAATGATTGGGTT
>JBJYXA010000232.1:0-1885 GCA_046259705.1 Caldilineaceae bacterium
AAGAAGCCTTTGTCGGCCAGAACTGTGTAGAGTGCTTCGACCGAGTGCCCTTTGCTTTGGATGTAGCGGTCCCGGTCCGGATCGTTGAAGGTTTCGGGCGAGACGTTCAGCACATTGTTGTAGAGCACGTTAAGTATGTCCACACACGAGAGACTGCCGCCGGTGTGGCCGGCGTTGGCTCGCTTGATGATCTGGAGTACCGTTTCGCGGTATTGGACGGACTTTAGCAGGAGTTCTGTAATTGACTTCATGGGGACACTTGTTGCCTCGGATGGTACGCCCTTGGGGCACTACGGTGTGGATGTCAGGCAGCATGAACGCAGCGCGATCAAGGCACGGTAAGCCCGATGGAAAGATCGGCATTTCCAGACCGGTTCATGATACGCTGCCGGGCAGTGAACGGCAACAAGTTGCCCAAACGCGACACCGGACCGGCCTGATAGCTCATTTCAGACCGGTCCGGCCATCATTATCCCAGGGTGTTCGCGCCGGGCCCATTCACGGGAACCGGCACAACCCCGCACTCAACCGAAAATGTTAGTTCCAAGCATAGCAAAGGTCACTCAGGCGGTCACTGTGTACCTCTACTCTGCCCGGAACCAGACACGCATCTCGCCCGCCTCGCGGTTATCCCACAGCGCGTAAGGGATGGCCGTGACCTCCACCGCTCGTTCAACCTGCGGTTGCTCACGTCGATAGAGCGTTTGTTCATCCCATCCGGTCTCGCCGACCACGCTGGCCGGGCCGGTTAGGACGGTCACACCGCCCAGCAGATTGGGCAGGTATTCGACGGCAAAATCGTCCAGAGCCGCCGGATCCAGTGTGATGCGGTCGAGGATGCCATCAGCTTCAGGGTTGTCTACAGCCTCCATGCAAAAGACCACCGGACCACGCGCGATTGCCACGCGCCCCTGTAGCTGCCGCACGTTGGGATTGGCATAGACCGCCTGCACGGGCATGGCGAGGTCCAAGACTACCGAGTCATCCGATTGCCATTGTCGAGACACAGTGACATAGCCCTTTGCCACCGGCAACCCGGTCACGGGTTCACCGTTCACGCTGAGGTTCCACTCCTCACACCAGTCGGGAATGCGCAGGTGCAGGGCAAACTCCTGTGCGTTTTCCGGCGTGACCGTGATCTCGATATGGCCGTCCCACGGATACTGGGACACGAGCCGGAGCTGGACGGGTGCACCGTCCACGCTGATCTCTGCGCTGTTCTGCGCATACTGGTGGACCCATAGACCACCCTCGCTGGTCGAGTAGAAGTAGTTGCCCAGGCTGGCAAGCGTGCGGCTGAGATTGGGCGGACAGCATGGGCAGCGGAACCACGGCGTGCGGTGATGGTCGCCCGCGCTGGCCAGCGGGTTTACGTAGAAGAAGTGGTCACCGGCCAGCGAAACGCCGCTGATGAACCCGTTGTACATGGTCTGCTCGATGATGTCAGCGTACTTGCCGTCGCCGTCGAACTGCAGCATGCGATGGTTCCAGTTGATGAGTGCGATGGCGGCGCAGGTTTCGGCGTAGGCCGTCTCGTCAGGCAAGTCATAGTCGAAGGTGAAACCCTCGTTGTGGCGAGATGGCCCGATGCCGCCAGTGAGGTACATGCGCTGGTGGACCAGGTTGTGCCACAGCGCCTCACACGTCTCCAGCAACGTTGGGTCGTCATATTCGGCGGCCAGGTCGGCCACGCCCGTCATGAGGTACATGGAGCGTACCGCATGACCCACCACCTTAGTTTGTTCGCGGATGGGTGCGTGCGCCTGGCAGTATTCGTACGAGTCGGCCCAGAAGTCATCCGGGTCCTCACCGCGCTCGCGGGCCTCCCAATCGTAGTAGTTCGGATTCGGCTGGCCGCGCTCTTCCACCATGTATTTGGACAGCT
>JBJYXA010000233.1:0-3594 GCA_046259705.1 Caldilineaceae bacterium
TGCATCAGGCACACCTGCTTCAGGCGCCGCCGTCTCTTCTTCCGCGACAGGGGCAGCAGCTTGAGACTCAATCTCTTCTTCGTCGTACAATCCCAGAAGCCAATCTGGCGCGCCTGGCTCGGACACGTCCGCTTCGGACGCACCTTCTGTGGCAGGTTCCGCCTCGGAAACAGCGGCTTGAGGCTCAACCTCTTCCTCGTCATACATCCCCAGGAGCCAATCGGGCATTGCTGCCTCTGCAGGCTCTTCCTCAGGCTCTGTAGCTGGAATAGCAGCCTGCGGTTCAGATTCTTCTTCAGGATACAAATCCGCGAGCCAATCGGATTCACCATCTCCGAGCGCGCCCTCTTCCTCCGATTCTTCGACAAACAATGGAGAAGGGACAACCTCCGCTGGACGCGCAGGCTCTTGCATCTCAACAGGTGTGGGACGAGGTGAAGCAGGCACGCGCGGCGCAACCTGTGCGCCTGGCTCCGCATCCTTCATCAACCAGGCCGGAATCTCTTGTCCACCGGTCTCCTGACCTGGCATGGGTTCCTCAGCATTTTCCAGCAACCACTCAGGCATAGGTTGTGAGACGGCTGCTTCGCCAGATGGTGTGGGCACAGCAGTAGCGACCAGCCAGTCCGGAAGATCGGCTCGCGGTGCTGCAGCAAAATCGGCGGCCGGTTCGGGAGCCGGTGCGGCGGCCTCCCACGTCGGCGAGGGAGGGGCCATATCGAAGGTGTCCGCCGCTGGTACGGCAGCAGGTTCTTCAGGTGTCAGATCAGAGAGCCAATCCGGCAGTGCTTCCAGAGCTGGTCCTTCCTCCACTGGAGTCGGAACGCTCACAGTTTCCACTTCTACCCCGGCAACTCCGGTCGTTTCGTCTCCAAGCAAATCCGAGAACCAGTCCGGCGTCACGCCTTCAGCAGTTTCTTCCGGCGCAACTTCCTCTGGCGTCTCCACACCAGCAGCTAGTTCGGAAAACCAGTCAGGTAGTTCTCCCGGTGTCCCTTCCGATGCGGCCGCATCTTCGGCCGTATCTTCCGTCGCAAAAACGTCTTCGCTCTCATTGACTATGCCAGAGAGCCAATCCGGGAACTGATCTGCCTCTGCCGGTTCTGTCGCGTCTGGAGGCTCTGCCGGCGTTCCAGGCGATTGCTCCGTCAATTCCAACAACCAGTCAGGCAGTTCCTCCGATTCACCATCTTTGGCCGTCTGTAACGTGGGAAGCGAGATGCCCTTCACGCCGACAGGCGGTTCTTCCACAGGTTTGGGCTTTTCGGGCAACTGCATCTCGGTAGAGAGCAAACGCGTATTGCACCGACTGCAGAAGACGTTGCCGATCGGGTTCATAGTTCCACAGTGGGGACAGCGAATGCGCGTTTGTGGTAACGTCGCGCCGCATTGATTGCAGAAGCGGCTGCTATCCTGATTCATTTTGCCACATTTAGGACAACGGACCATATTCACACTCACTCATCGCTGTGCGGCCGGTCAATGCCTAAGAGAACCCGCAGGCCGGTTAATGTGACGCCCAGGGCGACCCCTATCACAAGTCCGCGCATTCCCGCCGCCGCCAGGGTGTCGACGCCCTGCCGGAGCACGCCGAGAACGGGCGGGGACACACTGTAAGCGACGGTCGTCAGCAGGACAATGCCTGCAGCGACCACAAAGACGACCGCGCCGGCCGTGCGCCGTGCGCGCAAGATGCGCATCCCCGCCACAATCAACGTCACTGCGGTGAGCGCCAGAAGCGCCGATTCGCCAGGTATCAACACGGCCTTAAGCACCTGTTGCGTCCACTTCCCTTCGACGCCCTGAACAAGCACCAGCGCCAGCGTAACAAGCGCCGACACGATGACCAACAGGCTGGAGAACTTCTTCTTGCTGGCGCTGGTCAGCCGCAGCAGATGGACGCGCAGCAAGCTTAAATAGGCTACGATCAAGGCAAAAGCAGCTAAAACCACGGCCCAGCGCAGTAGAATCCCGTCGCGCAGCATCGCGATAAATTCCACAGGCAGCAGATAGCCAAGCAACACCAGAATCCCTGTGATCATCGCCATAACCGTTGGGAGAAAGCGTTTGAACATCTATGCTCCTCCTAACCCCAAGAACGAGAGCAGAGCCGTGCCAACGATACCGAGGATCACCAACCAGCGCAGCACATCCTGCGCTCCCAGGCTGGCCACCGTCGAGGAACGCTGCGACCCAGCCATGCTACTGGCGAACATATCCTCGCCCATCACCAACTGCTCCTGATCCAGAGCCGGGTATAGCGCGCCCAGACCTTGTGGCGATGTAGTACCGCCGGAAGAATGAATACCTCGTCTCTCCGCGGCGGTCGTCAACAGAGTCGCTTCTTGAGTGAACGCGCCCAAGACGACGTTCGAACTGATCCCACCGTCGGCGAGGTAGGTCGCCGCCATCGCTGCATACGTAATGGGGGAGGTTGCCGTAAACTGCACTGCCGCCGGTCTGTAAAGATCGGCGCTGCCAAGGCGTGCGTAGGCGCGGCGCAACCAGTCCCCTGCCAGCAAGTAAAGCGTGGGATCGCTGGTGGTGATAAGTGGGGGTGTGTCATAAACCGCCGACAAGTCGATCAGGCCGCTCAACCCTTGCAGTGCGGCCACAGACGTCATCGCGTCGTCGCCAATAAGGCTACCATTGCCCAGCGCGACGTGAATGGACGCACCTTCCTCAGCCACACGCCCGACCTCGTCGGCCAGAGCGTGAAAGACGGGGACCTGGCGCGTCGCCGTCGACTGTTTGCGGTAGCGCATCCCGTAGATCGCAAAAGCAATCACAGCCACCAGGACAACGCCCAAAGCCATCAACTGCATCAGGGTCTGGCTCATCATCTACTGCACCTCACCCGCGCGCAAATTGTCTTCAAGCTGGCGCAGCACTTCCGGTTGCTCCAACGCCTCGGCGAACGGCACGAGTCTCTCGCCGAAGAAGGGGGCCAACATCCACAACATCTGCCCGCCGACAAATCCCCAAACCTGAAGCACGTCCAAAAACGGGAGCGCCACATCCGTAAGGCCGCGTTCTCGAATCGCGGTTGCCCACCGCGCGACTTGTTCTGAGGGGACACGTTGATACTCCATCGAGTATTCCTTCCATTCTACTTTGCGATACACGCCGCGCCACTCACCAATAGTAGTTTATGTCTCTATCCGACAATTATGTCTGCGAGCGTTTTTGGTACGCCAGTGTGAATTCTCGGATAGTTCTATGTTAGATAGAGTTATTGTATCACAACGCAGAAGTATGTGCAACTAGGCTTGACAGTGTGAACAACCACGCTATAATGACGCCTGATAAACTTAAGTTCGATGCTGGCAAGCCTAATGAGGTTTGTGGGATAAAGTCAGGAGGAGGCATTATGGCAAAGAAAAAGGGCGTTCGGGTTTTGATTAAGATGAAGAGCACCGAAAGCGGGCATATGTACCTTACACAGAAGAACCGCCGCAACGATCCACAGCGGATGGAAATGCGCCGCTATGATCCCTTTGTGCGCAAGCACGTCATTTACCGCGAGACGAAGTAAGCGTTCTCATACCCATCACAAACCCGGTACACCCTACGTACCGGGTTTGTTTTTGAAGA